>CALFPA010000054.1 GCA_937919825.1 uncultured Spartobacteria bacterium | reverse complement strand
ACGCCCACGCCCACGCCCACGCCAACGCCCACGCCCACGCCCACGCCCACGCCCACGCCCACGCCCACGCCCACGCCTCCAAACCCTCCCGCTCCGGCCCAGCCTTGATCCCTCCTATGAAAAAACTACTGACCCCCGTTTTCGCATTGATTGCTGTTGCAGGCTTCGCGTTTGCGGCTGAAAATCCCGAGCCCTCCCGCCCAAATGTGCTGCTCGTCATGACCGACGACCAAGGCTTCGGCGATGCAGGTTTCCAAGGGAACCCCATCCTGAAAACCCCTCACCTCGACGCTCTGGCGGCCTCGGGCGTTCGATTCACGGATTTTCTCGCCAGCCCGACCTGCTCGCCCTCGCGGGCGGCATTGCTGACCGGCCGGCACGAATTTCGTTCAAGCGTCACCCACACCATCGAGGGACGAAATATCCTGCGCGCGGGAGTCCCGACAATGGCCGATGCGTTTGCGAAGTCCGGCTACCGCACAGCGATTTTTGGAAAATGGCACCTCGGCGATCCCCGCCCCTTCCACCCGATCGACCGCGGATTCCAGCACACCCTGCTCGTGGGCGGAGGAGCCACGGGCCAGACCCCCGATTTTTGGGGAAACACCATGTTCGACCCCCACCTCCAGGAGAACGGCCAGTGGAAACCCTACAAGGGCTATATGACCGATATTTTCGTCGATGAGGCGCTCAAGTGGATCCGTGCCGAGAAAAAACCCTGGTTCTGCTACCTCCCGCTCAACGCCCCGCATGTGCCGCTCCAGATTGGCAAAGAATGGGCCAAGCCCTACCTCGACGCGGGCCTGCCGAAAAACCTCGCCAAATTCTACGGCATGATCACGAACCTCGACTCCGAACTCGGAAAAATGCTCGCCGAACTCGCCAAAGACGGCCTCGACCGCGAGACGATCGTCATTTTCCTCGGGGACAACGGCTCCGCACTCGGAGGTTCGCCCCGGCCCGGGGATTTCAATGGCGGCCTGCGCGCCACGAAAGGCTCCGCATACCAAGGCGGCGTCAGGATTCCAGCCGTTTTCTCGTGGCCAGGGCATTTCCCCGCAGACCAAAAAGTCAACACCCTCGGCTCGCTCTACGATATCCTCCCCACCCTCGCGCAAGCGTGTTCGCTCGATCTCTCCAAATTCCCTGAATCCGATGGCCGCTCGCTCCTACCAATCCTGCTCACAGGCAAACAGCCCGCCGATTGGTCCGACCGCGTGGTGCCCACCCATGTGGCACGCTGGGCTTCAGGAACACCTGAAAAAAAACTCCCCTTCCTGAACGCCTCCGTCCGCGACCAGCGTTACAGCCTCGTCAACGGCGAGGAACTTTATGATCTGGAAGCCGACCCCGGCCAAAAAAACAACATCGCCGCAGCAAACCCCGAAATCACCAACCGGCTCCGCCAGGCACATCTGGATTGGTGGAATTCCGTGCGCGCCGAGGCGATGTCGATCCAACCTTTCATTGTCGGCTTGCCCGGCCTCGGCCCAGTCGATCTCACCTGCATGGATTGGCAACCCAGCCGCGCCACCCAGGAAAAACTCTCGGGTGGCACATGGGAGCAGGAGAATTTGCTCGGCTGGCAGGAAGGCAAAAAAAACATGGGCACCGATGGCGCCATTGGAGGCTGGCTGGTCGATGTAAAAACTCCCGGCATCTACACCCTCGAACTCCGCCAGCGTCCTGCTGAATCTCCCGAGCCGAAGGCGTTCGCGAATGGCGTGGCCCGCCTGGACCTCGCCGGCAAAACGATCACTGCTGAAATCCCCGCCGACACCGAGTGCATTCGCATGGAAGTCGAGCTCCCCGCCGGCGAGCTTTTTCTCGAACCCGTCATCGACGGCCAGCGCGCCTCGGGCAAGCCGCAGGGCGCGTATTTTTGCCGGGTCATTCCCGGAACCATGAAGTAGAACCCCACTTTTCCAAAATCAAACATGACTCCAAGAAAGGCATATAAAGGCATCCACTCCTCGTGGATGGAGAGCGCGGCATTCGACTGGCGGGACGCCTCACCACTCGGCAACGGAACCCTCGGCGCGATGCAATTCGGGGGACTCGCCCACGAGCGGATTCTTTTCAACCACGAGCGCTACTTTGGCGGAGCCAGCTCGCCACAACTCCCCGAAAGCTCCCACCTTCTCGCCGAGGTCCGCCGCCTGCTCGAGGCCGGCGATTTCGCCACCGCGAATGATGTCTACCGCCAAGCTTGGCGCGAACTCGGCTACATCGCCGACAGCGCGCACTACATCCCCGGCCCTGTCCTAAATATCCGCCGCGAGATTCCCGGAGCGTTCCGCAACTACCGCCGCTGGCTCGATTTTTCCAAAGGCGTCGCCGGCGTGGATTGGCAACTCGACAACCATCACTTTCAGCGCACCGCGTTTGTCTCCTCCGCCGATGCCTGCTTTGTCCTCAACCCCTGCGAGGAAGGCGGGGCGCCCGCCGAGATGATGCTGTGGTTCACCCCCCAAGACCTCGCCGAGGCCATCGACCACACCGACCGCCAACAGCCTTTGAACATCCGCCAGACGACGACCTTCGGCCCCAATTGGCTCGCTTCGCGCTTCGATGGTCCCGATGAAGTGTCCTGCACCGTGGTCGCCCACTGGGGGGATTTGGAAAGTTCACGCATCGGCGGCCACACCGTTCGCGTCACTCCCAAGCCCGGCTGCCGCATCGTCGCCAACATGCTCATCTCTCCGACCCCCGAGCAGTTGAAAGCCGAGACCGAAAGACTCGCCGAACTCGTCGCCCGCACCGACCTGCAAGCCCGCCACGAGGCGATTCACAGTGAGCGCTACGGCCGCTGCGTGCTCGACCTCGATGTGGAATGCTCAGAACTCTCGAACGACGAGCTTTTGATGAAAGCCTACCGCGGCGATGTGCCCGACGCGCTGCTCGCGCGCCTGGCGAATTTCGGCCGCTACCTTCTCATTTCCTCCGCGAACAAAGGCACCCTGCCGCCGAACCTCCAAGGCATTTGGAATGGCAACTACCTCCCGCCGTGGTGGTGCACTTTTTTCTTCAACGAAAACCTCCAGATGGCTATTTGGCCAGCTTTGCCGGGCGGGTTGCCCGAATGCGTCGAGGGCGTTTTCGATTTACTCGAAGAGCGCATGGACGACTTCCGCACGAACGCGAAAAACATGTTCGCCTGCCGTGGCATCCTGCCCCCGCTCTACATGTCGCCCGAGTGCGGCTTGAAAAAGAATCTCCAGGCGCATGTGCAGTTCTGGACCGGCAGCGGCGCCTGGCTCGCGCAGGTTTATTTTGATTACTGGCTCCACACCGGCGACCGCGAATTCCTTGCCAAGCGCGCCATCCCGTTCATGCGCGAGGTCGCTTGGTTCTACGAAGATTTTCTCTTGGAAGGCAAAGATGGTCTCCTCCACAGCTACCCCGGCAACTCGCCGGAGAACCACCCGCTTGGCCATGTCACCGCGAAAGGCCACCCGGCCCGCATCTGCGTGGACGCCACGATGGATTTCGCCCTCGTGCGCGAATTGCTAGGCAACCTCATCGAAGCCGTGCGCCTCGTCGAAGGCGGCGACAGCGAGGACACCAAGCGCTGGCAGGGCATGCTCCAAAAGCTCCCGCCCTACCGCATCAACGAGGACGGCGCGATCGCCGAATGGGTGGACCCCCGCCAGAAGGACAACTACCACCACCGCCACCTCTCACACCTCTACCCGCTCTTCCCCGGCTTCGAGATCACTCCCGACAACACCGAGCTTTTCGAGGCCTGCCGCGTTGCGGTGGAGAAACGCCTTGTCGTCGGCTTGGTGGACCAAACCGGTTGGTCGCTCTCGCACATGGCGCACATTTACTCGCGCCTTGGCAAGCCCGGCCGCGCCCTGCAATCCCTGCAACTCCTCTGCCGCTCCGTCGTCGGCGTGAACCTCTTCACCGCCCACAACGACCTTCGCGACATGGGCATCACGATGGACTACCGCAAGGGCCCGCGCCCTCTCGTCCAGACCGAGGCCAATAACGGCATCACCTCGGCCGTTTACGAAATGCTCGCGCTTTCGACACCCGGCACGCTCCGCTTGCTCCCGGCGCTTCCTTGGAGTTGGCGTCACGGCAGCCTCAAAGGAATGCGCCTGCGCGGCGGTGGAGTTCTCGACCTCGAATGGGATCGCACCGAAGGCTGGTGGCGCGCCCGTTTCACCGGGGAAAAACGCCGAGTCCTCTTTGGCAACGATCGGGGCAAAAGCCTGGAACTCCCGACCGAGACCGTCGAAACGGCCGAGGGTGCGGTCCACAAACTCGAAGGCGTTTTTCACGAATCCGGCTTCGCGGCATCGATCTAAAACCGAATTGCCAAGCCCCGGCAACGGGGCTTAGCTCCTCGGACTCAACACCCCACCCCTGCACCTTATGGATTATACCCTTCACTGGCTCGATTACACGGCCATCGTCCTCATGCTGTTGGCCAGCGTCGGAATCTCGGTCTATTTCACCAAATCCGGCGGAAAGAACATGGAGTCGTTCTTCGTTTCGGGTCGCTCGCTCCCGTGGTTCGCGGCGGGCGCCTCGCTCACGGCCACGAGCTTCGCGGCGGACACGCCGATCTGGGTCACCGCGCTGATCCGCGAGCACGGCATCCATTTCGTGTGGCAATTTTGCCTGCCCTTCACCGGGGCGGTTCTCACGGCGGTTTATTTCGGCCGCCGCTGGCGCCGCATGGCGTTCCTCACCGATGTCGAGCTGGTCGAGGCCCGCTTCGGGGGAGGATTTGCCAGCTTCCTGCGGGGCTTTGGCGGCGCATTCGGCGCGCTCGTGATGTGCCCGCTGACTTGCGGTTGGGTCATCAAGGCGATGGAAACCATCTCGCGCGAGGCGCTCGGGTTTCCTCCAGAGATGCGAATCTATGTCACGATCGGTGTGGTCATTTTGGCCATCATTGTTTCGACCTTCGGCGGGCTCTCCGGTGTGGTCTACGCCGACTTTTTCCAGCTCATTTTTGCTGTCTTTGGCACCGTTCTCCTCGCGGTGATGTCCGTTATCGCCGTGGGCGGCCCGGCCGTCATGGTGGAGAAACTCCACGCCCTCAGCCATTGGTCGGGCAACAACCTCGATCTCATTCCGGCCATCGGCTCCGAGCCCGGCCAACTGCCGATCTGGGACCTCGTGACCTTCGTGTTGCTCGGAATCAGCATCGCGATTGGCGGCGGCTACAACGCCCAGCGCCTCCTCGCTTGTAAAAACTCCAACCACGCGAGCGGCGCCCAACTCCTCCACACCGTCTGCTACTACGCGCTCATGCCCTGGCCATGGATCGTCGTGGCCCTCTGCTCGTTGATCCTGATTCCCCACATCCCCGATGCCGAGCAAGGCAGCGCCTATCCGAAAATGGTGATGATGATTCTGCCCATTGGTCTTCGTGGCATTCTGGTCGCCGCGCTACTGGCGGCCTTCATTTCCACGATCACTACGCTGTTCAACTGGGGCTCGTCCTATTTGATGAACGATGTATTCCGCCGCTTCATCAACAAGGACGCCTCCGAGGGCACTTATGTCGTGATGGGTCGATTCGCCACCGTGCTCATCGCCGCAGCCGGGGCCTACATCTCGCTCAAAGCCGACTCGATCCTCCAACTCCTCTCCCTCGCCTATGTTCTCGGGGCCGGCGGCATCATCATCGCCTTTGCCCAATGGTTCTGGTGGCGCCTCAACCGCTACGGCGCCATGGCTGGCTTCTTGGTCGGTTGGTTCGTTCTTTTCGGAATGCTGGTCTTTAAAATCTTCGATGCCCCCATGGCAGCGCTGCTCAACCTTCCGGACGGCGTGGTCTTTTCCACCGCCGCCTCGCTCACCGGAGCGCGGATGCTCTTCGCGCTCGTCACCGTCACCGTCGCCGTTTTCATCGTCACCATGCTCACGCCGCCGGAACCGATGGAGGGATTAAAAAAATTCCTCCTCATGGCACGGCCTTTCCCGATGGGTTGGAAGCCCGTGATCCGCGAACTCGGCCAACCCTACGACCCCGTGGAAAGCTTCGGCCGCACGATGGTCTCGTGGGTTATCGGCATGGTCATGGTCATGGCCCTGATCTACGGCATCGGGGAACTCATCATCGGCAAAACCTGGCTCGGCTTGGCGTGTCTCGCCTTATCCGTCATCACGCTGGTGTGGACCCTCCTGCGCTTCAAGCAGGACTACGAGCATGAGCTCAAAGCCTACGGCAAACATCCCTGAGCCCGCCATGAAAGGTTTTCTCTACTGGGGGTCCCCGGCACTCGCCCTTTTGCTATTGCTCGCCTCCTGCGCTCCCAAGCAGGTTCTAGAGCCCGGCGAGACGCAGCCCGCGCAAATCGGGGAGCCTCTGCGGAAACCTGCCCGATACGAATGGACGAACGACCACATGCTAGTTGGAGTGCGCTGGCAACCGTTCGGCCTTGCCGGCAGCGACGCCTACGACGCCCGACGCCCCGTTATCGCGCGCGATAGCAGTTATGCCCAGTTTTGGGTGAGCTGGGCCCAAGCCGAACCTGCGCCGGAAAATACCGACTACGACCGGCACATGTCTTCCTACCTGCAATCCATCGACCGCGCTGTGGATCAATGCGTGAAGCGCGGCCTGCAAGTCGAACTCGTCTTCTGGCATTGCCCGGACTGGGCCTCACAGAGCGGAAAAGCGGGGCCATGGAAACCTAAACACGGCGAATACAAAAAATTTGTCACCCGTATGGCCAGACATTTCAAAGGCCGCGTCGGATCCTACCAACTCCACCACGAGGCGAACCTCAAGAGCATGATGGAAGACGGCAACATCGACTTCCTCATCTCCGAAATGTTCATCCCCGGAGCCAAGGCGATCCGGTCCATCTACAACGAACATCCGGCCCAGCCCGTCCTGATTTCCCCTGGCGGAACCTCGCCCTGCGAAGCGTGCCCCAAACTGGATGGGCTCAAAGGCGTAGGAGCCGTCGCCCTCGAGGATTTCTACGAACGCCTCGCCTCGAATGCCGAACTCATGCCCCTCGTTGATTCGCTCAACCTCAATGTCTCCGACCACCTCAACGGCTACGGCATGATGGACGGAAAAATCATCAAAGCAGTCTGGGATCATTACGATCTCGTCCGCGCGAAACTCGCCAAACACGGCCACGCCGACAAAGGCGTGCTGTCCTCCGAATCTTGGATCGTTTGGGACAGCTCCGGAAACGCTGCGGATGTCAACGGCGACCGCCTAATCAACGAACTCGACGCCTACGATAAGACCGTCACCATCCTCGGGCGTTGCCTCGAACGAGGTCTCAACACCATCAACCTTCCGTGGTCCGACAATGCCAGCGGGTGGTCGATGGGGCTCACCAAACGCCGCGACCACGATGGCCTCGTAGCCTCGATCAACCCACGCAAAGTCCTCGAAGCCTCCGACGGCGAATCCGCCATCCTCGCCACCAAACTCGACATCGTCGAAAAAGACGGCGCCATCGAACTCCTCAAGGCGCCCGAACCTTTTAATGCCCGCGACTACGCGAATCCACGCGACCCGAACCATCTCCATTACTACATCTGGAAATGGTATTCCCAAATCGGGGGATCCACCCACGAAGTGATCCGCCACGCCATCGCCGGCGAGCGGGGCAACGACATCAAGGTCGAGGGCATCGGTTGGACCGGAAAGGAACAATTTAAAATCTCCTCTTGGAACCGGACGAAACGCAAATTCACTATTCTCATCTATTCTGAGGGAGCCAACGGCAAGGCGTGGGTCAAAGTCGCGATTCCATCCACCATTCAAACCGGCAAAATCTACAACAACGCGCACTCAAGGCGCGATTTTCGGGGAGAAGGTTTCCCCGACGGCACCCGTTACCGCGCCACCATTGTTACAAAGGATATCAGCCGTAAAAACGGCGCGGACCTCCGCCGAGTGAAAATGAAATCCAAGATAGAAACCGTGAAAAACGGAATGCTTGAAACGGCCGTCATCCACATGGGAAAATTTACCACGATCGAGTTTGAGGAGGTCGATTGAGCTTTCCGGAAATCGAGGAGTGAGGATCAGCACGCGGCAAAATCTCCGCAGGGGAATTGCGGAAGGAATTTTTACCACCCCCTACAGCGTTGTTGCCATGCCGGGTGCATTCGTGCTCTCCGCGCTGCTCACGCAGTGGTTCGGTTTGGAAAAAGCAGTTTACGGGTTTCTCGTCTCGCTCCCGTTTCTGGCAAACGCCGCGCAAACGCTGGCGCTACCTCTTCTCACCGGCCGCGCCTCCCCGAAGCGCCTCACGCTCGTGATGGCTTGGATCAATCTGCTGTTCTGGTTTGGACTGGTCGCCTCGCTTCCCTTCCTTCCGCAAACCGGCGGCACGCTCGTGGCCGTGATTTTCACCGTGTTCTTCACCCTTGTGAGCCTGAGCGGAGCGTTCAGTTCGGTGGGTTGGATCGCATGGATTTGCGATTGGATTCCCGGCAGGTTGCGCGGCGGCTATCTGGGCCGGCGCAACTCGGTTATCGCAGTCGGCACACTGATTTTTCTCGGGTTCGTGATGCTTGTTTTTAAACTCCTCCCGAACTCGATCTGGCCATTTGTTTTGATTCTCGGTTTCGCGGCCACCTCGCGCTTCTTCGGCTTGTTGACCCTCCACACCATTCACGCCCCACGCCCCACCGCCGCCATCGAATCCCCCGGCTTCGGCGCAGCCATCCGGGAATGCCTCCAATCCCCTGGCCTCCCGGTTTTCATCCTCTTCTCGGCGTGGACGAATTTTTGGATGGGCTTCAGCAGCCCGTTCGGCCCGGTATTTTGTTTCGAGGAATTGGGCCTTGGCCCCGATGTCTTCGCGTTGCTCACAGCCCTTTCCACAGTCAGCGCCGTCGCGGGTTGGATATTTTGGGGCCGCGTGGCCGACCGCGCCGGGAACATCCCAGTGCTCGTTTTCGGAATGCTCGTCTGGGAATCCTCGAATGTCATGTGGGCGGTGCTGACTCCCGGAAATTCCTGGCTCCTTTACCCGATGTTCCTGTGGGGTGGATTCTTCTCGGTCGCCTTCTTCCTGAGCTCCTTCAACCTCCTACTCAATCTGGTTCCAAAAAAAAGCAGCATGGCCGCGATCAGCATTTATCTCGGGATCACCTCCACCGCGATGGGAGTGGCCCCGATCCTCGCCGGTGCGCTCCTCGAGGAATTCCTCGTCCAGCGCGGCCTCGGAATCGCGGTCTATCATTTCGGCTTTTTCCTCAAAGCCGCCGCCACCCTCCTCGGCATGCTTCTCCTCTACACGATCCGCGAACCCAACCGCAACCGCCACACCTCGCTCCCCGCCGCCCTCCGCTCGCTCCTGCGAATCATGGCTTCACAAGCCGCCGAGCTTTTGAAAAAGCGACCCCGCTCCCGTTAGCTCTATGCCATGCCAGGCTTTTCGGAACCGGCATCTAGTGGCGGCAAAAACGGCTGGGGTTTCCGGGCCCTCACAATGGAAGGAACCAACCAAACCAAAAGACACGTGGTGCATAGAGCCTTCAGCCACAAATTTGTTAATGGGAAAATCGGCCACCCATAATTTTCACTTCCTAAAACAATCGCCAGTCCCACAAACGCCCAAGTCCGAAAGGATGAGCGATTGGTGACGAATTCATAGGCCCCCGCCAGGGCAATAAAGGCCGCCAAGATCACATAGGAATTTGTCTCCGTGCGTGGGTTGAAAAGCATCAGATAGATTCCACCAACGAGCATCACGCTCAATGAGGCCCGGATTGGATCAGGCCTTCGGGCCGCCCGCAGCGCAAGCCCCAGCGCCAGCAACGCAGCAACGGCTCGAGTCACCCACATCAGCTCATGACTTGGTTGCCACCCAAAGGTTCGAAACATTCCAGCTATGTCGCACCAAGAATGTCCCGTTGGACGACCTCCATTCGAAACGCAGCACTCCCAAAAATCCTTATATTGCTGGATGACATAACTCGGGTCGCTGTGAGCAAAAGTCAGGCCCACGAGCAACACCGTGCCGACAGCCAATGGCAGGATCAAATGAGGGAACGCCACCGCAGCAAGGAGTATTGGCGCCAAGGAAATCGGTTTCAGCGCGAGCGCAATGGTAAAAAACAACGCCGCTTTCCACCAATGACGAGCCGCGATACTGAAACCGGCTAAGAGATAGGTGGCGGCCAGCAACATATTCACCTGTCCATTTCTTGCGCTAGCGAAGCTCGACGGCAAAACGAGTATCGTGGCGATCAAAAAAAACTGACCGCATTTTTGCCCTCCGAGCTTTTTAGCTCCCATCCAAAGAGCCGCCGCCAAGGTGGCAAGCATGACAAGACGCCACAACGGCTCCCCGATTGGCTTCGGCAACAAAGCAAAAGGCGTGTAAAGAATCGCAGCCTGCGGCAGATAGAGAAAACCGTTTCTCTCTGTGTAAATATCAGGTTGGGAGGCCCACCACTTTTCCGAAGCCTCGCGATACTCGGGAGTGACCGTGCGCCGATCGGGCTGCACCGCCACAATCCCTGCGATGATCACGGCATATACCACCCAGACAAACAGCGCCAACCTCAGCGCCCGAGCCTCGGACACACCGCGCAACAGTTCTATCCAACGCGTCCATCAGCTCGAAAAATTCATGCGCCGGATTGAACGCGGCGCGGGAGTTTCTTGAAAGCACCGAATCTCCCGATTCTTGTCATGACGCTCGGAATCCCACTAGGCTCCCCGCTCAATCTCAAAACACCCATGCACAAACTCGTTCTCATCCGCCACGGCGAAAGCACCTGGAACAAAGAAAATCGCTTCACCGGCTGGCACGATGTCGAGCTCAGCGACAAAGGCCGCGCCGAGGCCAAGGCCGCCGGCGAACTCCTCAAGAAGGAAGGCTTCGCGTTCGACATCGCCTATGTCTCGGTCCTCAAGCGCGCGCTCAACACCCTCTGGGGCGTCCTCACCGAACTCGACCAGCTTTGGATTCCCATGGAAAAAGACTGGCGCCTGAACGAACGCCACTACGGCGCGCTCCAAGGCCTCAACAAAGGCGAGACCGCCGCGAAATTCGGCGACGACCAAGTCCTCGTCTGGCGCCGGAGCTACGACATCCCGCCACCAGCTTTGGAAAAATCCGACGCGCGCTGGCCCGGCCACGATCCCCGTTATGCCGGAATCCCCGAGGAAAAACTCCCGCTCACCGAGTGTCTCAAAGACACCGTCGATCGCTTCCTTCCGCTCTGGCATGAAAAAATCGCGCCGACGGTGAAGACCGGCCAACGCGTCATCATCGCCGCGCATGGCAACACCCTTCGCGCCCTCGTCAAACATCTCGACAACCTCACCGAGGAGCAGGTCTTGAAACTCAATATCCCCACCGGCATCCCGCTCGTTTACGAACTCGA
Organism: uncultured Spartobacteria bacterium; assembly: GCA_937919825.1. Classification (GTDB taxonomy): domain Bacteria; phylum Verrucomicrobiota; class Verrucomicrobiia; order Chthoniobacterales; family Terrimicrobiaceae; genus UBA967. The sequence goes on along the minus strand of CALFPA010000054.1, from coordinate 34,188 downwards.
CGAAAATCTCAAGCCCATCAAGAGCTACTACCTCGGCGACCAGGAAGCCATCGCCGCTGCCATGAACGCCGTCGCCAACCAAGGCAAGGCGAAGTAAGGCCCGGATAGCCCGAGAGCGGACTCTCATTGGATGAAAATCCTTCCTCTCCGTGCTCTCTGTGTCCTCTGTGGTTAATTCTTCTGAGTTTTAGTTACACCCAACAATGACAGACCGCCCCATCCTCACGCCGCCTGGTGGACACAAGAAAGTGCTCCTCCACTCCTGCTGCGCGCCTTGCTCCGGCGAGGTCATGGAGGCGATGTCGGCCTCGGGCATCGACTACACGATCTATTTTTACAACCCGAACATCCACCCTCGCGAGGAATACGAGTTGCGAAAATCCGAGAACATCCGCTTCGCCGAGAAGGAAGGCATTCCGTTCATCGATGCCGACTATGATACCGACAACTGGTTCGCGCGCGCGAAGGGCCTGGAATGGGAGCCGGAGAAGGGCAAACGCTGCACGATGTGTTTTGACATGCGCTTCGAGCGCACCGCGCTCCACGCCCATGAGAATGGCTTCCCCGTCATCACCAGCTGCCTTGGCATTTCCCGCTGGAAGGACATGGAGCAGATCAACGGCTGCGGCGAGCGCGCGGCGGCGAAATACCCCGATCTCGCCTACTGGACCTTCAACTGGCGCAAGGGCGGCGGCGCCCAGCGCATGCTCGAAATCTCCAAACGCGAGCATTTCTACCAGCAGGAATACTGCGGCTGCATCTACTCCCTGCGCGACTCGAACAAATGGCGCACCGCGAACGGCCGCGAAAAAATCCACCTCGGTGAGAAATTCTACGGCGTAGCGGAAACCTAGTCTCCGTAAGGCGACCGCCCTCGCGTCCGCGAAATTTTCTTAGTGGCGGGTTGCCGCTCCGGAATGATTCTGCTTTTCTGGCGGGCTCATCATGAATGTAGCTCTGGATAATCAGCCCAATTGCATCGTCAACCTCGAGATCGACCTGCCCTCCGATCGCGTGACAACAGAATGGAACAAAGTCGCGAAGGCCTACCAAAAACAAGCCCGCATCCCTGGCTACCGCCCCGGCAAAGCCCCCATGGCGATGATCGAGTCTCGCTACGGCCGCGAGATCGAATCCGAGGTCTCCGAATCCCTCTCCTATGAAGCCGTCGTTGAGGCCACGAAGGAAAAAAACCTCCGCCTCAATGCCATCGAGAAAATCTCCGAGTCGAGCATCGCCGCCGACAAATCCATGAAAATCCGCGCCACCGTGGTGCGCATGCCGGATTTCGATCTTCCCGAATACAAAAACCTCGCGCTCGAGGCCTACAAACGCCCCGTCACCGAGGCCGATGTCGATCAACTCCTCGAGTATCTCCGCGATCCCCACTCGACCTTCGAACCTGTCACCGACCGCGCGTTGGCGATGGAGGATTTCGCTGTGGTGACTTACGAGGGCAAGGTCGATGGCCAACTCCTCTCGGAAGTCGTTCCCAAGGCCCCAGCCCAGCTTTGCGGCCGCCGCAATGGCTGGGTTTTGATGAGCGAAGGAACGCTGATCCCAGGTTTCGCCAAGGCCATCGAGGGCATGAAACTTGAGGAAGAGCGCAGCTTCACCCTCGAGGTCCCGGAGACTTTTCCCGTTCCCGAAATCCAAGGCAAAAAGGTGGACTACACCGTGACCCTTCACGGCATCAACACCCGCAAAATGGCGCCCCTCGATGACGCCCTCGCCGCGAAGATCGAACCCGGCGCAACCCTCGAATCGCTCAAACAAAAAATCCGCGAGCGCCAGCAGGAATCCGCCGACTACCAGTTCGATGTCGCCAAGCGCAACGCCGCCGTGAAAAAACTCCTCAGCCTTTTCACTTGCGAACTCCCCGAGCAGGCTGTCGCCGTCGAGACCAGCTCGATTCTCAAAGACATCGTCTCCGAGTCCCAAGCCCGTGGCATGAGCGACGACGAGATCAAGTCCCACACGGACCAAATCATCGAAACCGCTGGCGAGAGCGCCCGCGAGCGCGTCCGCGCCAACTTCGTCCTCCTCCGCATCGCCGAGCAGGAAAAACTCGAAGAGAGCGAGAGCGAACTTTATCAGGCCCTTTTCGAGACGGCGGAACGCAACCAAATTCCCGTCAAGAAGCTTGCAAAAGACCTCTCCCGCAAAGGCGGAATCAACCGTCTACGGGAACAAATCCGTATTTCCAAGGCCCTTGATTATGTGCTTTCGAATGCTACCGTGACCGAGCTTTCAGCCCCTGCGGAAGCCCAACAACAAGCCACCAACTGATTTTTCCACCATGCTAGTCCCAATCGTCGTCGAACAAACAGGCCGCGGAGAACGCAGCTACGATATCTACTCCCGCCTCCTCAAGGATCGCATCATCTTCATCGGCACGCCGATTGATGACAATGTCGCGAACCTGGTCATCGCCCAGTTGCTCTTCCTCCAAATGGAAGACGCCAAAAAAGACATCAACATTTACATCAACTCCCCCGGCGGATCGGTCACAGCCGGCCTCGCCATTTACGACACCATGCAGTTCGTCACTTGCGATGTGAACACCTACTGCATGGGCCTCGCCGCCAGCATGGGAGCCGTTCTCCTCTGCGCCGGCACCAAGGGCAAACGCTACGCCCTGCCGAACTCCGACATCATGATCCACCAAGTCTCCGGCGGCGCCCGCGGCCAAGCCAGCGATGTCGAGCGCCAGGTCGAGTTCATGTTCAAACTCAAGAAACGCCTCAACCGCCTCATCTCCCACCACACCGGCCAAACCGTTGAAACCGTCGAAAAAGACGCCGACCGCGACAACTACATGACCGCCGACGAAGCCAAGGCCTACGGGCTCGTGGACGAGGTGGTGAAGTCCCGCAAAGACCTTCCCGACGCCGTCAAGGCCGCTGAAAAAGCCGCCGAGTAATCATCTCCTCACTTCTCTTTCATGGCCCGCGCAAACAATCTCACGATGTGCTCCTTCTGCGGAAAGAGCCAAGCCGAAGTCCGCAAGCTCATCGCGGGCCCCGGTGTCTACATTTGCGATAGTTGCATCACGATCTGCCGCGGCATCATCGAGAAGGAATTCAAAGAAGAGACCAAAAAAACAAAGCCCACCTTCCGCGTTCCCAAGCCGGCCGAGATCAAAAAACTCCTCGACCAGCATGTGATCGGGCAGGACACCGCCAAGAAAGTTCTCTCTGTCGCGGTTCACAACCACTACAAACGCCTCACCCAGCCCTTCACCGGAGTCGCCCATCTTGAGGCGCTCGACGAGGTGGAGATCGAGAAGAGCAACATCCTTCTCCTCGGTCCGACCGGTTCCGGCAAGACCCTCCTCGCCCGCACCCTCGCCAATGTCCTCGATGTCCCCTTCGCCATCGCCGACGCCACCTCCATCACCGAGGCCGGCTATGTTGGCGAGGATGTCGAAACCATCATCCTCCGCCTCCTCCAAAACGCCGACTTCGATGTCAAGCGCTGCGAGATGGGAATCATCTACATCGACGAAATCGATAAAATCGGCCGCAAGACCGACAATGTCAGCATCACCCGCGATGTCTCCGGCGAGGGCGTCCAGCAGGCCCTCCTCAAAATCCTCGAAGCCGCCGTCTGCAATGTCCCACCCCAAGGCGGCCGCAAACACCCCCAACAGGAATACATCCAGGTCAACACCGAGAAAATTCTCTTCATCTGCGGCGGAGCCTTTGTCGGCCTCGAAAAAATCATCCAACGCCGCCTCGGCGGTCGCACCATGGGTTTTCATGCCCCCGCGATCGGTGCGGATTCCGAAACCTCCCGTTCCAACATCCTTAAAAAAGTCGAACCCGAGGATTTGATCTCCTTCGGCCTCATCCCCGAATTCATCGGCCGCCTCCCGGTCGTTGCCTCGCTCGACGAACTCACCGAGGAACAACTCGTCCAGGTCCTCACCGAGCCGAAAAACGCCATGGTGAAGCAATACACCAAGCTCCTCGGCATGGACGGCGTGAATCTCAACATCACCAAAGACGCCCTCCGCGCCCTCGCCTCCGAGGCGATCCGCAAAGGCACCGGTGCCCGCGCCCTCCGCTCCATGATCGAGCGAATTATGCTCGATGTGATGTTCGACTGCCCCAGCCGCGATGACATCTCCGAGGTCACCCTCAACCGAGCCGTCGTTGAAGGCAAAAAATCCCCCATCCTCCGCCGCAAGCAGGAAAAAGACGCCGCCTAAGCCTTCAGCGGTCTCTCACCAAGGCACGGAGAAAGCCCATTGTAGTAATTGGCGCTCCCCTGCTGTTTCGGAGCGCATGGCAAATCCCCGTGAATTGAAAACCAAAGGCAGGATCGTTTGGCCGCCGTCTGATTGCTGGGGTGCATCATCATTTGATTTGTGAAGAAATGGGTTTGGTCTTCGGCAACCGGCGGCGAGGACGCCCTACCCTCTTAAGGCGCTGACGGCGCAGCGCCCACCATCCTTTGTGTGCTGAACCTGCTTCTCTTCCGCCAGCGCCAGACACCGCTGCCTAGCACGAGCAGGAGGCCGGTGGCCCAGGTTTCGGGTTCGGGAACGGGGATGATGTGGTAGCCGCTTAGTCCCGGATCCCAGCTCGTTGCCTGAAGACCTAGGTCGTAGCCGCTGCCGAGGAAGCTGTCGCCAACGCCCACCGCACCGCTGTGGAACCTGATTTTCGCCAGCGCGGCGTCGCTGAGGTCCGGGCCGAAATAAACTTTGTCCGTGTCGTTGCCGGTTCCCCCACCCCACAGCGTCGTCCCGGTCCAGTTGTAGATGTCGAGCATGTAGGTGCTCATGACAATGGTATCGAACATGATGGATACACTTCCCTCTCCCAGGTCGATGATCGAGTTATTGCTCAAGGTTAAGTTATCCACCAATCCGCTGTAGTTTCCGCTAAAAGCCAGACCAGCCACGGTCGTGCTGGTGCCGTTGAGGGTGATGTTCATTCCGTTGATGGCGTCGTCGGCACTCACGAGCAGCGTGCCGCCGTTGACTTGGATGGTGTTATTGGATCCGAGGGCGTTGGCATTGGCGGCGTTCAGTGTGCCGGCGTTGATGACTGTCGATCCGTTGTAGGAATTCGAGCCGGAGAGGATCAATGTGCCGCCGCCGTTTTTGGTCACGCCGCCGCTGCCGGAGACCGCGCCGGAGACGGTGAGTGTGTCGCCGGTTTCGATGTCCCAAGTGGCATTGTTCACTGTGATCGCACCGCTCAAGGTCGCACTTTGGGTGGCGAGGACATTGTAGACCGACATGACATTTGTGATTGTGCCGGTGGTGTCGAATTTCAGAAGCGAGGTGGCATCGGTCTGGGTGATCGTCCCGCTACCAGCGGCATTGGCGTGGCCGATGACGATCGTGCCGGTGTTGAGCGTCGTCGCACCGGAGTAAGAGTTAGATCCTGTGAGCGTGAGAGTGCTGGTGTTGGATTTGGTTAGAGCGCCCGTGCCACTGATATTGCCAGAGAGGGTTTGGGCGTTGGAGCCGTTATAGTGCAATGTGCCGTTGTTGGTGATGTCGACGGAGAAAGCGCCGCTGTTTAAGAGCCCCGCCCCGGCCAACTCCAGTGTGCCATTGGTGATGTCGAGGGCATTGATGTTAGTGTTGCTGGCGCTCAGGGTCAGCACGCCGGCTCCGCTTTTTCTGATACCGCTATCTACCACTGCCATGCTCACCGCCAAGTCGGTGGCATCCGTGCCGTCGGCCACATCGAAGATGGCATATCGACCCGCTACACCTTGACAGTTAAAGTAGGCACCTGCATTGGTGGTGATATAATTAGTCGTGCCTCCGAGGGTAGTGAAAGTTTATGAACCTTGGATAAGCATTGAGCCGCCAGTGCCACTGAAGGTATTATAAGCCAATGTATTGTTTCCGCTGGCGCCAAAGGTGACGCCGCCAGCGATCCTAACGCGACCTTCCGTGCTACTAGCGTCGAATTCCAGGGTCGAACCGTTGTTGATCGTGGTCAGACTGTTAAGTATAAGTATGTTGGCGTTATTTAGAGTTGCGGTATTGTTCAAACGCAATGTTCCACCATTGACGGTGATTTGGCCCATGGTGCCACCTGTCATATTGGCAGACAGCCTGCTGGTGCCGTTTTTGGTGATGGCTCCAGATCCGCTGATTCTGCCCGAGATGGTTTGGTTGCTGTTCGAGCCGAAGAGGAAGGTGCCGCTGTTGGTGATATTCCCCGAGTAGGTGCCGCCGCCGAGCAGACCGGTGCTGGTGATTTCGAGCGTTCCGGCATTGATGGTAGTATCGCCCGAATAGGTGTTGTTGCCGGAAAGCGTGAGTGTGCCGGAGCCGGATTTTGCCAAGTTGCCGGTGCCTTGCACGATGCTGGACAATGTGGTGCTTGTGGAGGCGTTGGTAGTGAGGGTGAATCCTGCTCCGAGTGAAAGGTTGCCGCCAGCGCCGGCTAGGGCACCGATCGTCATGTTATTGCCGATGGCGAGCGTTCCGCCATTGATGGTCGTATTGCCGGAGTAGGTATTGTTGCCTGAGAGAGTGAGCGTGCCCGAGCCGATCTTCGTCAAAGCCAGCGAGCCGGAGGTGTTTTTGATCACGCCGGAGAAGGTGGAGGTGGTGTCATTATCGCCAATCGTCAAAGTCGGCGTGCCGCTCACCCCGTCGATGGTGCCGTTGCCAGAGAGTCCGTTGATGGTTTCATTGTAGCCGCCCATTTTGAAGGTGCCGGAGTTGATGATGAGGTTGCCCTTGCCCGCACCGTTGGCGATTTGGTCTGCCCGACCGAGAGTCAATGTGGAGTTGGCCGTGCTGATGGTTGTGTTCCCAGCATAGCTGTTGGTGACTCCGGCGTTGTTGAGGGTGACCTCCAAGCCTCCGGAACTTGCGGTCATGACATTGAGCCCGTAGCTGCCGGAAATGGCTCCAGTGATCGTTAGCGTGCGCCCTCCGCCGTTCATGGCGTTGATTGTTAAATCCGCCAGGTTGGCATTGATTGCCCCCGCAATCGTATTGCCCGAGCTTTCGAGACGGAACGCACCTAACTCGTTCACTCCATTGCCTTGCTCACTATTGATCACAAGGTTGTTGTTTATGGTTGCGGCAGCGAAGATGTAAAATTGCACTCGATCCGTAGTGGATGCACCCACAGTGATCGCGCCCGTTCCGTAGATGCCGCTTGTGAGCGCTCCAGGGGAACCCGAGCCAATCGTGCCACTCGCAAAAAGTCGTGTGAAGGTGGTGCCTGCCCCATTTCCAAACACTGTGCCGCCTGAATAGGTATTCGATGTATTCGAGAGAATAGAGGTAAATGTGTTTCCTCCAAAAAGCTGGATTCCCATGCTGCCGGTGAACAGCTGTGCGGTGGTGGCAGCGGGCATCGCGCTCAGGATTCTCAAAGTTCCCCCATTTCCGGCACTCGAACTATCCGTGATCGTGCCGGTGGCTGTGGAGAGGCTGCTGATGGTATTGTTGAATCCCCCCAAATCCAAAGTGGCCCCAGCCGCGACGCTCATCGCGCTGCTGCTGCTCAGCGCCGTCGTGCTCCCTGCCTTGAGTGTGCCAACGCTGATCGTCGTATTGCCGGAGTAGGTGTTCGAGCCCGAGAGAATCAGCGTGCCAGAGCCGCTCTTGGTGAGGCCTGCCGAGCCAGTGATTGCCGAGGAAATCGTATCGGAAGCATTGCTGACAGTGATCGTCGGTGTTGTGCCGCCGAGGGAGATGGTGCCGCCGGAGAGCACGATTGCCCCCGAGGCCGAGCCGAAGGTGAGCGAATTGGCACCCACTGTGCCCGAGACGGTGATCGTGCCCGCCGCAAGTCCGTCCGAGGAGGTGCCGAAATTCAACGCATCGGAAGTGGTGGTGTTTGTCGTGCCGGACATGGCGTTGGTGCCCGCCGAGGAGGTGCTCCAGCCTTGGGTGGAGTTGTTCGTGGTTGGCGAAGCCCATGTGCCCTGCGCCGTGCCAAAACCGGCACTGGAGTCGTTGCTGTCCCAGTAATAGGTCGTTTGCGCTTGGAGTTCGGGGAGCAACAGAACAACGACGACAATTACAAGCCGTGCGGCCGGGGAGATGAGGGAACGTGTCATGATGGAGGTGGCGACAGATTCACCTATCGCCCATGAGCGACATTCGGGAAATCGATGAAATGGCTTTTGTGATACGCTAAATGGCGAAGGCTGATTTCCCGGTGGCGGTGCGGCTATTGCGCCTCTATTGTTGACCGTGCCCTCTTTCATGGAAACCCGAACCCTCTCCAGCAGGCAGTCCACCAAAAAATAGAAACATTTCTATTCCCCTCTCCCATGGAGGCCCAAACCTTCTACCGCTACCTTCCAGCCAGCGACGCCGATAAAATCTGGGGTCTTGTTGTGCCCACAGCGGGATACTCCTGGATTCCCGCCAAATGCCCCTACCCGCCCGGGAAGCACCCCCATGAATACACCTTCCATTGGAAGAAGGGCCGGATTCTGCAGGAGTTCCAGTTGGTCTACATCACACGCGGCCGGGGCACATTTGAATCCGAAGAAACCGGCACTGTGCCAGTCAGCGCAGGCGACGCGTTTCTTCTTTTTCCGGGCGTCTGGCACCGATACTTGCCGGATCGCGAGACTGGCTGGGATGAATACTGGATCGGTTTCGACGGGGATACCGCCCGCCGGCTGTTGAGCCAAAATATTTTTTCGCCGAAGTCCCCGATGTTCTCTCCAGGGCTGAACGGGGAGCTGGAAAAATTGTTTTCGCAGATTTTCGTGACCTTGCGGCTTGAGTCGATCGGCTATCGGCAGATTCTCGCCGGCTTCGCCTTCACCATGCTCGCGCACCTGCAGGCGTTGGCGCTGGGGCAAACCATCAGCGGGACCGTGGACGAGGCGGTTGTGCAAAAAGCGCGCCTGCTTGTGGTCGAGCGGCTCTTCGAGGCGATCGATTGGCCAAAGATGGCCCAGGAACTCCGGGTCAGCTACTCCCTGTTGCGGCACGCCTTCAAGCAGCACACAGGCTTCTCGCCCCATCAATACCAGCTGCAGCTTCGGTTGGAAAAAGCCAAGACGCTTCTGAGCGGCACCTCATATTCCGTGAAGGAAATCGCCGCGATGACGGGCTTCAATTGCGCCTACCATTTCTCCACGCTCTTCAAGCGGAAGCTCGGTATTTCGCCGCTGGCCTGGCGGCAAAATGGCACTGGCAAAAAAACAAAAAGCAGCGGCAAGACCGCACGGAAAGAGTAACGGGCAAAAAGACGCCCTACATTTCAAAATCCCGGCGTTCCAACCCGCCCGCAAAATAAAGCGGAAGGAGGCGCAGGCGTTGCTCCGGGAGCCTCGCTGGTGGCCGCGTGGAGAGAACCAGCCCCTCCGCACATTGCGGGTAGGTTTTCAAAAAAAGATGCAGGCTGCGCAGCGATCCCGCCTTCCCGGCCTTGACCTCCACCGGGTGGATGTTCCCAGCACGGACGGCCACTAGATCGACCTCGGCGGTGCTGCTTGGCGCCTCTCGCGACCAGTAAAACAAATTCCCCGCACTTGCAGATCAAAGGCCTTGCGATTCGTCGGCTCCGTGTGGTTCCCGTCCAGCTTTGTGTATTTCAACAGCTCGCCCACGCTTTGCGCCGCATGTTGCAGCACGCTGTCCAAGCAATCCGGCGACACCCGGGGCGTGTATTTTGATATAAAGGTTTTTTATAAAAAGAAGAGAAGTCAGTCCCGCTTATTCTCTGGGTGGCACCCCTCGAACCCAGCATTGATCATCCTCGGCGGCGTTCTGCTGATCCCCCCTCGGGCACGACGCAAGCGGACAATTCCGTCTGTCCACTTTTTTCCGGGGCGAATATCACTTTGCTGATCCATTTTATCATTCTGTCCATTCACATTAGTCGCAAATGAACGATCGTGGCCGGAAGTATGAACCCCTCTTCCTTGCCCACGCCCCACCTCAGACAAGTGACAAGTTTCACGCGCTGCGTGCTGTCGTGGCGCCGTCGCTGGGATTGCGATTTCGGGCCGTCGGCCAACCTCCGGCGAGCATTCCTTGCAGCGGCTTGTGGGGTGCTTCTGCTGCAGTTACCGGTGGCGGCCGAGACCCGCACAAGGACACCGCTTTCGGACGCTTGGGCATTTCATCTCGGTGAGGCGGCGGGGGCGGAGAACCCTGTCTTTGATGACTCGAAGTGGCGGAAACTGGATGTGCCGCACGATTGGAGCATTGAGCAGCCCTACGATCCCAAGATGCCCGGAGGCTCGTCTGTCGGCTACCTTCCCGGCGGCATCGGTTGGTATCGCAAATCGTTCACTCTCCCCGAGTCGGACAAGGGCAAGAAAATCGCCTTGGATTTCGATGGAGTCTATATGGACAGCCAAGTCTGGATCAATGGCCACCTGCTGGGTAAGCGCCCGAATGGCTACGTGGGGTTCCGCTACGACCTCACGCCCTACTTGAAATACGGCAGCGAGAATAACCACATCGCCGTCCGTGCGAATGTCGAGCCGAGTGGCAGCCGCTGGTATCCCGGGGCCGGCATCTATCGCCATGTCTGGCTCGTGAAAATGAACCCGATCCATGTCGCGCATTGGGGCACGGCGGTGACGACGCCGGAGGTTACCAAGGAAAAGGCCACCGTCCGCCTGCGCACGGAGGTGGAAAACACATCCGCCGAGGCCGCGGAGGTGAAGCTCACTTCTGTGATTCTCGACCAAAAAGGCAACGAGGTGGCCAAGGCGGAATCCTCACAACGCATTGCGGCAGCTGGGATGCAGGAATTTGACCAGCAGTTCCTCGTCGCCGATCCCCTCCTCTGGTCGCCTGATTCTCCTGATCTGTATCAAGTGGTGTCCACAGTCCAGGCAGGCGGCAAGACTCTGGATCAATACACGACGCCACTGGGCATCCGGACTTGCGAATTCACGACCGACCGGGGATTTTTGCTGAATGGAGAACGCGTTGATATCAAGGGCGTTTGCATGCACCATGACTTCGGCGCGCTTGGCACGGCGGTTTCCGAGGCCGCGCTGCGGCGTCAACTCGAAATCCTGCGCGAGATGGGCTGCAACGCCATCCGCACGAGCCACAATCCGCGCGAGCCGGAATTCTACGCGATGTGCGACCGCATGGGCTTCATGGTCATGGATGAGGCCTTCGATGTCTGGGAACAGAAAAAACTCGGCAATGACTACCATAAGTATTTCAAGGAGTGGCATGAGCGGGATTTGACCAGCATGATCCGCCGCGACCGCAATCATCCCTGCGTGATCCTCTGGAGCGTCGGCAATGAGGTCAATGAACAGCACAAGGAAGACTTTCCCGGCCAGGGCGGCGTGATCGCCAAGCGCCTGGTCGAGATTTGTAAACAACACGACCCCAGCCGTGCGGTCACGGCAGCCTGCAATTCTCCGCAGGCCTGCGAGAAAAATGGCATCACGGCAGCGCTGGATGTCTATGGCCAAAATTACGCACTGATAACCTTCGAAAAATACAAAGGCAAAAAGCCCCTCATTGGCTCGGAGAATGCAACCAACTTCGCAACGCGGGATAGTTATTCATATGAGATCGTGAAAGATAAAGCCCTCACAATGGCCTTCCAGAACATCAAGAATAACAACGAATGCACAGGATACGGAAGATTCTGGGGAAATGATCGCACGGATCACACCCTCATGACGCTGCGAAAATCACCCTGGGTCGCAGGTCAATTTGCTTGGACCGGGTTTGATTATCTTGGCGAGTGTTTCCCTTTTCACTGGCCTGTGCGCAATGGCATGTTTGGCATCATCGATCTGGCCGGATTTCCCAAGGACTCCTACTATATCTACCAAGCGGATTGGACGGATGAGCCTTCCATTCATATCATTCCGCAAAGCTGGAACTTCTCTCAATACTTTCTCGCGCCGATTCCTGTTTGGGTCTACAGCAACTGCGAGGAAGTGGAATTGTTTGTGAACAACCGCTCCCTTGGGGTAAAAAAAATAAACCGCAGCGAGACACTTCATGCGGAGTGGCTTGTGAAATATGAAGCCGGCGAGTTGAAAGCAGTGGGCCGATCTAATGGCCAGATCGTGTGCACGGACATCGTGCGAACCTCAGGCGAGCCGGTGGGGCTCGAAGTGGTCGCTGACCGCTCTGAAATCGCAGCGGACGGCACGGATCTGAGCTTTCTGGAAGTCCGCTTGGTGGATAAAAATGGCGTGACCTGTCGAGACTCGGACCGGACGATTCGCGTCACTGTCGAAGGCGCCGGCAGATTGGTCGGCATTGATAACGGAAGCGCCAGCAACCACTCGCCTTTCAAGGGAAACCAGGTCGAAACATGTTATGGTCGCGCGCTGGTCATCCTAAAATCAACAAAGAAGCCAGGCGCCATGCGAGTGAACATATCCGCCGAAGGGGTGAAACCCGCCACGGCAACGATCGCGACGCTCTCCCCCGAAGACACGCGACTGGCTGAAGCGGCCACGAATCGTGACAAGGCTCGTAGGGAAAGGAATAAAAAAAACAGCCGCCACCACTTGTCAAAAATCGCAAAGGTTCCACAGGTTGAGAATTTGGTTTCAGGAAAAACAGCGACAGCCTCCTCATCCAACGGCGGAAGTGGCCTACTCACCGTGGCTCCAGTCTTCAAGCACGGACTTGGCCAACATGCGGACTCGGTGGTCGCTTCCCGGAGCAAGAAGCCTCCGACATGGTCCGAGAACGATGCCCGCCGCATCGTTGTCGATGAGGCCAAACGCCAAGGAGTTACCTTTGTTCTGGACGGCAGGATACCAAGAGTTGAAGGCATCCGCTCCTCCCGCGACGGCAAAGCCTCTTCCGGAGAATCTGTTTCACAGCAATCCGCTCCCCTTGTGTTCGATGGCGTGGATCAAACGGGAAAGATCGTCTTTGAGATTCTCACCAGCGAGGATGTCCCCGACCGGACGGATAATACAGACCGCATCACCGACTTCCTCGCTGCGGCACAAAAGCTTACTGAGGAACTTAAAACAAAGTCCGGCGACTATGTGGTTGGAGTCTTTTACGACCCCTTGACCGCAAAAGGAAGCGTTGCGGATGAGGCCCCCCTGCGGCAGCAGGTGCGAGACTTCGTCGCGTGGTTGAAGCAGGAAAACAAACTACCTTAATACAATATGATTCATAAGTTAACAACATTTTTACTCCTCACCTGCATTCATCCCGCGGCCACACTGCTGGCGGATGCCGGCGGTCTCCCGGAAAAATACAATGTCGTATGGGACTCGCCCAGCAAGGATTACAATGGATCGATGCCGATCGGAAATGGCGACATCGGGGCCAATGTGTGGGTGGAACCGACTGGCGATTTGATTTTCTATCTCTCGAAAACCGACGCATGGAGCGGCGGCGGTCCAGATCCGGAATTGCTGAAACTCGGGAGGTTTCGAGTGCGCCTCGACAAGCCGCTTTTCCAAGATGGCGCAGCCTTCCGTCAGGAACTGGATTTAAAGACCGGCAGCATCACGATCAACGCGTCCGTCGGCGAGATGAAACGCTCGATTCGCTTTTGGATTGATGCGAATCGCCCTGTGGTTCATTTGGATATCCAAAGTTCCCCGCCCTGCACGGCCGAAATCGCCCTGGAAAGTTGGCGCGCCGAGGGCAAATACCTCCGAGGGGGATCCCAAAAAGACATCATCCTGCCAGCGGATGGACAGACGGTGCGGTGGTATCAGCGAAATGTTCACAGCATTTTCAAAGATAACATGAAAAACCAGCACATGGGCGATGTCGTGGATCAATTTCCTGATCCGCTGATCCATCGCACCTTCGGCGGCGTGATTTCCGGCAAAGGGTTGAAGTCAAAAGACGATAAAACGCTCGCGACCACGACTCCCATGGAGCAGATCGAAATACAAATCCATCCCTTGACCGCTCAAACCAAAACAGCAGATGAGTGGCTACTCCAACTCGAGGAACAAAGAAAAACAGTGGGTGCAGCACCGAAAAGCGAGGCTTGGGAGGCCCATGTGAAATGGTGGCAGAGCTTCTGGCAGAGAAGTTGGATCGATGTCACACAGTCCGCTGAACCCGTTAAAACGGAAATTGCCAGCTTGGTTCCATCGAACGATCTGAATTTCAAAATCGGCGCCACCAAAGGGAATAACGAAAAATTTCCGGGTGAAGTCGGGAGGGTCAGCATTCTCAATCGTGCACTGAGCGAGCCTGAAATCCAGTCTTTGGCCGGTAATAAGACACAGATCACCGGATTGAAAGCCGAGGACATTCTTTTCAGTTCAGCCGAGCAACTTTACTCCGAAATCGATGACTCAGCCGGCTGGACGGATCGCCCTGCCATCACCATGGAGGCTTGGATCAAGCCGGGAGATATCAGCGTGCCCGGGAGGATTCTTGACAAAACGATCCCAGGAAACGATGCGGGATTTCTGCTCGACACCTTCCCTGGCAACGGATTGCGCCTGATTATTGGAGACAAGCGGTTTACGATTCAAAATTGTTTGAAATCTGGTGAGTGGAGCCATGTCGCCGTGGCCGTGGATGCCGATCAAGACAGGATGGAAGTTTATCTGAATGGCGCGCGGGTTGCCGGTGAAAAATCCGCCACTGTCAAAAGTAATTTGAACGAAGCTTTTGAAGTGAGCCAAGCCTACACGCTCCAGCGCTGGGTTCAGGCCTGTGCCGGCCGTGGCGCTTACCCCATCAAATTTAATGGCTCCTTGTTTACCGTCGATGGTGTGGATGCGTTCTGGAAATTTCCTGATGGCCAGTATGCCGGTCCCGACTACATGCGGTGGGGCGGACCCTACTGGTTCCAGAACACGCGCTTGATTTATTGGCCGATGTTGGCTTCCGGGGATTACGAGCAGATGGCTCCCCTGTTCGCGTTGTATAGCAACATGCTGCCGCTGTTGAAGGAACGCGCGCGCCGATATTTTGGGCACGACGGCGTGCACTTTTCCGAGACAGCTGAGATTTGGGGACTCAATCGGGATACGTGTTTTGGCAAGGATAATCCGGGTTTTTATCCGACCACCGGCTACATGAAGTATAACTGGGATTGCGGACTGGAACTTTCCACCATGCTTTTGGCGTATTACCAGCATACGCAGGATCAAGCTTTTGTTGGCGAAACGCTTCTGCCCATTGCGGATCAGGTGGTGACTTTTTATGAGCAGCACTACAAACGCGACAAGGACGGAAAACTGCACATCTCCCCTTCCCAGGCGCTTGAGACTTGGCATAACGCCGAGGATCCCACCACCGTTGTCGCGGGAATGCGTGTTGTTTTGGCGGGACTGCTGGCATTGCCCGAGTCCTTGACGACGAGCGAGCAGCGCAAGCGCTGGACACGCGTGCTCGGGGAGATGAAGGAAATTCCTATTGCCGAGGAGTCTGGCAAGAAATGGATCAAGCCGGCCCATGTTTTTTCCGACAAAAAAAACGCGGAACACCCGGAATTGTATGCCATTTTCCCCTACCCCATCTATGGCGTCGGGAAGCCGGATTTGGAGATCGGCCTGGAAACCTACAAGCGCCGCGAGAACAAGCGCACAGGAGGTTGGCAGCAGGATGCCATCCAGGCCGCATTGCTCGGGCAAACCGCCGATGCCAAGTCATTTCTCCTTCAGAATGTCACCACGGAAAACCTCATGGGAGGGCCGACTGAGAAAGCGAAGCGCCCGGATAGCCGGTTCCCGGCCTTTTGGGGCCCGAACTTTGACTGGTTTCCTGACCAGTGCCATGCTTCCGTCATCGTTAGCACATTGCAATACATGCTCATGCAAACAGACGGGAAGAAAATCATCCTTCTTCCCGCATGGCCGAAGGAGTGGAACGCCTCCTTCAAACTCCACGCTCCCTACCAAACAAGCGTCGAAGGGCGGGTGGAAAATGGAAAAGTGGTGGATTTAAAAGTCACTCCGACATCGCGCACGAAGGATGTTGTTAACGCCATGGCACCAGAACCAGCCGAAATGAAAAAATAAACTCGTTGAGCAAGTGAAGAAGCCGCAGCCGTTTCTCCGGAGCATTGGATCTGGGACGGCATTTATCCCATGCCTCAGGGTGCTGCGCAGCAGGAGGATACGCCCTTCTGGGTTGCCGTGCCGGGGTGGGGGGGGCGATTCTTGACCCTAAGAAATTAACAACAACCGAAGCGCAATGATTAGAAGACACTTTAAGAACTATATCACCTTGAAATGGGCTGCCCTTCTGTCGGCGCTTCTGCTTTCCTCCCCGGCACGGAGCGAGTCGCTTGCGGATCGACCGCTGAATCCGGAGGAATTTTCCATGCCTCCCGCCGCCAGCATGCCCGGAATTCTGTGGTTCTGGCATCAAACGCCCATGACGCCGGAGGTGATCCGAGATCAGATGACTCAAATGCATGCGGCGGGATTTCGCGGCATCATGATGTTCCCCCTCGGATCCACACCGAAATACTACACGGAGGAATTCTACACACTCTTCGAGGTGGTTCTCCGGCAAGCGGAAGCGTTGGGAATGTCGATCTGGCTCACCAATGACCAACATATTCCGACTGGGCACGGGGCCACCCTGGTGGTTCCGGGCGGTAAAATCAATGACGAGCTGACATTGGAGCCCCGCCCGGACCTGCGCGCACTCAAGCTCCTGCATGTCCAGGAGCCAGTTAGCGGCGGTAGGATGATCGATCTCCGACAGTCGTTCCCCGGTTTTCACAGCCTTCCTTCGGTGATCAACCACCATGCCGGTGAGATGACCGCGCGTTCCACGGGACCGTTCATCGGGAATTTGGGGCAAAACTGGATAGATTACAAATTCTCCCTGGATCTCACTCCGAAGAGCTGGTCCGGCAACGCGCTGGTTCCCGGTTCCTATATCAATACGGAGTGGATCTTTCGCGGCGAGAAGAAAACTCTCAGCGGATACTCATGGTCTTTAACCGATAATAGCGATTTGGGAATGGGTGTTCCCGCACTCAAAAAAAGCATTCTTAAAGACGGCAAGGCCATCAAGTTGCTCCCGACTGTGCGTCTCCCGTTTGCATTGGAAGAAAAGCCGTATCATATCGAAACCCGAATCCTCGGCAACCGGTTCGAAACCTTTATCAACGGGAAGTCGGTGGATGTGACGATTGATGACACATTCACCAAAGGAACAATCGGGTTCAATCTGCCGCATCCGTGCCGGGGGCATTATGACAACTTCCGGGTTCTCTCTCACGGGGACGACGTGCTCTTTGAAGATCTTTGTGAAAACGACGCACAGTGGCGTTTTTGGGGCCCCTCCGCTTCCATTGAAGAGGTGTTTTCCGTGGCCGCAGTGCCTCTCATCAATGGAAAACTCCAGGGCGAAGGCATCTTGGATCTCACCACGCAGTTTCAATCCGGAACGCCCTGGCAGGCCGCTGCCGGCGAGTGGGCCATTGACTATTTCATGAAGCGGCATGACGAAAAAATACCCTTCAACTATCCGGATCTATTCAATCCGGACAGCATCAATCGGCATCTTCAAATCACTTACGGAGAAATCGTCCGCCGCTATCCCTGGGCCATCGGCTCGCCTTTCAAAGGCTTCTGGAGTGATGAACCCCACAGCGTTGCAGGCGGAGGGTTCCTGGTTTGGAGTGAAGCTTTTGCCAACAAGATCACTGCCTCCGGGAAGAAACTCGCGCCGATCCTTTCAGCCGTCGTCAGCGATCTTGGTCGCGAGGGACGCCAACTTCGCTCGCACTATTTTCAGCAAGTGATCGAGGGCTGGGCCGATCCCTTTGCCCGCCTTCAGGGGGAATGGTGCAAGCGCAACGGCCTCGACTTCATGACCAATCCCATATGCGACAGTTCGCCCCCCTACGGTGCGTTCGGCGCTGGCAACGCCCTTCAGATGAACCAGTGGTCGAGTGCTCCTGGAGTGGACGCCATCTATGGCCAGATTCTTCCTGGCAAGCGGACTCTGATCTCCCGCTGGGCGACCAGCTCGGCCCATCAGATGGGAAACCAGCATGTTCTCTACGAGGTGTTCGGCGGTTATGGCTGGGGCGTGACGCCCGATATCGTCCGCTATGTGAACGGATACCTCATGGTGCGTGGTTGTAACCGGGCTTCCTATCATGCCTATTGGACCAACCCCGATGCGGTCGGTTATGCTCCGCCGTTTGATCCCTCCAACCCCTGGTGGTTTGCGCAGAAAGAAATCAACCTTTGGAACGGACGCCTGCAGGAAGCCAATCTTGGGAAGGCCGTTGCGGAGGTGGCGCTGCTCAATCCGGTAAGCACGCTTTACGCCGACGAAATGAATCTCGACGGCCGCCTGATGAACCCGGCCTTTGACGAGGTCTATCATCAACTGGAAGACACGCAGGTCTCATTCGATCTGCTGGATGAGACTTCACTCAACGACAATCCCATCATGACTTGCAAAGCCAAGCCGGTGGATGGTGGCATTCAGGTCGGTGAACAACTCTACCGGGTCGTCATTCTGCCGCGCGCGCACACACTCAGTCTTGAAGCCCTGAGAACGCTCGAACAAATGGTAAAAAATGGCGGGGTTGTGATCGCCACCCAGTTGATGCCTGAAGAAGAACTCAACGGCCGGGATCCAGAACTCCGGACATTGCTCCAGTCGCTTTTCGGCAGCGCCCCGGGGGCAAAGCCTCACTCCTGCGGAACGGGATGGACCGCGTTTGCCAAAAACACAGCGGAACTCATTCCTCTCCTCGACCAAGCAAAGGCCCGGACGATTACGCTTGCCAATGAGAATGCGAAAATCCGCGTTCTTAAACGCCTCCGAAAGAACGCCACACTCTATATCCTGATGAACGAGGGCCAAGAAACCGCAGATCTTTCGGCCTCATTAAAAGACACGCGGGTCCCCGAGATTTGGGATCCGGAGAACGGCAACCGCAGGATCGCCCCGGTGTTCACCAGCAGCCAACACGAAACCGTGCTGCCTTTGACCTTGACTCCACACCAATTGAAAGTGGTCGTTTTCCGGGATGCCAGTCCGGCGGTTGCGAACACTCCGCATTTGATTGAATCCCCTCTGGAGGTGACCTCAGTGGAAGCATCGGGCGGTGGAGCTCTGATTGCCCGCGTTGTTTCTGGCAAAACCGGAACATTCGCGCTGAAAGGCACCTTTCAAAATCAGCTCTTCAATGCGGATGTCATTCTTCCTCCGCTTCCCCCACCCCTCCGTTTGGATACGGATTGGCAACTGTCCTTTGCGGATCAACCCGAAAAACACGAACTTGCACAACTGGGCTCATGGACCGACTTGCGGGCTGATTATTCCGGCACCGCGACCTACACGCGAATCGTGGAGATTGCGCCCGACGCGCTGGCATCGAATCGCTCGTGGATTCTCGACCTCGGAACCGTGCATGATGTGGCTCAAGTGGAAATCAACGGGCAGACATTCACCACACTCCTCTGGCCACCCTATAAATTAGACATCACATCCGCCCTGAGGGCCGGTTCTAACGAAATGAAAATCCGCGTCACGAACACGCTCGCCAACAAACACGGCGAGCGGAAGCCCTCCGGTCTTCTCGGGCCGGTTGCCCTCACGCCAATCCATTCGGTGAACGTCGAATTGAAAAAATAACAACCAGAGAGAAGCCTATGAAAAAAAGAATTCAGACTCTACTGGTTGTTGTTGTTGGCAGTGTCTCCACCTGTTTCGCCGAACAATCCCCCCCTCCCAATGTGGTCATGATCCTGAGTGACGATCAGGGCTACGCGGACTACAGTTTTATGGGACATGCGATGATCGACACCCCGCGGATCGATCGCCTTGCCTCGCAGAGCTTAGTGTTTGAACGAGGGTATGTGACGACGGCGGTTTGCTGCCCATCACTCGCCTCGATTTTGACCGGGATGTATCCGCACCAGCACCGCACCACGGGCAACGATCCCGTTGCCGGAACAAGCCGTCAGCCTTGGATTGACTATTTTCGCACTCTTCCACAGGTTCCGAAGTTGTTGGCGGAAAAGGGATATCTAACGCTGCAGACCGGCAAATACTGGTTCGCAGATCCGAAGATGTCCGGCTTTACCGACAGCATGGGCGAGACGCTTCGGCATGGATCGCCTTATTCGCTCAGCATCGGTCGTGAAACCATGCAACCGATCTATGACTTCATCCAAAAGGCGCAGGATCAGTCCAAGCCGTTCATGGTCTGGTATGCCCCCTTTCTGCCGCACACGCCGCATACGCCACCACAACGCCTTGAAGAAAAATACGTCGCGATGGGTGCGGGGGGGCAGTCCAAATATTACGCCATGTGCGAATGGTTTGATGAAACCTGCGGTCAGTTGCTCGACCACCTCGACGAAAAAGGTCTGAGTAATAACACAATCATTCTTTACATCTGCGACAACGGATGGGGCAGTCTGGGCAAAGGTTCCGTCAAAGCCTCGCCCTATGAGTTGGCTGTCCGCACTCCGATCATGATCAAGTGGCCAAATCATGTTCAGGCGCAGATTGATAAGGAAAATTTAGCCAGCAATCTTGATCTCGCACCAACGATTCTCGCGGCCTGCGGCATCAACATTCCGGACAACATGGAGGGCATTGATCTGCTTAATCATGATGCGGTTGCGAAAAGGAAGAACCTGTTTTTGGAGAGCTTTACCCTCGATATGCTCGATGTGAATGACCCAGTTGCCGCTCTGCGCGCGCGGTCTCTTGTTTCCAAGGATTGGAAACTAACCGTGTGGCATAAGCCGAGTCCGTTGCTGGAGATCAAGGGATGGCAAATGCCTGAGCCAAAGGAAAAAGTCGAACTCTTCCACATCAAAGACGACCCGATGGAGAGAAACAACCTCGCCACGCGGAATCCGGAGAAGACCACCGAATTCAGAAAAATACTGGATGCATGGTGGAACCCGGCCCCGCTATCTCAAAACTGACTTTTACTTATTCCACTTATTGATTCAATGAAAAAATCTACGGATAAGAATAATATGAGACTCTATAAAAATCATCGAACCCATGCCTTCGCCTGCGCGTTGCTTGCAGTCTGCGCAACACAGGGAATTGGGGCTGAGTATCATGTTTCCGTGACAGGCAGCGATGCGAGTGACGGCAGCAAGTCGGCGCCGCTGAAGACCATCTCGGCGGCAGCGGCTAAAGCGCATTCAGGGAATACAAACACCGTGCAAGAAGGAATTAAAACCCTCACATACAAAGAATTAGGCGATGCGGAACTGGAGATGAAAATCCACTACCCGCCTGACTGGAAGTCAGATGGAAAGAAACTCCCTGCCATCGTGCTCTTCTTCGGCGGTGGCTGGCATGCTGGAGATATCACGCAATTTCGCATCACCGCGCCATTCCTTGCGGAGCGCGGCATGATCGTGGTGACGCCCGAATACCGCACCATCCAAAAGCATGGTGTGACCCCTGTTCAGTGCTTGGCGGATGCCAAGAGCGCCATGCGCTATGTGTATAAAAACGCCGCCGCGTTGGGAATTGATGCAAGCAGGATCGCCGCAGGGGGCATTTCTGCTGGCGGACATCTTGCTGCCGCCACGGCTTTTAGCAAGGGATTCGACGACCCGGCTGACGACCTCCAAGTCAACTGCAAACCCTCGGCCCTGGCGCTCATTGTTCCAGTGATCGACAACGGACCCGGGGGCTTTGCTCACGACCAGGTCAAGGCTTACTGGGAAGCCTTTTCCCCGATGCACAATATCGGCCCCAACCCGCCACCGGCATTATTTTTAGTCGGCGATCTCGACAAGTATATCCCTGTGGCAACGGCACATCAGTTCAAGGCCGAAATGGAAAAGCACGGCGGGCGCTGTGATTTGAAAATCTACGAAAAGGCCGACCACGCCTTCAACTTTTCTCCAACAGGCTTCAAAGCCACCCACCAAGACATGGACGATTTTTTTGTCAGCTTGGGATATTTGAAAACGAAAGAAACTCCATAAAAATAAAAAACAATAACATGAAAACCTACTTGCCACTCGTTGGATATTTCGCATTGGTCGTGAGCTTTTTACCTGCTCCACTCGCAGGAAAGCCCAAGGAACCCATCACATTCGATTACCCAGATCAGCGCCCTCCTGGCAGCGCAAAAGCGATCGTCAAAGGAAATACCTATACACTCCAAAATGACCTCGTCTCCTTTCAGTTTGATGTCGCGGAGGGCCGCGTCACGAACGCACGCTTCGACATCCCAAGCGAAGCCGGGACCACGGTTGTTATTGGTGAACCATTCTCATTGGTCGTGGACGGCAAGCCGATAAACGCCTCGGCTTTGAAACTGGATCCGCAAATTCCGGAAGAAACCATCTCCGCAGACACGACCTCGCCCCGACTGGGCGATCATGATGCAGCCAAGTCATTTGCCCTGACCTATACCGCCCCCGACGATTCGTATCGCGTGGTGTGGAAGCCCATTCTTCGGGACGGTTCCAACTACATTCTGTTCGATGTCACGATCACTCCGTTGCGCAGGGATTTGAGCTTGAACCGCTTGGTCATGCTGGATGCGACCGCCAAGAACCTGAAGCAACTCGGCACCCCGGCCGGGAGTCCGGTGGCGAACGAGCGCTTTTTCTTCGGATTTCACCATCCCACCGCCCGGCCTCTCATCTCTGGGGAAAAGCTGACCTTTTACTGGGACCGCGCCAACCTGGCGGTCAAGCAGGGCGAGACGGTGCACCAACGCGCCGCCATCGGCATTTATCCGCAAGACCAGCGCCGCCGGGCCTTCAACTACTATCTGGAGCGAGAGCGCTCGCATTCCTACCATCAGGTCCTGCACTACAATGCGTGGTATGACATCCTGCATACCGAACGCACGAAGAAAGCAGATGAGGCCGAGGCCATTGAGCGAATCCAGAGATTCCACAACGAATTGAGCGTCAAGCGCGGTCTGCCCGTGGAGTTATTTATGTTCGACGATCCGTGGGACAATGTGTCCGGCACGGCCACGGATGTCTGGCAGTTCGACCCCAAGCGTAACCCAAACGAGTGGAGAGTCATGAAAGAGGTCGCAGAAAAGCATGGCGCCAAATTGGGGGTCTGGATGTCCCCCCAAGGCGGGTGGGGTGGCCGACATGTCCGATTTGCAACGGCAAGGCAAAACAATTTGCCCTATGCGATTAAAGACTTGGCTTTCAGCTTGTCCGATCCGCCCTACCTCACACGGTTTCGGGAGGTGTGCTTTGATTTCCTGCGCAATCAAGGTGTCACCATGTTCAAATTCGATGGTTTTAATGAGAACCCAGCAAATGAATCCGAACGCGAGGCGCTGGTGAAATTAATCGAGGACATGCGCAAGGAAAAGCCGGATGTCTTCATCAACACCACTTGCGGCGCGTGGCCCAGTCCGTTTTTCCTCATGAACTCGGATTCGATTTGGCGTGGCGGTGGCGACATCGAAATGAAAGGCGTCGGACCTGTGCGCGAGCAAGCGATCAATTATCGCGACTGGACTACTTACATGAAGGTCGTCTTCCAAAGCCCGCTTTTCCCAGTTTCCTCGGTGATGGTGATGGGGCCCGTGCTTGCACCGTATGTGCACCATGAAGGATTCGATACCGCCACCCTCCAAGAGTGGAAAAATGAAGTGCGATCCTACTTTGGCCTCGGGGTGAACCTGCAGGAACTCTACATCGGTCCGACGAATCCGGACACCGGTAAACCACTCATGACCGATGAGCTTTGGGACATCGTAGCCGAAGGCGCCAAGTGGGCGCGCGCGAACGAAGATGTCTTGGTCGATGCTCATTGGGTGGGCGGCGATCCAGGCAAAGGACAAGTTTATGGCGTGGCGGCGTGGAATCCTCAAAAAGCCACCCTCATGCTGCGCAATCCCTCCGACAAACCCCAGTCGATCGATATCGAACCGATCACGGCCTTTGAGGTGCCGCCGCATCAAAAAATCGAGTCCTTCACCATGAAAAGCCCATGGGCGGATGAAGCGGATCAACCCGCCGTGACGCTCACGGCAGGAAAAGCCCACACTTTTCAACTCGAGCCATTCCAAGTCATCGTCTTAGAGCGCAAATGAAAGCCACCCTCACACCAAAAGACTGGGACGCTCAGAACAGCAAGGTTGAGATTCGGCAGTCGCTTCGAAAATTGGCCATCTGGCCAGGCTGTAAAGAACTCCCCTAAGCTTTAAAATCCCCGGCTTGCTGAATTTTTTGCTATTCCCATTTCACGACCCCCTCCCCCGCCCCGCGTGGCTCGCCGATGTGGCTGCATGAAAATCCAACCCACCAACCCGAACATGAAAACCACCCCACAAAACAAACCCACCCGTCAAACCAACTTGGCTGTCTCTGGTTCCATCAGCACCGGGCTTTTGATTGCCATGGCTGTCGTGGCCGCCCTGCTGCTCCTCGGTTCCTACCTTTTGTTTTCAAAAAAAGCCCCGCCTGCGGCAACGCCCGAACCGAAGCCAACCGTAGCCGCTGTCCCTGCGGAAAAGCCGCAGGCCCAGCCAGCACAAAAAAGGACTCCGCCGCCAAACACCCCGGCTCAAAAAATACAGATATTCAATGAAGTCGATGTGAACGGAGATGGCGTCATGACTCGCGAGGAGTATGAAGCAGCCCACTGGAAGAATTTCGAGCGCTGCGACAAAAACAAGGATGGCTTGCTCGAACGCTCCGAGTTCCCTTGGGGCGCCATCGTCGCCCACGACAAAAACAAGGACGCCAAACTCGATCGTGAGGAATACAAGCTGCGCTATTTCGAGGGTTTCAGGGATACGGACAAAAACAAAGACGGCGTGATTTTCGTGGAAGAGACATAATGCGAAGGGAATCACCCGACCCATCGAGCAACCCATTGCTCCCGCCGCAGCCTGACTTGATCAGTTTTCGTGGCACCGCAGCCGACGCCGTCGGCGCGAGGTTGCAATCCTCGATGATCTGGGCTGGACCGGAAACGGATGACGAGCCGGTGGCGGTCACATTTCGAAAAACTTTCCCGCTCGAGAAGGTGCCGGATCGCGCCTCGCTGTCGATTTTCGCCGATGCCCGCTACATCCTTTGGGTGAACGGACGCTATGTCGATCGCGGCCCCGGCCGCTTCCAGCCTAACGGGCCGGAATACGATGTCTTGGAAATCGCGCCACACTTGCGCGAGGGCACAAACGCTCTGGCCGTTTTAGTCCTGGGGAATCTCTCCACCGGAAAAATCATGCGCCATGCCCCGGGGCTCGCGGCGGTGCTCGCTTGCGACGCCGGCGAAGTTCTGAAAACCGACGCCTCCTGGAAATACACGCGAAAAAATCCTTGGCAAAAAGTGGAGTCCACCTGGGCAGAGGTCCTCGACTCCCGCGTCGATGCCCGCATCGTCGATGGAGACTGGACCTCGGCAAACTACGACGAGCGTGAATGGGAATCGGCCACCAGCATTGATGGCCAAGCCTGGGGGCCGCTCACCGCCCGACGCATTCCGCTCCTTCGCGAAACCCCGGTGCCGGTCCAATCCAGCACCGACCTGCCCGCAACTCTCACGGCCGGCCAGAGCGTGCGCTTTCAGGCAGGCCGAATTGTGCAGGCGTATCCCGCTATTTCCTTCACGGCGGAGGCCGGCACGGAGCTGGAGATCGCTCCCTACAACTCCACCTATATCGCGAGAGAGGGGCGGCAGACCTATTTCCCGATCGACTCCAAAGGCGTCACCGAATTCGAGATCACCGTCAGGCACGGCCGCGCGGTCATCGACGAGGTGAAGTTGATCGAGCGCGTGTATCCCTTTTCCCGAATTGGAAAATTCCATTGCGACGATGCGTTTTTGAACCGACTTTGGGAAATGTGCGCCCGCTCCTGTGAGATTTTGAGCGAGGAGGCGTATGTGGATTGCGCCGATCGCGAGCGGGTCGAGTGGATGGATACGACTCCGCCACTTTTCGACATCACCCAGACGGCGATGGCGGGGCCTCCCGGGCCAGATGGAAAGCCGGTTTTCAGCGATGCCCGCCTGCTCGGGGCACTGCTCCGCCGCACGGCACTGACACTCCAACCTGCGGGCTGGGTCAAAGCCCACACTTGCTCGGACCGCTACGATCTCCACGCGAAAATGGAGGACCGCTGCTGCGCTTGGGTGGAGGGTCTTCGGCTTTACTACGAAGCCACCGGGGATACGGCGCTCCTCAAAGAACTGTGGCCCGCCGTCGTCGCGCAGATGGATTTTTTCCTAAATCTCCGAGGCGACCGGGGCCTCATTTCCTGCCGCGATTGGGTGGTTTGGGACAACCCTCTCAGCTACGCCACCGGCCAAACGACCACGATCAACGCCTTCGTCCAACGAGCCCTTGCGGACAGCGCCTGCCTCGCCTCCGCCATCGGGGAAAACGCCGAAGCCGCCCGCTTCGCCAAGGAGGCAGAGGATTTGGCGGCGATCATCAACCGCATTTTGTGGGACGAGAAATCGGGCTCGTATTTTTCCGGCGTTGGAGATCTCGAAATCCTCCCTGGCGACCAGATGTTCCGTCAATCGATCGACCTCACCAAGCAGGGCGACTTCTACGAACCGACCCTGCATTCGAATATTTTCGCGTTGGACCGGGGCCTCGTGCCACCCGAGCGCCGCGAGCGGGTGATCGACGCGATTCTCAGGCTCCTGCCGGAGAAAATCACCGGCTCGATCATGGTTTACTACTTCGTGATTAAACAACTCTACGCACTCGACCGCCGGGACCTCGACGAGCGGGTGCTGGCGATGTTCCGCCAAGGTTGGCAGGCCATGGCCGCCCATCCCTGGCAATGCTCGTGGGAGTTTTCGGAAGTGGAGGACGGGCATTCGAAGGCCCATAGCTACGGCATGTTCCCCGGCTGTTTTTTGAGTTCCCATGTCCTCGGCATTCGCCGCGTGGGGACAGCAACGGACAGGCAAATCCTCATCGAACCTCACCTCGGCGACCTCCACGAAGCCGAAGGCGTGGTGGTCACGGAATTCGGCCCGGTGCCGATCTCCTGGCACCAAGCGGAGGGCGAACTCCATTTCCAAGGCACCATCCCCTCCGATACGGCCGCCAGGCTTTCCTTGCCCGCCGCACCCGGTCAGGAAGAAATCCTCCTCAATGGAAAGCGACTCCGGGGCACCCCTGCAGGAACGCGACTGCTGCTCGATCTGGCGCCCGGAGATTTCGCAGGAACCCTCACATTTGCCCAAACGCCGAGCGTCAACTTGATCCACATCAAGAGTCCTGAGAAGCACTCGCCGCTGAAAACCTCGACCATGGGAGCGCAGAGGGCACAACTGCTCAACGAATCCACCGCATACCAAGCTTACTCGGAAGCGCTAAACTAAATGGGTTTTAGATACATAAAGGGGTTTTTTAAAAACAGCCAAGCCAACTCCGGCAGCGCACTGATTCTTGTCCTGCTGATTACCGCATTGCTTGCCACTATTACTGTCTCCTTCCTTTCCACTGCCCGCGTGGAGCAGATCGCCGCCAAGAATTTCTCCCGTCAAAACGCCGCCTCCGGCCTCGCCGAAATGGCCACCCAGCAGGCCATGGCAAAAATCCAGCAAGGCTTCACTGTCAACGGCACCGGCACCACGACCACCACGGTCATTACCAGCCAACCCGGCGCCATCCGGCAGTTTGTATTTCAAAACGGCAACATCACCTCGAACCGCACAGTCAATTTGTTTACTGGCGGCGGCAATGCCACCACAAATGGAACTGCCAATCTAAATTACCTCAACAACCCCACCCTCAACGCAACGCTATCTGGGAACGGCGCTGACAACGCATGGACGATCACAGGAAACGCCAGCCAGCGTATAGACCTGCCCTTGGAAGAAATCACAGTAAATGGAACCGTGGTTGGGCGGGTGGCTTATTATGTCGACGACGATGGCACAAAAATCAATTTGAACGCCTCCACTGGCAACCGCAGCACCATTAATGCAGCAGATTCGCGCCCGCTTTCACTTACTGTCTTGAGTGGAATCGGTGCAGCGACAGAGAATGCAATAACTACCCTTTTTGACGGGGGCGCTTCCAACTCAACAAGCGACATCAGGTCTTGGACCCACATATTCCGTCCCGAGCAGGTTTACTCCCTTGGCTTTTCAATAAACAGCACCACATACCCCCCGGCTTTTTTTACCGCCCCCCCCCGCGTGATTTTCACATGAAATACACCCCTTGGGGTGCACGGCGCCTATTTATAAACGATACCGCAGAAATCCCGTTAAACTCCACTGGCGTAAATAAAATCGTAGATGCCCTTTCCAGCATACATTTTAAAAACATCTACGGGCAAACATTTGCTGATAAATACTCGCTAACTGGACTCAAGCAAATTGCCGCCAATATGTTGCAATATAGATCTAGAGATACCATGAATCCCAACAAGAGCATGGCTTTCAGCGGCAATTTAATCGGTTCGGATAACTTGGATTCCAATGGTATTCCGATGGAATATTTAGGCTACGCTCCATATACACAAATTAATGAAGTTGGAATGAATGCTAGGCTCGCTATTGAGAAAGTAGGCACATCTATGCGGGCAAGAATCATACTCCAGATTTGTGTGGAATGCCCAATAAATGAATACTTAGTTCTCGGACTAGACCCTAATCAAAAAGCGAGGCTTTTAGCCACTTTAGACAATGTAAATTTTGTTGTTAATTATTCTTCCAATGGAACTACAAGTAACGCCACCTTGGGAGGTGCGTGGGGAGCAAACGGAACGAGTGGTCCATTTAACTATTTTTTTACAAATCCGAATGCTACTTATACGCAGAATATAGGGTGGGAAGATCCGAATGATTGGCGAAATAATAATACTCCTCCCGCCAGCTGGACAATTGGAACAGCCCGTAGAAATCGTAATGCTGCTAATGGCGCATTGAGTTGGCTTTATAGCGAAGCTTTTAAATACCACATAGGAACACTTGGAAAAACAGGTCGCGTTGGAGAAATTTCCATTGGCTTCTCCTATCCCATATCGAGCAATATTACAATTAACCAAATTGGTAATGTAACTGCAAGTATTAAAAACTTACGCCTGCTAGCAGATTACAATAATAACTCATCTACAAGAGATTGGGTTGTGGGCGGTAGAGATATTGGTGACTTTATTATAACTCCATCGACTACAAATTTATCAGGCTTTTCTTTTCCATTTACATCGAATAACTCTTCTATAATTAACCCCGATTGGGCCGATCCGGAGCCAGTTCCAGCCCCACTAAAAAGCTACTCTCGCATCTGCCCACATGTGAGATCAATGACAAGTGCAGGTAATTATACAACAAAACCTTGGATTTCTTTTGACTCCAACTCAACATGGTCTTGGACCAGCTTTGGCAACAGCACTTGGGGAACCCCAACTGATCCAACAGGCACCCAAGTAGGAACTGTTGAAAAGGGCTACGGCTTGACTGGGCAATGGTCGAATTGGAATAATTCTCAGACAACATGGACAAGAAACAACACAATCTCCGGAGATCCTTATTTAAACGGACATCAAGGTAATATCTGGTTATATTTTTATCAGCATGCATATGGTGTCCCAAACCATATATTTGAATGGCCTTACCCATATATGACTCCTGGAGCTAGAACATTGAGCACAAATTCTACCTTCGCCTTTTTAGATTCTGCAAATGGGAATAATACATTTACTTCCCCGGCCGATATTGGAAAAGTGCCAACCAATTACCCTTGGCGAAGATTGCGCATCCAGTTGCAGCCCAAGAATGAAGTGAGTTCTAATGACGGTGGGGGGAACTTTACATCTCAAACCCTCATTCCAGATCGAGCTTTACTTGATTTGATTTCATTTGGAACAAATACCACATCATCAAACCTGAGTCTTAACCTCGCTCCCCCAATTAATATCAATAGAAAGTTTATAACTTCAAGTGGTAATTTCACTTCAAATCGAACAATTGGTCTTTCCTCATTGTTAAATTCATTTGATGCTATACCTGCTAATTCATCTAATACCCCTATTTTCAAAAACCCGTATGATCTAGGCGGAACCCCCGGAAGCTCTATAGCTTATGCATACAGCACAAATTATTCGCTTGGTGCTGATTTACTAAACGCAGCAAGGATAAACGGAGGCGTTTCAAGCAGTTTTAGTTGGTCTGAACTTCTAGCTAATAATATTGAAAATATAAAATGGTCTCCGGTTTCTTTTTGGGGATCAACAAATAACTCTACAAATACTATACGAAAAAACAAAAAGTATCCCACTGATTCTTTTGTGCTCCCATCTGAAGTCGTCGAAATAAGAGATATAGCTGACATAGTAATAACATCTAACTCAACAACAACTTTTCATACTGTAACTCGATTCAATTCTGCTGATTCGAGATTTATCAAATTAAATGAAAACCGCCTTTCGCCCTTTTTTCCAGGAGCAAGCACCTGCAGTAACTTCTTCACCATCTATGCCTATGCCCAAGCCTTGGACACCCAACAAAACATCGAAGGCGAGGCCCTCACGAAAACATTAGTAGAAGTGGAAATCACCACTCCCGCCACCGAGGCCACCCCCGCCGAATACAAAGTCAAAAAACTCTACACCCAACAAATCCCGTTAGGTCAGTAGGGCACGAACTTAAAGAAACATACACTCACAAATAGCTAACTCGCACATGACCCGACTCCCGCTTCTTCTCGCCGCCCTCCTCGCCACATCGTCATTCACTTCCGCCCAGCCTGCGCCCTCGCCGCTCGACTACACTTACGGTTATTGGGAGGGAACTTGGCTGCGTGAACCCGGCTCGGTCGATCCCGCCCTGCTTTCCATCGAGTCTGGTTATTATGGATTCCAGTGGAACATCGCGAGTCCACGCAGCGTCCGCTTCGGGTTGCTGGAGGATAAAGCCGGCTATCTGCAAGCCGGCGGGATGGCTTTGGAGCGCTTGAAGAATTTGCCAGAGGGAGAATTGGAGGCGGAGGTCAAAGTCGGCGGCCGCGCCTACAAGATGGCCTCCTGCCGTGCAGGTTGGGATACAAACAGGGCCACGCCGTTTGCGGATGTCTGGCTATGGGAATCCGCCCGCCTCGCCCAGCATTACGAACTGAGGGAAGTGCGTTTCGAGGATGCGGAGGGGAATATTCTCCCAGCCTACGGCTCGCTGGCTGTCGTCGCCTGGCCGCAAAGCCTGAACTTCACCCTCGATCTCCGACCGGATTTTAATTACGGCGACGGCTTGGCTCCCGGACGCAAGGGTTCCTCCCAATCAGTTCGCACCAAACCATTGGAAATCCCAGACGCCCTGGGCCTAGACTCGCCCGCTTTCACGGCGGAGTGCTGGTTCCTGCGCGACGAACGCTCTCGGAAAACCGGGGCGATTTTTGCAAAAAACTGGAACGAAAACAAAGACGGCTACTTTGGTCTTTTGCTGGGCCGTTGGGGAAAAGTCGATGCCGCCATGAGCATTTACAGCGCTGGCACAAACAATATCCATCGCGTTAGCGCAAGCGCCCCGGATCTCGATGTGAAGGGCCAATGGCACCACTGCGCACTCACCTACGACGGCTCGACCATGCGCATCTATGCGAATGGCCGTCCCCTCGGGGAAAAGGCCATCAACCTCCAGCGCACGCCTGGCACCGGGTTGCTGCGCCTAGGCCAGCGGCCCGATGGAGGCTTTCTCATGGAAGCCGCTTTCGACGATGTGCGCGTGTGGAATCGCGCCCTCTCCGAGCAGGAAATCGCCGCGATTTTTAAAAACCCCGACACGCTTCCTTCGCAGGATGGATTGGTTTACCAGGCAAACTTCGACGAGCCTCCCGTGATTACCCACCCCGTGTGGAAGGACGCCGAGCTGGCCCTTCGTTTCAAAGCCGGCGGCTTGGAAAAGTCTGCGGAGCGAAAGATTTCGGGCGATTGGACATATCCCCGCAGTGAGAACTTGACCTTGAATTGCGATCTACCCGGATCTTCCAAGCCGGACGAGGGGGTTTCGATCAAAGTCTCAGCCAGTGGCAACCAAACCGTGCCAACGGCCTTCGAACCACGCTACGACTGCACTGTGGCCAAGGCCGCCTACAGCTTCAAGGTTCCGGCTACGACTCGCCTCACCCGCCCATTTGTCCGTGGCGAGGGGGACGCCAGAAACTACGACGAATTCCTCGTGGAAATCGACAACCAAGGGCCGGAGCGAAATGTCCCTTTCATGCTGGAAATGCTCGGCACGGCGAGCATCACCGGACTCGTTCCGATGCTGTGTGAACTCGACGGCACGCCCACGGGAATCCCGGTGCAACTTTCTAAAAACTGGCACCACACCGTCCTTCCCGATTACCTGCGCGCCTACACCCTCCTGCCCGCCGCACCCGGCAAAACCACGTATCTCCTGCGAGTCGTCTATGGCTTCTACGGATCCCTGCCCTCCGCCAGCAACAGCCAACTCTCACTGGTCGGCTGGGGCGATACCACGAACGGACGCTGGGATCAGCTCGCCATCGGCTCCTACGGCGAAACGATCTGCTTCAACCCCGAATTCTCCGCCAGTGCCAGTGCCATCACCGATGTCCGCTCGCTCCTCACTCGACAAGGCAAGGATGGCAAAAAATGGCAATGGTCCGATGCCGGATGGGGTGGCGATTGGCTCTCGGTCAATGGTCCCAAGGGGACAAAACTCATGCTCGCCCGCACGAAAACCTCGTATCTCTCGCACGGCCCCTGCCTGCCGGAGACGGTTTACCAAGGCAGCTACGGAGCGAACGGCGAGGTCGAACTCAAGGCCGAGGTCTCCACGCCGCGCACCGACGACCACGCCAAGACTTTTATTCGCCTGCGCTACGACTTCCGCACGGAACTCCCCACTAAGGACTCGTGGCTCTTCCGACTCGGGCAGGGCAAAGTTTTTTGCCCGAAAATCGCGATTGGAAACCGGGATGGGTTGATTAAGGAACTCGACGCCCCGAAGGGATTGAAGGCCACTGAACTCGCTCTGGACCACTTTGTCCTCACCGGTCCCAAACCTTGGTGGCTGGGCTTTCCCGGCTCGAAACTCGAAGGCCAGCCCAGCGGCAGCCGGGGCTTCGTTGTTCGTTCCTATCGCGCGAACTTCGGTGGAAAGACCTACGACTCCCCCACCCTCTCGCTGCCCGTGGGCGAAATTGGCGCCGAGGGTCGATGCCATGTCGATGCCGTCCTCGTTCCCCCTGCGGGAATCGAAAAATACCAAGCAGGCGACTCGGTGGAGATGGATATCGAAATCGATGTCATCCCTGCCGAAGTGGACGACTACTACGGCCCTAATGAGGCGTTCCGAAAGCACATCGCCGAAAACCCGGGCTCCTGGAAAACCTTCCACCGGCTGGCCATCGCCAACGACCTCCAAGTCGAAGCGCAAGGCGCCAGCGTCCTGCGCAACTTCCCAATCGTCGTGAAGGCCGACCCCGGAGCCAGCATGATTCGCCTCGAAATCCAAGGCGGAGCCGGGGCCGTGCCAGTCCGCTTCGAAGGCCTCGACTCGGCAAAAGGCTGGGAGATCGGGCAGGTCACTTCCGGAGAGCAGATTTTGAGCGAATACCTGCCGCTCATGGCCAAATTCGCCCCCTCCCTCGCAACCCGCCTCTCCCCTGAAACTCAACCGCTCGATCAAAGCGTCCACGGAAATGACTTCTGGGAAACATCCTTCGACCCGGAGTCAAAAACCTACACCGTCACCTACAACCTCCCCCTCGACGGAAAACCCAACACGACCTGGATCCTCAAAAAACTCCAACAGCCCAAATGAAAACGAACCAAGCACCCAAGCACCCCTTGCGCGTCGGCCTTTTCGGCATCGGCCTCGATACCTACTGGCCGCAATTCGCCGGACTCAAGGAACGCCTCGAAGGTTATCTCACCCAAGTCGCCGGCAAACTCGCCAAGGATGGTGTCGAAATCTGCAATGCCGGCCTGGTGGACTCGCCCGAGCGCGCCGTCGAGGCCGGGAGTTACTTCCGCCGCTCGGAGGTGGACATCGTTTTCCTCCATGTCACGACCTACGCGCTGTCCTCCACCGTCCTTCCCGTGATGCAACGCGCCAAGGTGCCGGTGGTGATCATGAACCTCCAACCCGGCGAGGCCATTGATTACGCCGCCTTCAACAACCTCGGCGACCGCACGAAGATGACCGGAGACTGGCTCGCGTGGTGCTCCGCCTGCCCGGTTCCCGAAATCGCCAACGCCTTCAAGCGCGCGGGCATCGATTTCCATCAAGTCACCGGCACGCTGCTCGAGGGCGATCCGGTTTGGAAAGAGGTCGAGGAATGGATCGAAGCCGCCCGCATCACCCAGCATATCCCGGACAAAAGCTTCCAGCTCGTCCGCTACTAC
>CALFPA010000053.1 GCA_937919825.1 uncultured Spartobacteria bacterium | reverse complement strand
CCCAGTTCCATGGGTATTCCT
Source organism: uncultured Spartobacteria bacterium (assembly GCA_937919825.1). Taxonomy (GTDB): domain Bacteria; phylum Verrucomicrobiota; class Verrucomicrobiia; order Chthoniobacterales; family Terrimicrobiaceae; genus UBA967. Next base: position 6,289 of record CALFPA010000053.1, on the reverse strand, counting down.
GCAAGGCAACCCAGCCCTCGAAGGAAAACGCCTCACCCAATTTCGGAGCCTTGTCGGCCTTGCGGATGAGGTGCGTGGCGAGGCCGTCGAGTTTCAGGGCGCTTCCCGAAACTCCCTCCGCCAATGTCGGAAATCCCGTGACTTGATCATTGAGTTTGGCCACTGGCTCTGGGACCGCCTTGGAATTGGGATCGGCGCCGTTGATTGTATCGAACGACCACCAGGCGGCGGGTTGTTCCGCGTGGAGAAGCGGAGTGCTGGCAAGCGCGCAGAGCGCGAGGAGGTGGGTGGTTTTCATAGATTGGTTGTTGGTTTGGTGCCTTTGCGGCTTTTTTGATCTGCCGAGAGAACCCTCAAAAGTTATGCGAGGATGTCGCGGACGACATGGCCGTGGACATCGGTGAGACGGAAATCGCGGCCTTGGTAGCGGTAGGTGAGCCTCTGGTGGTCGATCCCCATGAGATGGAGGAGTGTCGCGTGGAGATCGTGCACATGCATCGGCTTCTCGATGATGTTGTAGCAGTAGTCGTCCGTTTTTCCGTAGGTGATGCCGGGCTTCGTGCCGCCACCGGCGAACCACATGGTGAAGCAACGCGGGTGGTGGTCTCGGCCATAGTTTTCCTTGGTGAGGACACCTTGGCTGTAGGTGGTGCGGCCGAATTCCCCACCCCAAATGACGAGCGTGTCGTCGAGCATGCCGAGGCGCTTGAGGTCTTTGACGAGCGCGGCTTGCGGTTGGTCGGTGTCCTTGCACTGCATGCGGATCTCCGCCGGCAGGCGGCCGTGCTGGTCCCAACCGCGGTGGTAGAGTTGGACGAAACGGACACCACGCTCGGCGAGGCGGCGGGCCATGAGGCAGTTGTAGGCGTAGGAGCCGGGCACATTCACATCCGGGCCATACATGTCGAGCGTCTGGGCGGATTCCTGCGAGAAGTCGGTGAGTTCCGGCACGGCGGTTTGCATGCGGTAGGCCATCTCGTATTGGGAGATGCGGGCGAGGACTTCCGGGTCCATGCTTCTATTGGCCTCCTCGTGGTTGCGGTGCGCGATTTGGTTGAGCATGCGGCGGCGATCGGTGCGGCTGACGCCATCCGGGTCTGAAAGAAAGAGAACCGGTTCACTTCCTCCGCGGAGGTTGATTCCCTGGTGTTCGCTGGGGAGAAAGCCGGAACTCCACAGGCGCGAGGAGACAAACTGCGCGCCGCCCTTGCCTTGACTGATCATGACGACAAAGGCGGGCAGGTTTTCATTCATGCTCCCGAGGCCGTAGCTGATCCAAGAACCAAAGGAGGGGCGTCCGGGAAGCTGGAATCCGCTTTGAAGAAAGGAAACACCCGGCTCGTGGTTGATCTGCTCGGTGAAGACCGACTTCACGACGCAAAGTTCATTGGCGATGCCGCCCGTGTAGGGATAAAGCTCGGAAACCCACAATCCGTCCTGGTTGTTGTCGTATTTCTTGAACTTGAAAATCGAGGGAGCGACCGGCAGGCGGGACTGACCAGAGGTCATTCCGGTGATCCGCTGGTCACCACGGACTGATTTCGGGAGTTCCTTGTCGAACTGCTCGGCGAGTCCCGGCTTGTAGTCGAAGATATCCATCTGCGACGGCCCACCGTGCTGGAAAAGATAGATGACTCGCTTGGCCTTGGGCGCAAAGTGTGGGGAGCCAAGGTATCCTCGCTCAAAGGGACTCGGAGCAGCCGCAAAAATGTTGGTGTTCAGCAGCGAGCCAAGGGCAGCCGCACCGATGCCCTGCGCCATTTTTCCAAAAAACTGACGCCGACTGATGTTCAGGAGATATTCTTCGACAGGATTGTTCATAGGGTTTGGCTTGTTGGACAATTAATCGCGGGTGATTGTTTCATCGAGATTGAGGACGGCAGACATGGTGAAGGAGAGGGCCGCCAATTGCGGGGCGGGCAGTTGCTTGTCTCGTGGTGTCTCGCCATAGGAGAGGAATTTCTCGGCGTCGCCAGGCTCAGCTGAGAAACGCTCGAGGTTTTCGTTGGTGAAGGAGATCCAACTCTCGAGCTCCGCGTCCTGCGGGTTGCGGCCGGTGGCAAGGCGCAAGCCGCGGCGGAGCCGTTCGGTGAGTTTTTCCTCCCACGGGCCATTGATGTCGGTGAAGAGGCGCTCGGCGAGTTTGCGGGAGAACTCGAGATAGGTCTCGTCGTTCATGAGCACGAAGGCTTGGAGCGGGGTGTTCGTGAGGGCGCGCTTGGTGATGCAAGCTTCGCGGCTGGGAGCGTCGAAAAGCTCCAACTGGGCAGGGGGCACGGATTGTTTCCAGAAGGTGTAGAGTCCCCGACGGAAGAGCTTGTCGCCCGTATGCCTTGTGTAGAAGCCGTAGTTGCCGATCCCGTTCATGGATTTTTCCTTCCAGATTTCGGGTTGGTAGGGCTTGACGCTCGGGCCGCCGATTTTCGCATTGAGGAGGCCGGAGGCGGCGAGGGCGTTGTCGCGGATCAGTTCGGCAGGGAACCGGAATCGGGGGGCGCGGGCGAGGAGCTTGTTCTCGGGATCGATGTCCTTGAGGTCCTCGCGGTGCTTGGAGGACTGCCGGTAGGTCGCGCTCATGACCATGGTTTTCATCGCTCGCTTGATGTCCCACTTGTTCTCGCGGAAATCCACCGCGAGATAATCCAGCAACTCGGGATGCGTGGGCAGGGCACTCTGCAGCCCGAAGTCCTCGGATGTCTTCACGATGCCGTGGTGAAAGAGTTGCTGCCAAAGGCGGTTCACCTGCACCCGTGCCGTCAGCGGATTTTCAGGCGCCAATGACCATTGTGCGAGACCGAGGCGGTTTTTCGGGGCATCCTTGGGAAGCGACGGGAAGGCTGCTGGCGTTGTTCGTTCGCGGGGCCTGTTTTTCAGCGGCTTGTCGTAAACCCCACGGTCGAGGACGTAGGTTTGCACAGGAGTCGCACGCTCCTCCATGACCATCACCCGGACGGCGTAGTTGTCGATATGCGCCTTGAGGTAATGCGATCGGGCGACATCGAGGCCGGTGACCTGGGTTTTTCCTGCAGCATGAGCCTTGGCGGCAAGCCACGGATCGGCCATCCAGGGTTTGCGATCTTGGGATTTAAACAAGGCGAGCGGTTCCTCCAAACCGTTGGTGTTGTTTGCGGTGGCGACCGAGAGATTGTTGATAATTCCATCCGGGTAAGGAATCGCCGTGCCTTGGAATTTCATCTTCACGATGAGCTTGGCGCCCTTCTCGGGAGTGATGGCTTCGGCGAGTTGAAGGAAGACGGCGTGGTCGATGCCTGGGATGCCGAGTTTCCAGCCGTTGGCAGGATCCGCGGCTTGGGTGGCGGCGAGTTCGGGGCTCAAGTTGGCAAAGGTGGACTTTGCGAGCGTGACGGGCAGGGGACGCTTTTTTCCTCCCTCTTCGATCTCGAGCGTGATGTCGGGAACGACTTTGCGAATCGTCGTGAGATCCATCCCATAGACATGGTCCTCCTTGTCCGGTTGGAGATTCCACAAGTGGTAGAATGGATTGAGGGAGTTAATGTTGACTGTATTGAAGGCTTCATTTGGCGCTAAGAAGACCATGGTCACCGTCTCGCTATCCGTGACGGGAAAAACAGGAAGCAACGCCAGGTCGCGGCCTCCGCCACTCACAAAGCGGTTTGTTGTCTCGGGGATATCGAAGTTTAAGGCAGAAGGCCCCACATAACCATGCCCTCCGAGGCGTTCGATTTTTCTGGTGGCACAGGAGGCGTCCACAAGTCGGAGGGGTGCCCATTTGAGGGCCTTGCTGTCGTCGGGAACCTGGATCGCTTCGGGCGACTTGTCATCGCGGACAGGGTTTAGGGCGGCGAGGACTTGGTCGGCCTCCCCGGCGACCAGTTTTTGCTTCTCCGTGGGAAGTTGGACATAGGGCGGGAAGGCCCGAGCCCGGTTGCCATCCTGGTTTTCCAAGCCCCGCTCATTGATGCTGTTGAAATAGGCCATCAAGCTGAAGAAGTCGTTCTGGGAAATCGGGTCGTATTTGTGGTCGTGGCAACGGGCGCAACCGATCGTCATGCCCATCACCGCCGTGCCGTAGGTGCTCACGCGGTCCACGGCGTATTCGATCAGCCATTCTTCGGGAATCGCCCCGCCCTCGTTGTTGATCCCGTGATTGCGGTTGAACGAAGTAGCGACCCTCTGGTCGAGCGTAGGATTGGGCAGGAGGTCACCGGCCAGTTGCTCGGTCAGGAACTGGTCGTAGGGCATGTTTTTGTTGAAGGCGTTGATCACCCAGTCCCGCCAGGGCCAGCTGGTGCGGACCATTTCGTGGTGGAGGGCATTGCTGTCGCCGTAGCGGGCAAGGTCGAGCCAATCGATCGCCATGCGTTCGCCGTAGTGGGGCGAAGCCAGCGCGCGGTCGACCATGTTCTCATAAGCCTTGTCGGAGGTGTCGGCGAGATAGGCGTCGATCTCCTCGGGGGTCGGCGGAAGGCCGAGGAGGTCCATATGCACGCGGCGAACGAGCGTTTCCTTGTCGGCCTCCGGCGAGGGCGCGATGCCCTTGGACTCGAGCTTGGCGAGGATGAAGTTGTCGATCGGCGTGCGGCCCCAGCCTTTATCTTTCACCTCCGGCACGGCGGGCTTCTCCGGCGCCACAAATGCCCAGTGGGGCTCGTATTCCGCTCCCTGGCGAATCCACTCGGTCAATGTCGCAATCTGCTCCTCGGTCAGCGCAGGCTTTTTCGCGTAGGGCGGCGGCATGATCTCGTGGGGATTTGTCGAGACGATGCGCTCAAGAAGCAGGCTTTCCTCAGGCTTGCCTGGCACGATCCCGCGCCGGGCAGGTTCCCCCTCCTTGGCCAAGTTCGCTCGGGAATGATCCGCAGTATCCAGCCGGAATGGGCTGGTCTGGTTCTTGGAATCCGGGCCGTGGCAGGCAAAACAGCTATTCGAGAGAATCGGAAGGACCTGCGTGCTGAACGAAATTTTCTCTCCTGTGGGGGCATCGACTTTGCCAGGTGCCGGTGCGGAATCGGTGGCTGATGCGGCAGGCTTGGGGTCGGGAGGATTTGGAGTGTCGGTTGGCTTGCCGGCCTCCTTGCAGGAGGCGAGGAAAAGCAACGGAACAACTATCGGTAAAAGGATTTTTACTAACATGCAGCGGTTATTTTGAGTTGTGCTTCTTAATAAGCTAATTCGGAATTACATAAAAAAATTTAATTTCAATTTTATGAGTCGCTGGTTGGCTTGGCGCCTTTGATTTCGATATCCACGGGTGCGGTGGCTTTTATTTCGAGCCAGATGACGAGTTTGCGGCGGCCTTCCGTGTCGAGGACGGTTCCCTGCCTGAGATCGCGGACTTCGGCGCCGGTGACGGAAACCTTCGCGTCTCCGGAGTGGCCCCAGTTTTTCACAGTGAGGCAGAGGTTTTCGACCGGATGGTCGGGTGAGGCGTCGAGGGTGACGGCCATGGTGTCTTTCTCGGCGATGAGTGGATATTCGCGGCTGGCGGGGTCGTAGGGGAGAGCCTGGCAGCCGCTTTTCGCGGAGATCGCCGGGGCCTGCAGCCACGACTTGGCGAGCGGCACCAACTCGGCGGGCTTGAGCTTTGTCATGCCTTCCATGAGGAGCCGCTCCTGATAGGGCCGGTCGCCGTCTTGCTGCTTGTGGTTTGGCAGAAAGACATGCGTGAGCGAACAGTGCGAGGTGCGGTCGGGGTGCTTGGCGTTTCGTCCATCGGCGGGAAGTTGGGCCACGGGCCAGTGGTTCCACCACGGGAAGACCGAGGTTTCGGTGACCTCGCCGGAATAGACATTGCCGTTGGTGAAATCCCCGATCGTGAACGGGCTGTAGTCGCCTTTGAAGTGGACGACATGGATTTTGGTGTCGTGGTAATTGACGCCTTTCGGCGGCCCGCTGGCCCAAGAGTAATTCCGGGTTTCGCCGGAGAGTTTGGCCAGCGAGAGCGCGGGGTTGGTTTGGATCACCTGCTCGGGATGCTGGTCGGGCCCGAAGATGACCATGCCTTCCTGCCACTCGTGGTTGTAGGGGCCGGTGCTCCAGAGACGCATCCGCTTCGTGGCCACGCCGTCGGGATAGATCGTGTAGGTCCAGTCGCTCCAATCGCTCCAACCGGTCTGCTCGTCGTAGTTGGCGTTGACGCGAAACACATCGATGAGCGGGAAGCGCCACTGGATGACGACACGGGCTGGCGTGTTTTCGAGGATCTTCACATGGTTCGTGAAGGCCTCCTTGTCGGACATCGGCTCCATGCAACCCCGTCCGCCGGAGCGGTTCCATGTCTCGTTGAATTCGTTGCTATACCAATGGC
>CALFPA010000052.1 GCA_937919825.1 uncultured Spartobacteria bacterium | reverse complement strand
ACCAGCGACCATCGGTTTAGAAGACCGGTGCTCTATCCACTGAGCTACGGGTGCTTAGCAAAAGGCGCTGCGAGTTTTTAAAAAGCCCGAGCACCTTGCATCAACGGGTAACACGGCCAGGCCGAAGCCTCAAGTTCGGCGTGCTGACATGACCGCAACCCCGCTTCATCGCTCTCTTCGAAGCCCACCTCGCTCCGCTGCCGTGATGGTAACTCAATCCCGGAAATCCACCTTGGGATAGGTCTCGAGATAGATGGCGATTTCGCGGGTGAAGGTTTCGCCGAACTCGGCGAGTTTTTTTTCGCCGATGCCTCCGACGCCCTTCAGATCGGAAACTCGAAGGGGATACTCGCGGGCCATTTGGCGGAGGGCGTTGTCGCCAAGAATGACATAGGCCGGCACGCCGCGCTCGTCGGCCAGTCGCTTGCGGAGCTTGCGCAGGCGATCGAAGAGCGTCTCGTCGCACTCGATCTCGCCGGCGCGGGGGGCGGTGGCTTTTTTCTTGGCCATCGACTTGGTGAGGCTGATTACGCGGCGGGATTTCAACGCTTCCAAGCCTTCATCAGTAATCGCGATGACGGGAAATTGTCCGGTTTCCTGCTCAAGCAGGCCGGCGCGAATCAACTCGCGGCCCACGGCACCCCATTCAGAACGGGCGAGTTCCTTGCCGATGCCGTAGGTGCTGAGTTGGTCGTGGCCCCAGCGGCGGATTTTTTCGGTGTCGGCGCCAGTGAGGATTTCGATGAGGTGGTTCATGCCAACCCCGAAGCGGCCACCTTGGCGAACCCGATAAACACAGGAGAGGAGCTTCTGGGCTTGGGTGGTGGCGTTGTAGCTTTCGCGGGGCTGGAGGCAGTTGTCGCAGGAGTTGCAGTTCGGCTCCGTATAGCTCTCGGCAAAATACTCCAGAAGCTCGCGGCGGCGGCAGCCGGAGCACTCAGCGTAGTGGAGCATCAACCGCAATTGCTCGCGGGCCACGCGCTGCTCGTGGTCGTTTGTGATTTCGTCGATGAAATGGGTCTGCTTGGCGGCGTCGCCCGCACTGAAGAGCAGCAGGCAATCGGCGGGGAGACCATCGCGCCCGCCGCGGCCGGTTTCCTGATAGTAGCCTTCGATATTTTTGGGGAGATCGTGGTGAATGACCCAGCGGACATTAGGTTTGTTGATGCCCATACCGAAGGCGATCGTGGCGCAAACAATCCGGGTCTCGTCGCGAATGAAGAGTTCCTGGTTCTGCGCGCGCTCGGTGTTCGTGAGCCCGGCGTGGTAGGGCACGGCGGGAAATCCCCGCTCGGAGAGACTCTCGGCGACGCGGTCGGCCGTGGCGCGGGTGGCGCAATAGACGATACCGCCATCCATCGGGCGCTTGCGGACGAACTCAACGATCTGGCGGATCGGCTGGTCCTTCGCGATCACGCGGTAGGAGAGATTCGGCCGATTGAAGCTGGCCACAAAAACAGCGGGATCGCGAAGCTGGAGGTGGTGAATGATGTCCTTGCGCACGCGCTCGGTCGCGGTGGCGGTGAGCGCCATCACGGGAATATCGGGCAGCAACCCGCGCAGACTCGCGATCCGGCGGTATTCGGGCCGGAAATCATGCCCCCACTCGGAGATGCAATGCGCCTCGTCGATCGCGATGCGGGTGACATTCCACGCGAGGAGGTTTTCTTTCCAATGATCGAGCATGAGCCGCTCGGGCGCGGCATAGAGCAGGCGGTAGCGGCCTTGGTGCAAATCCGCCAATCGGGCCTTCGTCTCCTTCACGCCGAGCGAGGAATTCAGAAAAGTCGCCTCCACACCGGCCGCCTCCAGTTGGCTCACTTGGTCCTTCATCAGTGCGATCAGAGGCGAGACGACGAGCGTCAACCCCTCGCCCATCAGCGCGGGGAGTTGGAAGCAAAGGGACTTTCCACCGCCCGTGGGCAGGAGCGCGAAGGTGTCGCGGCCGCCCAACGTGGTTTCGATGATTTCGCGCTGGAGCGGACGGAATGCATCGTAGCCGAATACGGATTTGAGTTTTTGAGCAAGTGGGTCAGCAATCGGCACGCGGGGAAATTCGGGGATTGCCTCCCGCGAATCGAGTGGAAAACTCGTCTCCATGGAAAACACACCACACAGCGCCGCCAAAGCCCCCGCGAAAGTCACCCTCGAGGAAGGCAAGGACTACTGGTATTGCACCTGCGGACTCTCCGCAAACCAGCCCTTCTGCGACGGCTCCCACAAAGGCAGCGGCTTCGCCCCACACAAATTCACCGCAGAAAAATCCGGCGACGCCTGGCTCTGCCAGTGCAAGCAGACTAAGAACGCCCCCTACTGCGATGGCTCCCACAAGGGGCTGTGAACCTCGTCGGCGCGCTGTCGAGGGCGGCTTGACGACAGACCAACGATGTATATTGTTGCGTATATATGAAAGCAGCAACTATCGACCGGGTTAAAATTTTCAACAGCGGGAACAGCCAAGCGATCCGCCTGCCCAAGAGGTTCCGCCTGTCGGGACAAACCGCCCGCATCAAGCGGTCAGGGAACAGCTTGGTGATCACCCCTGAAGAGGATGCTTGGAAACGCTTTGACAGGGGAATCGCCGGGTTAGCATCTGTCTTTACCGGGTTCGAGCGCAACCAACCTTCCGAACCCGACAAGCGCTCTGTTTTCCCATAATGACAGCCCTGCTCGATACGGACACGGTCATCGCGTTGCTTCGCGGACATGCGGCGATCGCCAAAAAAATCCGCGCCCTGCCGGTCAAGTCCTTGGGGATTTCCTCCGTGACGCTTTACGAATTGCTCGTGGGCGTGGAGAAGAGCCGGGATTCAGAAAAAAACAGGCGACTGCTCGACGATGCTCTGGCTCCGTTTGTCATTCTCGCTTTCGACGAAACGCCCGCACTGGAAGCCGCGAAAGTCAGAGCCTCTTTGGAAAAAAAGGGCAACGGCATCGGCCCCTACGACACCTTGATTGCAGGCCATTCGATCGCATTGGGTGTGAAACTCATCACAGCGAACACCAAGGAATTCCGCCGGGTGCACGGGTTGAAAGTCGAGAACTGGCTGGCGTGAGGGGCTGAGCCTCTACGGCGGTCATTGACCGTCGCTACAAGCTTTGACGCGTGGAATCCCCTTCCCTTAAGCCAGCGTATCGTCGAGGGCGGCGAGGAGTTCGGTGATCGTCTCCTTCGTTTCGTCTCCCATATTCGAGAGGCGGAAGGTTTTGCCCTTGAGCTTGCCGTAGCCGCCATCGATGGCGATGCGGTGTTTTTCGCGGAGCCGCTTCACCCACTCAGCGATGTCGATCTCGCGGTTGTTAGCGACACAAGTAAGCGAGACGGAGCGGTAGCCCTCGGGGGCAAAAAACTCGAATCCGCGAGCTTTCACCCAGTCGTGGACCATGGTGTTTAGCGCCGCGTGGCGGGCGTGGCGGGCTTCGACGCCCTCGGTGAAAATGTCGTCGAGCTTCGACTCGAGCGCGTAGATGAGCGAAATGCACGGTGTGCTGGGCGTCATGTCCTGCTCTTGGTTTTTGGCGAATTCCACGAAATCAAAATAGTAGCCGCGGTCGCCCATCGTCTTGGCGCGTTCCATGGCGCGCTCGGAGACGGCAAAAAGCGCGAGGCCCGGAGGCAGCGCGAGGGCTTTCTGGCTGCCGGTGAGGAGGACATCGATGCCGAGTTCATCCATCGAGATCGGCAGAGTGGAAAAGGACGAGACGGTATCCACGATGAGCATGACCTCGGGGAATTCGCGCACCACGGCGGCGATTTCTTTGAGCGGATTGAGCACACCGCAGGAGGTTTCGTTGTGAATGAGCGTGATGGCGTCAAACCCACCCTGGGTGAGCTTTTCGCGAACGAGCTCTGGTGTGATCGGGTTGCCCCACTCGACCTGCAAGGCCTCGGCCTGCTTGCCGCAGCGCTTCGAGACATCAAGCCACTTGTCGGAAAACGCGCCGCACATGCAGTTCAGGACTTTTTTTGAAACAAGATTGCGGATCGCGCCCTCCATCACACCCCATGCGGAGGAGGTGGAGAGAAAGACCGGGCGCTTCGTTCCAAAGAGGGTTTGCAGCCGGGGCTGGATGCCGCCGTAGAGTTTTTTAAAGTCGCCGCTGCGGTGTCCAATCATCGGACGACACATCGCACGGTAGGTTTTTTCGGAGACCTCGATCGGGCCGGGAATGAAAAGCTTGGTGTGGTTGCGTTGTGACATGAGCGGGCCAGATTACAAAATCCCGTGCCCGCGCCACGAAGAAATTTTGCAATCGCCCGGCGGGCGGGGCATGGTTCGTCCCGAATTCGAACCGCCGTGCCCGCCAAAAAATCCACATCGCCCATCCATTTCGTTAGCGGATCGGACGAGGCGGCCGTTAAAAGAACCGCTGCCGAGCTTGCTGCAAAGCTCGCGCCCGGCGCCGATGCGTTTGGTTTGGAAACGATCGATGGTGCGGTGGAAACGGTCGATCCCTCGATCTCCCGCATCCGCGAAACAACGCAGGCCCTTTCCACCCTCCCCTTCCTTGGCGGAACGAAACTCGTCTGGCTGAAAAGCGCAGCATTCCTCGCCGACACCGTTGCCGGGCGTTCCGAAGCCGTTATTGAAGAACTCGAGCACCTCTGCGACCTCGTTGAAGGCGGACTGCCCGACGGCGTGACTTTTTTGATGAGCGCCCCGGTGGCCGACAAACGCCGCAGCGCCTACAAACGACTTACGAAGGCTGGCAACACCTTGCTGTGCGATAAGCCCTCGCTCGGCTTCGGCGCGGGCGAGGAGGATGTGATCGACTGGACCGCCCAGCAACTCCGCTCGCGAGGGGTCAAAATCACTCACGACGCCGTGGAAATGCTCGCCGCCCGGATCGGCCTGGAGACCGTCCAACTCCACTCCGAACTCGACAAGCTGGAGGTCTCCCTTGGCACCGGCCACGAGATCACAGCCGAGGACATCCGTGAGCTCGTTCCCGCCACACGAGAGAGCGGTATTTTCGATTTAGGAAATGCCATCTCCGCCCGAAACCTCCCGCTGGCCCTCGAAACGCTCGAGCATCTTTTTCATCAAGGCGAAAAAGGCGTCGGCATCCTGCTCGCCTCGATCGTCCCCACGACCCGAAATCTGCTGTTGGCCAAAAGCCTTCTCGTGCGCCACAAACTCCACCCCCCAGCCGAGGCTCAATTTTTCGCCCGTGACCTGAGCCGCCTACCGACTCACGAGACCGATCACCTCCCGCGCAAAAAAGACGGCACGCTCAATACCTACGGGCTCGGCCTCGCCGCCAAACACTCGGTCCACTACACGCTCGAGGAACTCCTCCACGGCTTCCAAGGCTGCGCCGAAGCGAACCAAAAACTCGTCACCAGCCAAGGCTCGGAAAGCGTGGTGCTCACGCGTCTGCTGGTGGGATTCATGCAGCGCTCGGCTGTAGCTCTACCTCGACGGTGAGGGACTAGGCGATGGCGTAGGAGTTGGCCCGGGGATGCCACGCCCAGTCAGATACTTTTCAAGAAAATCGATGGCTCCGGAGAGATCCAAGCCCTCGATGTTCACTCGTCTGGTCAGGTTTCGGTTGTATTCAGCCGTAGCCTTGCTGAAGCCCGCGTAGCCATATTCGAAACTGGTTGTCGTGCCGTTGGTCGTTGTGGATTCAACTTCTGGGCCGGAGGCGAGGAGATAGCCGCGCATTTTATCGGAATACTCGGAGCGAAAGCCGCCGCCCACTTTGCTACTCGTATCGATGGGTCCGATAACCTGCAGGGCCGCATTATCGGTGGTGGCGTGGTTCCAGATGTGGTTCCAAAAAGGACAACATTCCGACGGCCGGCGTAATCCAAAATCTCGCTGTAGCTGCCAGAAACAAAATCTGCCGCCTGGTAAAAATTGAAGGTGTTCGGGTCGGTGAGCACGACGATCGAGGAAAAGGTGGCTGCCTCGGGATCGACGACGAGGAATCCATCCTTGAAAAAGGTATAGTTCACGCTGCGCCCGGTTTTTTCCAACTCGAGGTCGTAAATCAAAACGGGCGAGGGCGTGGGGCGCGGGGTTGGCGTGGCGGTCTGGGAAAAAGCGACGAGCGGGAGGAGAAAAACGAGGGCGGCGAAAAGGGGCAATGGCGAGCGGGGTTTCCTACGAAGATTTTTAATGCGCTAAAATGCAGCGGTCAATCAGCGGAAACCCTGCCTCAAAACAACTCCCCTTGGACTCGGGCAGGCTCTGAGTCTTTTTTGGAAATGCCCGCCTCGTCCTCGATTTCCTTAAGTAGAGATTTGAAATCGCAGTCGCGGATGGCGGCGATCAATTCGGGATAGCGGGGCTGTATTTCGAGCGAGGGCCACGGCGCGGGGAGGTCCAAGTGGTCGTCGAGGCGGACCATCTCTCGGTTCGCGAGGATGAGGTCGCGGTGGATGGTGATTTTCTCACGGAGCTTGGGATTCGGGATGGCGTCGGGATTGGCGAGGATTTGGGTTATTCCACCGTGGGCATTCACCAAGCCGGCGGCGGTTTTTTCTCCGATGCCGGGAACTCCGGGGATGTTGTCGGAACTGTCGCCGGTGAGCGCCAAAACATCGGCGATGTGCGCGGGATCGACGCCCCACTTTCCTCGCACGGCTTCGATCCCGAGGAGCGCGAATGCACCTTCCTTGATGTCATTTTTTACCGTTGAATAGATGGAAATCCCCTCGCCTACGATTTGCAGGATGTCCTTGTCGTTCGTCGCGATCACGACCTCGGCGCCCTCGCGGCGGGCTTGAACGGCATAGGCGGCAATGAGGTCATCAGCCTCGGTGTTTTGGATTTCCAGGCAGGTCACGCCGAGAAGCGGGGTGTGTTTTTGGAGCCAATCCTCCTGCGGGCGGAGGTCGTTGGGCATTTCGGTGCGGTTTTGTTTGTAGGCGGGCTGGAGTTCCGTGCGGCGCGCGGGCAGCCCACAATCCCAGATGACAGCGGCGCGGTCGGGCTTCACATCGGCGAGCATTTTCCGGAGGGCCTTGAGGAATCCGTAGATGGCGTTCGTCGGTTCGCCTCGAGAGTTTTTGAGGCCTCGGATCGCGAAGAAGGACCGGTAGAGATAATAGTGACCGTCAACGAGGAGGAGTCTCATGGGGCTTTGGATTTTTGAATGACCAAGGCGCAATCGGCTTGGGCGGCGAGCGCTTGAATACGGGCGAGGAATTCGCGATCGGCTTCACCGAGCAGACCCTCCTCGAGAATGAGCTTTCGAGCGGCGAGTCGGAGTTGACGAAGGACGCGGGCTTGGGTGCGATCCGGGAGGTTTTCCCAAGAAGTCTTGGAGGAATCCACGATGGGCGAACCGATCAATTGTAGGTCGAGAATTTTATTAGCTGGGATTCGGGCATCCACTTGGCGACCACCACGGCGAATATTCATCTCGAGAGTTTCCCGACCGGCGATTCCGGCTTCGGCTCGAAATTCAGCGCTCACGATTGGCTGGCTCCCATCTTCGAGCGGAATATCGATGGGAAGTTGGACGATGGTTTTTCGGCGGGCCGTGACCAGATTTTCCACACGGGAGGTTTGGGAAAACAGCACGCCGGCATTCGCGGAAATTCTCGGTGTGATTTCGAATTGCTCCGAAAAAATCTGCTGGAGCCGGTTGGCGGTTTTCACGGCCTCGTCCATCGGGTGGATGAAAAAAAACCATGCCCCCCAGCAAACCATTGCGGTCACCAGAGCCGCTCCACCAAAGACCGCCAAAAAAATCGCCCGTTGCATAGAAGGCTAGTTCTCGCGACCGAGAAGTTGGTCGGCGATGGCGTGAAGGAAGTCGGCTTTTTTACCAAACGGCTCAAGAGCCTTGCGAGCCGCCTTGGTGAGTCGAGCAGCCTCTCGGCGGGATTTCTCAATTCCAAAAACAGCAGGGTAGGTTGCCTTGCCGGCAGCGGCATCTTTGCCAGCACTTTTGCCGAGCTGCTCGCTGGTTTGGGTGATGTCGAGAATGTCGTCAACGATCTGGAAGGCGAGGCCGAGGGATTCCCCGAATTTTCCGATCGCCTCGACCTTGGCTGTCGTGGCGTTGGCAGTCATCGCCCCGAGTCGTAGGCTTGCAGCGACCATGGCGGCGGTTTTTCCTCGGTGGATAAAAACCAATTCCTCGGGCTTCGTCAGGCGGTTCTCGGCCTCCATGTCGGCGACTTGTCCACCCACCAGAAACAAACTCCCCGCCGCCCGGGCGAGTTCGGCAACGAGATCGCCAGCGTCGTGGCGCTTGGTTTTATGAGTGCGGGCGAGAATTTCAAAGGCCACCGTCAGCAAAGCATCTCCGGCGAGCACAGCCACTGCTTCGCCAAAAACCTTGTGCGTCGTCGGACGCCCACGGCGAAGGTCGTCGTCGTCCATGCACGGCAGATCGTCGTGGATGAGCGAGTAGGTATGGATGCACTCCACCGCGCAGGCCGCGGCGAGAGCATCAGAAATTTTGCCTCCACAAGCCTCCGCAGCGGCCAGGCAAAGAACCGGACGCAGCCGCTTGCCACCGCCAAAAACCGCATAGCGCATGGCGCGGTGCAAACTGGCCGGCTTGGTTTTTTCGGAAGGCAGCCAGCGGTCGAGCGCACGGTCCACTTGCTTGTGGAGCGAGGCGAGGCGGGTTTTCACAGTCATTGGCAAGGCAGGAACAAATAATCGCCAGCCCGCGCCTGAACAATCCTCAACTCGGCACGCTTGATTGAAAACTTTTCCAACAGCCGTCGCCAATTATAGTGCCGCCCCATGCAGCCACTGAAGATCGCCGTCCTTGGATCCGGAAAGGGATCAAATTTCCGAGCCATTCTGAATGCCGCGATGGCGGGCCAATTAAAAATCCAGCCCGTCCTCGCCATTTCCGACAACGCCGACGCCGGCCTGCTCAACCTCGCCGAAAACCTCGGAGTCGCCACGAGAGTTGTCTCCGAGCCGAAATTCCGCACTCGACTCTCCGTGGAGGTCGAGACGGGACTCGTCGAAGAGATCCGTGCGAGCGGGGCCGAACTTATCGTCCTCGCTGGCTGGATGCGGTTGGTGAAATCCCCGATGCTCGAGGCATTCCCCCGCCGGATTATCAACATCCACCCCTCCCTGCTGCCGGCATTCCCCGGTCTGGAGGCTTGGAAACAAGCGCTCGCAGCGGGTGTCGAAAAAACCGGCTGCACCGTGCATTTCGTGGATGGCGGCATGGACACGGGTGAAATCATTTCTCAGTGCGAAGTCTCGATTCTGCCCGGCGACACGGCGGAAACACTCCACGCCCGGATACAGGATGCCGAGCACCGCCTTTTTCCAGAGGTCATCTCCCGCTTCGCACGCCGCGAGATTTTGTAGGTTCTAAGGGTTTAGTCCCGGCGGTTGAAAATTTGACGAGCGCCAGCGACATCGAAATCTTGAGCCCACCCACCGGACGGGGCAGATTCGCCGGCCATGTCCCGCTTCCGACTCTATGACCTTAACCCCGAGCAGCAACGCGCCGCCACCCACGAGACCGGCCCCCTGCTGATCCTCGCCGGCGCGGGAACGGGAAAAACCCGCACGATCGTTGCGCGCATCACTTGGCTGGTCTCCACCGGCACCCCAGCCTCGAAAATCCTCGCCGTCACTTTCACCAACAAGGCCGCCCGCGAGATGAAGGAGCGAATCGCCGGAATGCTCACTGAGGAGCAGGCGGCCGATATCACGGCCTCAACCTTCCACGCCCTCTGCATGCGCATTCTCAGGGCCGATGCCGACAAGCTTGGATACAAAAATAACTTCACGATTTTCGACGAGGGCGACCAACTCGGGCTCATCAAAAAGGTCATCAACCGCGTGACGGCAAAGGACGAAAAGCTCGACCCCGGCCTCGCGAAAAACCTCATCAGCAAAGCCAAGAATAATGGCTGGGCCCCGCCGCAGGATGACGAGACCGTGATCGGCGCCGTCTATTCCCGCTACAACCGTGAACTCCACGCGCTGAACGCCATGGATTTCGACGACCTCCTCGTGCAGGCGGTGAAACTCCTGAACGACCACCCATCCGTCCGCGAAAAATGGCGCTCGAGGTTTTCCCAAATGCTCGTAGATGAGTTTCAGGACACGAACCGCCTCCAACTGGATTTAGTGAGCCTTCTCGCCTCGGGCGAACCTCCTAATATTTGCGTTGTGGGCGATGACGACCAAAGCATCTACGGATGGCGCGGCGCGGAGGTCTCGAACATCCTCGAGTTCGAAAAGCATTTTCCCAATCCCGAGGTCGTCCGGCTCGAGCAAAATTACCGCAGCACCAACCAAATCCTCACCGCCGCGAACCGGCTCATCAAAAACAACCCCCGCCGCCGCGCGAAAAACCTCTGGAGCCCGAACCAAGGCGGCGATCCGGTCCATGTCGTCGCCGTGCCCGACGACAAGCGGGAAGCCGAATTCGTGATCGGCGAGGCCGGCGCGATTCGCAATGCGGGCGGCCTGCCATGGGAGCATTTCGCCATCATCTACCGGATGAACGCCCAGTCCCGCCTGCTGGAAGAAAACCTCCGCCGGATGCGGATTCCCTATCGACTCGTCGGCGGAAAGAGCTTCTTCGACCGCCGCGAGGTGAAGGACATCCTCGCCACGATCACCTGCCTCGTGAACCCGCAGGATGACATCTCACTCCTGCGAATCATCAACACCCCCCCGCGCGGCATCGGAGCCACCTCGGTCGAGATCGCGCTCGAGCAAAGCGCCAAGATCCACCGCAGCCTATTCGACACACTCACAGACCCGGCTTTCGAACCCGAGGTTTCGCGCAAGACCGCTGCTGCCATCCGTTCCTTTGCAGAGGATCTCGCCGCCACGCGCATCCACCTCCTCACACCCGGCGCGGACGCCTGCGCGATCGTCTCGGGTTACCTCGAGGAGTCTGGTTATTTCGACGACCTCAAACGCAGTTGCAAAACGCCCGAGGAGGCCCTGAACCGCGAATCCGGAGCGAAAGAAATCCTGAATGCCCTAGCAAACCACCAGTCCAAGCGACGCGGCAGCGTGCAGGATTTTCTCGACGAACTCTCGCTGAACCGCGAACGCGAGGAGGACAAAAAAGATGACAGCAAGGGCGTCACGCTCATCACGCTTCACGCTGCGAAAGGCCTGGAGTTTCCCCATGTGTTTCTCATCGGCGCCGAGGACGGACTCCTCCCGCACGAACGCTCAAAAAGCGAGGGCACGGTGGACGAGGAGCGGCGGCTATTTTATGTCGGCATCACGCGCGCGATGAAATCCCTCACGATCACGCATTGCCGCAACCGCATGAAATTCGGCTCCGCCATGCACTGCCGCCCCAGCCCGTTTCTCAAGGAAATCGAAGGCGAAGGCGTCCACGCCGAGAGCCACGAGGACATCATGTCCAAGCCCGCAGCCGAGGAGGATGTCGCCATGTCCTTCGCGAATCTCCGCGCGATGCTCTCGGCGGAGTGATTTTTCAGGCCTGATCAAAAAACAACACGGCTCGCGCGGATGTTGTTTTTTTTGCAGTCAAAATCTCCTTTCCCCTACGCAGGGCTAGCTGGCACGGCGTTTGCTTAAAGAACGCCCGAACCGCAAAGAGCGGTGCAAAACACAGCATCAATGAAAAAAACAACACTCATCAAATCAGGGATCGCCGCGCTGGCTATTGCAGCGAGCGGTCTATTCACAACAAATCCCGCCTTCGCGCAGGAAGCCGTCGCCGTCGTCACCGAGACGGTCGTAGCCACCACCACAGCTGTGGTCGAGGAGGCCGAGGAAGTATCGGCCATCGACAAACACTGGGAGGGAAAAACCGGCGATTTAGCCATGTTCACGGTGAACAACCTGTGGATCTGCATCGCGGCGGCTCTTGTTTTCGTGATGCACCTCGGATTCTCCTGCGTTGAAACCGGCCTCACCCGCTCGAAGAACACCACAAACATTCTCTTCAAGAATGTGTTCATCGTCTGCATGGGCCTCCTCGCCTACGCCGCCTACGGATTCAACTCGATGTATCCCGGCGACAACTGGACCATTCCCGGATGGCTGGCCATCGGCTCGCCAATCGCCAACGGTTTTGGCGGTGCTGACGAGGTCGCGAACCTCACTGCGGAATACAATGCGGGCTACACCTACTGGGGCGACTTTATTTTCCAGGCGATGTTCGCTGCGACCGCAGCGACAATCATCTCCGGCGCCGTGGCCGAGCGCATCAAGCTTGGGCCCTTCATGATTGCGGCCACTGTCATTGTGGCCTTCGCTTACCCGATAACGGGCTCGTGGGAGTGGGGTGGTGGATGGCTGAGCGAGGATTTCATCGACTTCGCCGGTTCTTCGTTGGTTCATGCCTTCGGCGGTTACGCCGCATTGGCCGCTGTGATCGTCCTCGGCCCTCGCCTTGGAAAATATCTGCCAAACGGCAAGGTCAAGCCGATCCTCGGCCACAGCATGCCGCTTGCAGCTATCGGCGTGTTCCTTCTTTTCTTCGGTTGGTTCGGATTCAATGGCGGATCTGTCCTGAGCGCGAACGCACCTCTTGTATCCCTCGTCTTCGTCACCACCGCCATGGCGGCCGCAGCTGGCGGAATCACAGCCAGCTTCGCTTCGTGGATCATGCTCAAAAAGCCGGATCTCTCGATGGCCCTCAACGGCATTCTCGCAGGTCTCGTTGGCATCACTGCAGGTGCAGATAGCATCTCTCCATGGGCATCCGTAGTTGTTGGAGGCATCGCTGGCGTTCTGGTTGTTGTTTCAGTCATCGCCCTCGACAAAATCAAGATCGACGATCCAGTCGGTGCTATCTCGGTTCACGGCATCTGCGGCAATTGGGGAACAATCGCGGTGGGCATCTTCGGCGCCGGCTCGTTTGTCACTCAGTTGATCGGAACGGTGGCCATTTCAGCCTTCGCGTTTGTCTTTGCCCTAGTCACTTTTCTCGTAGTGAAAGCCATCTTCGGCCTTCGCGTCAGCCCTGAGGAAGAGGAAGGCGGTCTCGACATCGGAGAACACGGCCAAGAAGCCTACCCAGACTTCGTTCCAAACAAATAATAACCCAAATGATTGAAGCGCCATCTCCCGACAGGGAGGTGGCGTGGATCAAAACAAGATTCCAACTCCAATGAAAAAAATCGAAGCAATCATCAAACCCTTCAAACTCGAAGAGGTGAAGGAAGCACTGGCAGACCTCGGCATCGAGGGAATGACTGTCAGCGAAGTCAAAGGTTTCGGCCGCCAAAAAGGCCACACCGAAATCTACCGTGGCAGTGAATATACCGTGGACTTCCTGCCGAAGATCAAAATCGAGGTTGTTGTGACCGATTCGGTTCTCGAGAGCGCGCTCTCGGCGATCGTGAAGTCCGCCAAGACCGGCAAGATCGGTGACGGAAAAGTCTTCGTCTCGCCCGTTGACGAGGCCATCCGCATCCGCACTGACGAAACCGGGGACAAAGCCATCTAAGAAGTTAGACAAAAACAAAGGCGGCGGAGGTCCTGTGAGTCCTCCGCCGCTTTTTTTTTGCCCGAAGAACAGAGTGGCTTGAGTCTAAAACGGCACGACCAACCCCTCGGCCTCAGCGAGTTTTTTCTGCCTCGCGTCAAAAGTTAGGAAATGTTTTGTTTTTAAATGCAAACCGGCAGCGACATGCAGGATATCAAACGCCCGATTTCCCGACCGTAGCGTATGAGTTGCCGAAAGTCGGCGTGCCTCGGAAATGAGTGCCGCTAGGTTGCAGATTTCAATACGAATTCTTCCAGCTTCGCGATCGGCTTCATATTGAGCCCAAAAGACCGCTGCATCCCCAACCCTCAGGCGCTTCGAGAATTCCGCGAAGCGCAAGGCATTGGAAAGCTCGTAATCCGCTAGGTCCGAGATCACAATCATGGCTTCTTTTTTACGAAGCCACTCCAAGGCTCGCGGGGTGTGAATATCGTTTCCGTAAACGGAAAATAGAAAACTCGTATCCGCCGCCGCTACCATTGCCCCCCCGCCTCGGTTCGGATCTTGTTGGATTCTTCAGCACTCAGGGTGATTTCTTGGGATCGGTCACGACGCATGGCCGCACTTTCGCCCCAACTGACTCGCGGGGAGGATACTGCCGTCGGCTCGGGACACAACCTTGCTACAGGACGACCGCGCTGGGTGATCACGATTTCCTCGCCTGCACCAATCCAGGAAAAAAGCTGCGTGTAGTGGTTTCGAAGATCGCGGACGGAGGCTGTTTTCATTGTGCTACAAATATGGAGCATATTTTAGATTGTCAAACGATGCTTCGAATTCTTTGGCAAAAACTCCCCCTCATTCCGGTATTGGCGCGACCGCTCATCGGTGGTTTGATTCGAGATCAATGATCGAACGCTATTCTCTGCCGAAAATGCGGTCCATTTGGACCGAGCAACGAAAACTCGAAATCTGGCTCGAAATCGAGACCCTCGCCTGTGAGGCGATGGCCGAACTCGGCACGATCCCAAAATCCGACGCCGCCGAAATCCGCGCCAAGGGAGCTTTCGACATCGAAAAAATCCGCGAGATCGAGAAACGCACGAACCACGATGTCATCGCGTTCCTCGAGAATGTCGCCGAATATGTCGGCCCCGCCTCGCGTTGGATTCACCAAGGCCTCACCTCCTCCGACCTCCTCGACACGACCATCGCCGTCCAAATGCTCGAGTCCTGCAATTTGATCGAAGCCGACCTCCTCGCCCTCCGTGAGGCCGTTGCCGTCCGCGCGAAAGAGCACAAATTCACCCCGATGATTGGCCGCAGCCACGGCATCCACGCGGAGCCGATCAGTTTCGGCCTGAAGATGGCGTTGATGTATGACGAGTTCAGCCGCTCGCTCGAGCGCCTTCGCGAAATGCGCGAGCGCGTCCGCGTCGGCAAAATCAGCGGCGCCGTCGGAACCCACGCCCACCTTGACCCGCGCGTGGAAAAATCCGTCTGCGAAAAACTCGGCCTCAAAGCCGCCGCCCTCTCGACCCAAATCATCCAGCGCGACCGCCACGCCGAGTTCATGACCACCCTAGCGATCATCGCCTCGAGCATCGACCGCTGGGCCACCGAATTCCGCCACCTGCAGCGCACCGAGGTTTTGGAGGTCGAGGAGTATTTCAGCGAAGGGCAAAAAGGCAGCAGCGCCATGCCCCACAAGCGGAACCCGATCACCGGCGAACGCCTCAGCGGCCTCGCACGCGTGATCCGCGGAAACGCCATGGCCGCCCTCGAAAATGTCGCTCTCTGGCACGAGCGCGACATCAGCCACAGCTCGGTCGAGCGCATCATCCTGCCCGACAGTTGCACCCTGCTCGACTACATGCTCTCGCTTTTGACGAAGCTCGTCTCAAAGCTGATCGTTTATCCCGAAAACATGCGGCGAAACATGGAACTCACCGGCGGTCTCTATGCGAGCCAGGCCGCACTGCTCATGCTCACGGAGAAGGGCATGGAGCGCAAAGCCGCCTACGAAGCCGTCCAGCGCGCCGCCATGAAAACCTGGCGCGAAGGTGGCGGCCTCGGCAAAAACCTCTCCGAGGAACCCACCGTCTCTGCCCACCTCTCGGCCGAGGAAATCCAACACGCCTGCTCGCCCGACCGCCACTTCCGCCATGTGGAAGACAAACTCCGCGCCGTTGGCATCAACTAATCCCGCATGAAAACCGTCGTGCTCCTGAGCGGCGGGATGGATTCCGTCGTCGCGCTTCACCACGCCCAGCGGGAGCATGAGGTCGTGGCAGCGTTGAGCTTCCACTACGGCGCGAAGCACAACGACCGCGAGATTCCCTTCGCCAAATGGCAGGCCGAATCCTGCGGCGTTCCTCACATCACGGTGCCACTGGATTTTATCGGCCGCGAGTTTGAGTCCGACCTTCTTCAAAAAGGCGGCGAGATTCCGAAAGGCCACTACGAGGAGGAGACGATGAAAAAAACCGTCGTTCCCTTCCGAAACGGCATCATGCTCTCGATCGCCGCCGGCTTCGCGGAAAGCAAAAACGCGTCTGGCCTCGTGATCGCCGCGCACGCCGGCGACCACGCGATCTACCCCGATTGCCGCGAGGAATTCATGCGCGCCATGTCCGACGCCATCCGACTCGGCACCTATGCCGAAGTCTCGGTGCTTCGCCCGTTCATCGCGATGGACAAAGCCGGAATCGCCCGTCGCGGAGCCGAACTCGGCGTGGATTTTTCCAAAACCTGGTCGTGCTATGTCGGCGGCGAGACGCATTGCGGTGAGTGCGGCACCTGTGTCGAGCGCCGCGAGGCGTTCCAACTCGCCGGCATCCCCGACCCCACCCAATACCTCGCCACCGGACCGCTTCCCTCGAAGCCATGCTGATCTCCGAGATTTTTTATTCGGTGCAGGGCGAGGGTGAACTCACCGGCGTGCCCTCGGTGTTCATACGAACCTCGGGCTGCAATCTGCGCTGCCGCTGGTGCGACACCCCCTACGCCTCGTGGAATCCCGAAGGCACCGAGATGTCCATCGACCAAATCCTCGCCGAGGTGGAAAAACATCCCGCCGCCCATGTCGTTCTCACCGGCGGCGAGCCGATGGTCGCCCGCGGCATTCACGAACTCGCTGCCCGACTCCGCGCCACAGGCAAACACATCACGATCGAAACCGCCGGCACCGTCGCCCCCGCTGGTATCGCCTGCGACCTCGCCTCGATCAGCCCAAAACTCGCCGACTCCACCCCAGCGCCCGGATCGATTGAAACCGCCTGGATCGACCGCCACGAAAAATCCCGCCAACGCCCCGAAATTCTCCGCGAGTGGCTGACGGCCTATCCATTCCAGCTCAAGTTCGTGGTTTCGAGCGAAGCCGACCTCCCCGAAATCCACGCCCTCTTGGCCGCGACCGGGCTCCCAGTTTCTCCCTCGAAAATCCTTCTTATGCCCGAGGGCACCGACCCCGAAACGATCGATTCCCGTCGCGACATGCTCGTCGGCCTGTGCCTCCGCCACGGCCACCGCCTCTGCGACCGCCTGCACATCCGCCTTTTCGGCAACACGCGGGGCACTTGAATTGGCGCCAAATTGCTCCTTGAGTTCGCGGGGGATGTGTGGGAGTTTGCATGAGCCTTAGGCGTTTTCGTTTATGCAATTCAGTTCCGGCGACCCAGTTTTTATTGG
The DNA here is from genome assembly GCA_937919825.1 of uncultured Spartobacteria bacterium. Taxonomy (GTDB): domain Bacteria; phylum Verrucomicrobiota; class Verrucomicrobiia; order Chthoniobacterales; family Terrimicrobiaceae; genus UBA967. The sequence continues at coordinate 57,659 of CALFPA010000052.1, read as the reverse complement.
TCATTGGTCAGAGTTCATCGCGTCATTCATGTTCCTTGCGGCGTGTGTTCAGCACGCATTTTCAAGGGGATACGCATCGCCTGAGGCCCAACATGCGGTCGTGCCGTTTTTACGGGGAGGACTCCCCGTCCGCACCGACCGCCAACGCAACGCAATACACACAACCATGTCATCAGAATACTCACCGAGCGGTTCACGCCGCTCGCCGCGACGCGGCGGAGGGCGCCGTCAAGATCGCCCAAACCGCACGCCCCGCTCCACACAGCAACACGAACACCCTGCTAAAAAAGAGACCTCCTTGATCTCGAAGATCATCGGCTTCTTCACCGGTAAAAAAGATGAGCCCGAGCGTCCCGCCCGCACCGAACGCACGGAACGCGAGCGGCGCCCCCGCTCCTCCGAAAACACCTCCACCGAGCGCGCCCCGCGCGAGCGGAGTAGTCGCAGCGAACGCCCCACCGGCATGCGCTCACCCGAAGTCGTCGAGGTCACCTCGCCGCGCCTCTATGTGGGCAACTTGTCGTTCGACGCCGCCGAGAGTGACCTCTTCGAACTCTTCAACGGAGTCGGCAGCGTCCAGAATGTCGAAATCGTTGTGAACCGCCACACGATGCGATCGAAGGGATTCGCCTTCATTCAAATGCAATCGATCGACGAGGCCAAGCGCGCCGTCTCCGAGCTCCACGACAAGGAGTTCATGGGCCGTAAACTCGTCGTCAGCGGAGCCAAAGCCGTCGAGGAGCGTCGCTCCGAGCGCCAACAGGAATCGGCCGCTCCCGCCGAGCCCGCCGCCGCCACTGAATAAGAAAAACTTAAACGCCGAAAGGCCCCGTCCGGTCATCGTGACGGGGCCGACCGGTGTCGGCAAATCCTCCCTCGCCCTGGCGCTCGCCGAGTGCCTTAATGGTGAAATTCTCGGAGCCGACGCCTTCCAGATTTACGCTGGGCTTCCTGTTCTCACCGCCCAGCCTACCCCCGAACAACTCGACGCCGTTCCCCACCACCTCGTGGGTTTTTTGGATTTGAGCGAGAATTTCGACGCCGCCCGCTACGCCAACGCCGCGCGCGAAGCCCTCGCCGCCATTTCCTCGCGCGGCAAACTCCCCATCCTCGTCGGCGGCACCGGCCTTTACCTCAAAGCCCTCACCCACGGCCTTGCCGAAATGCCCCCCGTCGATCCCGACCTCCGCGCGAGGATTTCCGCCATGCCGCTCGCCCAAGCGGTCGAGGAATTGGGAAAAGCCGACCCCGAGGCGTTGGGTCAGATCGATCTGAAAAATCCCGTCCGCGTTCGCCGCGCCCTCGAAATCGTGCTTCAAACCTCACGCCCGCTCGCGGAGTCACGGGGCACATGGAAAAATCCCTCCAACGAATTTCGCGGCCTCGTGCTCACTCGCGAACGCGAGGATTTGCGGGACCGTATCGAAGCAAATGTCGCCCAAATGCTCGCCGGCGGCGCGATCGAGGAAGTCCGCCACGCCAGCCACGCCGGAGACGGCGCGCGCCGGGCGATCGGGTTTCGCGAGATCGAGGAATTCCTCTCCGGCAAATCCTCCCTCGACTCCTGCCGCGAGGCGATCGCCACCGCGACGAAGCAATACGCCAAGCGCCAATTGACCTGGTGCCGCACCCAATTTCATTTTCCCTCACTCGATTTGACTGAGATCCCCCACCCCGAATCCGCCCTGCCGCGAGCCCTCGAAATCCTCGCAGCCCAAGCGCCATGATCCCCGCCGCCGAGCTCGTCATTCTGGTCGGCTTGGAGCACGAGGGTGTCACACGCTGGGATTTGCAGGACTCTCTGGAGGAACTCCGCCTGCTCGCCGACACCGCCGGGGCGAAGGTCGTGGAGAGCGTCATCCAGCGTTTGGACAAACCCACCGCGCCTTTCTACATCGGCAAAGGCAAGGCCGAGGAGATCGCCAAATCCTCCAAGGAAAAACACGCGACCTCCGTGATTTTCGACGACGAGCTTTCGCCCGCTCAGAGCCGAAACCTCGAAGAAATCACCCACCGCAAAGTCATCGATCGCACCCAGCTGATTCTGGATATTTTCGCCAGCCGGGCCCGCACCCGCGAGGGCCGGCTGCAGATCGAACTCGCCCAGCTCCAATATCTCCTCCCCCGCCTCACCGGCATGTGGAGCCACCTCTCGCGACAGACCGGCGGCATCGGCACCCGCGGCCCGGGTGAAACCCAGCTCGAGGTCGACCGCCGCCGCGTGCAGGACCGCATCGCCCGGCTCGAACGCGAATTGGCCGAGGTGCGCAAACACCGGGGCATCCAGCGCGAGGGCCGCCTGCGCCACAACTGGCCGTTCATCTCGCTCGTGGGCTACACGAATGCTGGAAAATCCTCGCTCCTCAACCGGCTCACCGGCGCGACCGTCGAAGCCCGCGATCGGCTTTTCGAAACACTCGATCCCACCACGCGCCAGCTCACGCTGCCGAACCATCAGAAGGTTTTGCTCACCGACACCGTAGGTTTCATCCGCAAGCTCCCGCACACTCTCATCGAATCCTTCAAGGCGACTCTCGAGGAAGTCCAGTTGGCGAACCTGCTCCTGCATGTGGTGGACCTCTCCCACCCGCGCCACGCCGAGCAGATTGAGGCGGTGGATGCCGTGCTGGGTGAACTCGATGCCAAGGGCAAGCAGACGATCATGGTTTTCAACAAATGCGATCTCGTCACAGACCCCGAGATCGTGCAGGCCAACCTCGCTCGCCATCCCGGCAGTGTGGCGGTCTCGGCCCGCACCGGCGATGGCATGGCGCAACTCATACAGGAACTCGAAATCCGGCTCGCCGCTTGGCGGATGCAGGGGCGTTTTGTGATACCGCTCACCGAGCAGGCTTTGCTCGCGGAGATTCACCGTGTCGGCCATGTTCTGGATTTGAAATACGGCGAAGCCAGCGCCATGATCACGGCCCACATCCCACCCGAGTTGATCGGCCGGTTGTCGAAATACGACGCCGGTTCGCCCCAAAAATGACCCGAGTCTTTTTACAAACCACCGCCGCGCTCGCCCTTCTGGCTGTTCTCACCGGTTGCCAATCGGTGAAGGAAACCTTCGAGCGCATCCCCGGCAAGGAATCCCATGTCTATGTGGACGCCCCTATCAAGCCCGAGACGGGCATCGCCTCTTGGTATGGTGGACGCTGGATCGGCCGCCTCACCGCCAACGGCGAGACCTACCGCCAAGGCGACATCACCGCCGCGCACAAAAAACTCCCCTTCCACACGCCGGTGCGCGTGACGGATTTGAAAACCGGCAAATCGGTCGTCGTCCGCATCAACAACCGCGGCCCATTCGTGCGGGGGCGCATCATCGACTTGAGCGTCGTCGCCGCCAAGCAACTCGGCACCTATGATCGAGGGATCGCGAAAGTTCAAATCCAAGCCCTCCGCGAAGTCCCCGTCATGCGCTACCCGAACATGCGGGCGATCCCCCGCAAACCGACCGCGATGCCAGAACAAAAGCCGACCCCAGAGTCGTAAAAACACGGCGAGACTACCGGGCCCCTTCGTGCTTCAGCGGGCGGCCAGTGGGTGGCTGATTTTTGGTAGGACGCGGCTGGTTTCGACTTCGACTTCGCGCTCCATGCCGAGGATTTCGAGGAGGACTTTGATGCGCTCCTGGGCGGGGAGGACTTGGGTAACGAGGGCGCGGAGTCCAGTGAAGGGGCCTTCGATCAACTGCACCTCTTCGCCGACTTGAATGATGGTCGGGATTTCGATGGTTTCCTGGTCGACCACGGAGGCGCGGAGACCGGCGACGATCTCGTCGGGCACGATCGAGGGAATTCCGCCGAAGCGGACAATGGTGCTCACGCCGAGCGTGCCTTGGACATGGCGGTGCTGGGCGCGGTAGTTGAAGTGGGCGAAAACATAGCCGGGGAACATGGCCTCGGTGACCTTCACCTTGCCGCTGCTCCTGGCCCTCTCGAACCGGATCATCGGGCAGAAAACAGCAATGCCGACATCGCGCATGAGCATCCTGCGGGCGGCGGATTCGCTGCGGGGCTTGGTTTTCACACAGAACCACCGGAGTTCTTCGTCTTCAAAATGCGTCATGGTCCTAATTTCAGAGATGGGTTGGCGCGTGGCAAGTGCGGGCTATTCCTGGGCAAAAGAAAACGCATCCCACCGGAGCGGGATGCGTTTTGCATTTGGCGGGAAAGCCAAACGCGCGGAATTAACGCGCGTAAAGTTCGACGACGAGTTGTTCGTTGACGATAGGATTGATCTCCTCGCGGGAGGGGATGCGGACCATGGTGCCGCTGAGGTTTTCCTTATCCACGAGCAGCCAATCGGGAACGGTAACGATCTGCGTGAGTTCGACACCGCGCTTGCCGAGGCGCTTGGATTTTTCGCTCTCCTTGACGGCGACGACATCGCCGGCCTTGAGGTTCATCGAGGAAATGTTGGTCTTGCGGCCGTTGACGGTCACATGGCCGTGGCCGACCATCTGGCGTGCTCCACGCAGGGTCTTCGAGAAACCCATTTTTTGAACGACATTGTCGAGGCGGGTCTCAAGGAGTTGGAGCAGGATCACGCCGGTGACGCCACGGCGGCGGCTGGCGATCTCGAAGTAGCGGCGGAATTGGCGCTCGAGGACTCCATACTGGTGGCGGAGTTTTTGCTTTTCAGCGAGGGCGATCGAGTAATCGGTCTGCTTGCGGCGTGAGCCCTTTGGGCCGTGTTGGCCTGGAGGATAGCTTTTATTTTCGAAGGCCTTCGGCGATCCGCCGAGGAACACGCCATAGCGGCGGCTGATTTTGGTTTTGGGTCCGGTGTAACGAGCCATTTTTAATTTTTCAGTTGGAAGTTTTCAGTTGGAAGTTTTCAGGAACGTCAGACGCGGCGCTGTTTTGGCGGGCGGCAACCGTTGTGCGGGATCGGGGTGACATCACGGATGGTGGTGACATCGAGACCGATCGCTTGCATGGCGCGGACGGCGGATTCGCGTCCGGAGCCGGGGCCTTTGACGCGCACTTCGACTTCCTTGAGCCCGTGGCCCATGGCTTGGCGGCAGGCGTCCTGCGCGACCATTTGGGCGGCGTAGGCGGTGCTTTTGCGGGAGCCTTTGAAGCCGCATTTGCCGGCGCTGGACCATCCGATGACACCACCACGGAGGTCGGTGATGCTGACGATGGTGTTGTTGAAGCTGGCTTGCACATGGGCAATGCCCTGTGTGACGCCTTTGCTGCCCTTGGCCTTGACGACCTTGATCGGCTCGATGGTGTCATCGAGGGAGATGCTGGCAGCAGAAGGGGCTCCGGATGCGGGTGCGGTGGTTTCTGCGGCGGCTTTCTTGGCTTTGGGCGCGGCTTTCTTGGCAGGCGCTTTTTTGGCGGGCGCGGCTTCCGCTGTTGCGGCGGGCGCAGGAGCCTCCGTAGCGGCTGGGGCGGCTGGCTCGGCGGCGGGTGTTTGGTTTTCTTCGCTCATGATATTTTAAATGCGGGATTAGACTTTGCCGGCCTTGGCATCCTTGTTGCGCTGGACGCCGACGGTTTTGCGAGGGCCTTTGCGGGTGCGGGCGTTGGTGCCAGTGCGCTGACCGCGAACGGGCAGACCGCGGCGGTGGCGGATGCCACGGTAGCAATTGATCGCCTGAAGGCGCTTGAGATTGCCTTGAACCTCGCGGCGGAGGTCACCTTCGATCGGAATTTTATTGGCGTTGATCGCGACGATGATGGCGTTCAGTTGTTCGGGCGAAAGATCCTTGGCACGGATGTTGGGATCGATGTTGGCCTGTTCGAGAATTTTTTTCGAGTTGCTGGGGCCCAAGCCGTAAATATACGGCAGGGAGGCTTCGATGCGTTTGTCGCCGGGAATGTCTACTCCAAGTAAGCGGGGCATTTTTGATTTTTTTCTGGTTGCGGGCTTAGCCCTGTTTCTGTTTGTGGCGCGGATTTTTGCAAACCACGCGGATGACATTGTTGCGGCGAACGATTTTGCACGCTTCGCACAATCTTTTTACTGAGGCTCGGACTTTCATTTTCTTCTTTTTGGTTGATGTGACGACGAATCCTTGTGGCGGTAGGTGATGCGGCCCTTGGTCAAATCGTAGGGCGACATTTCCAACATGACACGGTCTCCAGGGAGAATGCGAATGAAGTGCAGACGCATTTTCCCGGAGATATGAGCAAGCACGCGATGACCGTTTTCCAGTTCAATCCTGAACATAGTGTTCGGCAGCAACTCGACGACCTTGCCCTCTACTTCGATAGCGTCTTTGGTGGCCATGTCAATACTTCGGGTTGATGGTCGGTGACCAGAACGGTGTGCTCGAAATGCGCGGAGGGCTGGCCGTCGGCGGTGACGGCGGTCCACTTGTCAGGAAGGATGCGGACTTTTTCGGTTCCCAAATTGATCATGGGCTCGATGGCGAGGGTCATGCCGGCTTTGAGTTTTGGGCCGACGCCGCGTTTTCCAAAATTGGGAATCTGGGGATCTTCGTGAAGGCGACGGCCGACGCCATGTCCAACAAATTCGCGAACGACGCTGAAGCCATTTTTTACGGCTTCAGTTTCGACGAAGTTGGAAATGTCGCCGACGCGATGTCCGGGTCGGGCGAGTTCCACTGCGCCGCGCAAAATCCGCTCGGTCACGGTAAGGAGTCGCTCGGTTTCGGGGGCGATGATTCCGACGGCGACGGAGGTGGCATTGTCGCCAATCCATCCATCACGAATGATGCCGACATCCATTTTGACGATGTCGCCATAGGCGATGGGTCGGGAACCGCCGATGCCATGAACGACCTCTTCGTTTAGGCCAATGCAAATGTGGCCGGGGAATTTTTTATAGCCGAGAAACGCGCTCTTGACTCCGGCCTCCGACATCAATTGGGAGGCGCGGTGATCGACCTCTCCGGTGGTCACGCCCGGAGCGATCATCTCAACGAGATTTTGCAAAATCCAAGCGGCGGTCTCTCCTGCTTGGCGCATTTTTTCAATTTCGTGAGGCCGCTTGATCGGAATCATGGGCGGGAAATGAGAGGAGGTCGGGAGATGTCGCCGAGGGACGAAGGGACGGTCAAGTCAGCGAAATTTTTCAAGGCCGGAAAAAAAGCGGTTAGAAGCGCGACGCGAAATAAATGGTCACGCCGGCGATGACCAGGATGCCCAAGCCGGCATACATCCACACAAGGGTCTGATCGTTGAGAGCCTGCCCGCCGCTGAGACGGCTACGGGATTCCTGCGCGCTGCGGATTCGGCCCTTGCGGAGAAATCCATCATAATGGCGCTGGAGCAGGTGGGTTTCCACCTGACGCATCGTATCAAGCACGACACCGACAATGATCAGAAGTCCTGTGCCGCCGAAAAATTGCGATGTCATGTAGGGGACCTGCATGCTTTGGCTGAGCAACTGCGGAAGAACAGCGATACCGGTGAGGAAGATGGCGCCGGCAAAAGTGAGGCGCGTCATCGTGTAGTCGAGGAAATCCGCGGTCGGCTTGCCGGGGCGAACGCCAGGGATGAATCCGCCGTATTTTTTGAGGTCGTCAGCGATTTGAACGGGCTGGAACTGGGTCGCCACCCAGAAGTAGCTGAAAAAGAAAATCATCAGCGCGTAAAATAGGTAATGGAGCCAACCGTAAGTGAGCAAGTTGGACAAATCCTGAGCCCACCCGACACCTGGGAATGCCATGTTCAGGATCGTCGAGGGGAAAAGCAGGATGGCTTGCGCGAAAATGATCGGCATGACGCCAGCGTAGTTGACTTTCAGCGGCATGTATTGGGTCTGACCACCATAGACCTTCCGACCGACCACACGCTTCGCGTATTGAACGCTGATTTTCCTCTGGGCTTGCGTCACGGCGATGACTGCCGCAATCACAAATATCAAGAAGGCAATCATCAACACAAGAACGACCGGACTCACCGCGCTTTGGGCCTCGGGACCGGAAGGAACAAATGTCCGCCAAGCTTGAATCAAGCCCGCTGGCAACTGGGCGAGAATACCCACCGTGATGATGATGGACATTCCGTTGCCAATGCCGCGCTCCGTGATCTGATCTCCAAGCCACATCAACAGCATGGTGCCCGATGTCATGGTGATGATCGTAATGAGGTGGAAACCGATTCCAGGCATCGAAACCAAGGGCAGACCAATTGCGTTGATCGTGTCCATGATACCCGGCAAGAAAGGGTTCGCTTGCGGGTTTTCGAAGGAACGCGCCAAGAGGTAAGATTGGAAAATGCAAAGCCCGATCGTGGTATATCGGGTGTATTGCATGATTTTTTGGCGTCCACCATCCTCGCGAGAAAGTTTTCCAAGCTGAGGAATCACAGCCGTTAGCAACTGCAACATGATCGATGCACTGATAAACGGCATGACGCCGAGCGAGAAAATCGCGCAATTCGAAAGAGCACCGCCGCTGAAGAGATTGAACAGGGCCGCGACCCCACCGGCTGCGGCAGAATCCGCTTGATCGATGAACCAGCGGTGGAGAACCTCGGCATTCACGCCAGGGGTCGTGATGCACGAGCCAGCGCGAATGATAACGATCGCGGCTAAAGTGAACAGCACACGGGTGCGCAGTTCGGGAATTTTAAAAATATTGGCGAACGCGCTGATCATGCCTTGGAAGTGTTACCCAGCCAGAGGATCAGGAAGTTCACAGATCGGTGGATCAAGGAATCGAACCGCTCAGGCGGCTTCAGCTTTCGGAAGGACAACCTTGCCTCCGGCTTTCTCGATTTTCGCGCGGGCGGAATCGCTCACCTCGTCAACTTGGACTGTGAGAGCCTTGGTGATCTCGCCACGACCGAGGATTTTCACCCCGTCGAAACGGCCATTCACCAGACCGAGTTTGCGAAGCGTTTCCTCGTTAACCACATCTCCAGCGGAGAATCTTTTCTCCAGCGTGTCGAGATTGACCACACCGTAAACGGTCTTGAACGCGGCGTTGTTGAAGCCGCGCTTGGGCAAGCGGCGGTAGAGTGGCATCTGGCCACCTTCGAATCCGAGGCGGATCGAACCACCCGAGCGGGCTTTTTGACCTTTGTGGCCTTTGCCCGAGGTTTTGCCTTTGCCGGAGCTTTCGCCGATACCGAGGCGCTTGCGGCGGTGCTTGGCACCGGGATTGGGTTTAAGAGTATGAAGTCTCATCGGATTCAGGCAGCAACGGGTTCAGTGGCGGCTGCGGGAGCCGGCTTGCGGAGGGTTTTTCCGCGGAGTTTGAAAATTTCCTCTTTTTGACGGAGTTGAACAAGTGCGGCGATCGTGGCATTGACCACATTCGCGTGATTGCTCGAGCCGAGGGATTTCGCGAGCACATCGCGGATGCCAACGGCTTCCAGGACGGCGCGGACACCGCCACCTGCGATGACGCCAGTTCCTGGCGATGCGGGGCGAAGCAGAACACGACCACCACCGGATTCGCCGGTCACTTCGTGCGGGATGGTATTATCCTTTACGGCGACTTTCACCATGCGCTTCTTGGAAGCATCGGTAGCCTTGCGGATGGCTTCGCTGACCTCATTGGCCTTGCCGAAACCGACGCCGACTTTGGCATTTTTGGCGTCTCCAGCCACGATCAAAGCGCTGAAGCTGAAACGGCGACCGCCTTTCACGACCTTGGCGCAACGATTAATGAAAACCACTTTTTCGGTGATTTCCTTGGGCTCCCTGGGTGTCTCGGGGCGGGAATTTCTTTTTTCTCTATTGGGTTTCGGAGGCATGGTGTCGTTCTTAGAATTGGAATCCGCCATCGCGGGCGGCGTCGGCCAAGGCTTTGACTTTGCCGTGGTATTTAAATCCACCACGGTCGAAAACGACCTGGGAAATTTTTTGTGCAGAGCCGCGCTGGGCGATTAGTTTGCCGACCTCGGTGGCGATGGCCACATTCGCGCGGGCATTCGCCTTGGCGCGGATTTCAGGTTCCGTCGTGTGAACCGAGACAAGGGTCTTGCCGAGGGAGTCATCGATGACCTGAGCGGTGATGTGACGGCCGGAAAAATGAACGGCGAGACGAGGACGGGCTGGTGTGCCTGTGAGCTTCTTGCGAAGGCGTGTGTGGCGGAGTTTGCGTTTGTCGATGGCAGACATGGCTTATTGGACGGTTTTGCCTTCTTTGCGGCGGAGTTGCTCTCCGGCGAATCGCACACCCTTGCCTTTGTAAGGCTCGGGCGGGTAATAGGCACGGATATTGGCGGCGCACTGTCCAACCACTTGGTTGTCAATGCCCTCAATGGATAGTTTGGTGTTATCGGTGACGGTGATTTTCACACCTTCAGGGATATTGAAATGGATGGGATGGGATTTCCCGAGGCTGAGATTCAGGAGTTTGCCTTGAACAGCGGCCTTGAAACCGACGCCATGGATTTCCATGTCGCGCTTGAATCCATTGGTGACTCCCATGATCATGTTCGAAAGCAGGGAACGGGAGAGTCCGTGAAGAGCTTTGTCTTCGCGTTGCTCGCTGGAGCGCTCGACGGCGAGAACTTCGCCATCCACTTTCGCCGTGATGCTGGCGGGGAGTTTCCACTCGAGTTTTCCCTTAGGGCCTTCGACGAGCACAGAGCTATCGCCGTTGACGGCTACTTTGACCTTTGGTGGGATCGTGATGGGTTTTTTACCGATTCGTGACATGGCTTACCAGATGTAGGCGAGCAATTCGCCGCCGACTTTTTGTTTGCGCGCCTCGTGGCCGGTGAGAATTCCACGCGAGGTGGAGAGGACCGCGATGCCCATGCCGCCGAGGACGCGAGGGATCTCCCCGGCACCTACATAACGGCGCAGACCCGGACGGCTCACACGCTTGAGACCGGAGATGGCGCTGGTTTTATTGACGAATTTCGTTTGGATTTTAATGGCTTGATGGCCATCGTCGGTCACGAGTTCGGTTTCGTTGATATAGCCTTCCTTTTTTAGGATTTTGGCGATGTCGCTCTTGAGCTTCGAGTAGGGAAGGGTGAGCGAGGACTGACCGGCCGCAGTGGCATTGCGAAGGCGGGTGAGCATGTCGGCGATGGGATCGTTCATAACAGGATAATCAGGCGGCGGGTTCCGTGGCTTTAACTGGGGCCTTCTTGGCTTTGTCCACAAAGGGCATTCCCATCTCGGTCAGGAGCGATTTGGCCTCGGCATTGGTTCGGGCGGTGGTAACGATCGTGACATCGAAGCCGATGTTCTTTTTGATTCGGTCGAGCTCGATCTCGGGGAAAATGGACTGATCGGTAACACCGAGTGTGTAATTTCCATTGCCATCAAAAGCGCGGGTGGAAACGCCACGGAAATCGCGAATGCGGGGAAGAGCGGTCTTGATGAGGCGCTCGAGGAATTCATACATGATGCGGCCGCGGAGCGTGACTTTCGCGCCGATGGCTTGCTCTTCGCGGAGCTTGAAGTTCGAGATCGCCTTCTTGGAGGTGGTCGTCACCGGTCGTTGGCCACTGATCGTGGTCAACTCGGACTTGGCAATTTCCAAAGCCTCTTTGGTGTCCTGCGCGGAGCCGATACAGGTATTGATGACAACCTTCGAGATTTTAGGAATCTGATGGATGTTTTTGTAGCCGTGCTTTTCGCGCATCGCGCCAAGGATGCGGGTCTTGTATTCGGTCAGGAGTTCGGGTTCTTGCGTCATGGCTTTACTCAGGCGGCTTTCTTGGCCTTCTTGTCAGTGGTGGCTTTCTCCAAGACTTTCACATTGGAAACATGGATCGGACCTTCGCGCTCAATGATCGCGCCGTTCGGGTGAAGTTGCGATTTGCGCTGATGTTTTTTGATCATGCGAACACCTTCGACGATGACTTGGGCTTTATCGGCTTTGATCTCGAGGATTTTCCCGGTGGAACCTTTGTGGTTTCCGGAAATCACTTGGATGGTGTCACCGCGGCGGACATGGAACTTGGGCTTGCTCATAGGACCTCCGGTGCGAGGGAGATGATTTTCATGAAATTTTTCTCGCGAAGCTCGCGGGCGACTGGGCCGAAAATGCGGGTTCCGCGTGGGTTCGAGTCCTTATCGATGATGACAATCGCGTTGCTATCGAAGCGGAGCGCGGAGCCATCTTCGCGGCGGACGGGTTGCTTGGTGCGGACGACCACGGCGCGGACCACATCGCCTTTTTTGACGGTGCCGCCAGTGGAGGCCTCCTTGACGTTGGCGGTGATGATATCACCGATCTGAGCAGTGGAGGTGGCCTTGCCGATGACACCGATCATGGTGGCCATGCGGGCGCCGGTATTGTCGGCGACATCGATGCGGGAGCGGATCTGAATCATGGCTTTAAATTAGTGCTTAAGGACTTCAATGAGGCGCCAGCGCTTGGTTTTGCTGAGCGGGCGGGTTTCCATGATGCTGACACGGTCGCCAATCTGAGCCTCGTTCTTTTCGTCATGAGCATGAAACTTCGAGACATGCTTGATAATTTTGCCGAACTTCGGATGTGGCACGCGAGTGATGGAGCGAACGACGATGGTTTTATCCATTTTATTGGACACGACCTCGCCGAGGCGGACCTTGCGGAGCGCGCGGTTTTCGACTGTTTCGGGAGCGGTGGTTTCTGCCATGGCTGGTTATTTCTTGGATGCCTCGGCGGCCTTGCGGCTGAGGACGGTTTCGACGCGGGCGATGTTTCGACGGGCCACGCGGATGAGGTGGGGCTTCTCGAGTTGGCTGCTCTGCTGTTGCATGCGCAGATTGAAAATTTCTTCCTTCAACTCGCGCTTGCGGGTGAGAAGTTCTTTCGGAGTGAGTTCCTGGATTTCCTGAATCTTCATGGCGTAATCAGCTGGCGTGGTGGCGGGTGATGAAGCGGGTGCGGACCGGGAGCTTATTGGCTGCCAGGCGTAGGGACTCGCGAGCGATGGTCTCGGAGACACCATCCAATTCAAAAAGAATATTGCCGGGTTTAATGACAGCGACCCAATATTCGGGCTGGCCTTTGCCTTTACCCATTCGGGTTTCCGGTGGACGGGCGGTGACGGATTTGTCGGGGAAAATGCGAATCCACAGCTTGCCTTTGCGCTTCATGTTGCGGGTGAGCGCAACACGGGCGGCCTCGATTTGTGTGTTGGTGATCCAACCACGCTCGAGGGTCTGAAGGCCGAATTCACCGAAGTCGATCTTAAGATTGCGAGAAGCGATCCCCTTGCGGCTACCCCGCTGGGTTTTGCGATACTTCACGCGTTTTGGCATCAATGGCATAACTTTATCCTTTTACTTAAATTCGTTAATGATCTCAGACAGTCGCCGGGGCCTCGACATCGGGGGCCGGGTTGGAACGAACGATGATTTCCTTCGGTTTATCCTGCACTTCTTCTTCGACTTTCTTGCAGATCCAGCACTTGACTCCGATTTTACCGGCAACGGTCTCGGCTTCCGCAAACCCGTAGTCGATCGGGATACGGAGGGTGTGGAGAGGGACTTTGCCTTCGTGATAGCGCTCGGTGCGGGCAATTTCCGCGCCACCCAAACGACCGGCGCAACGGATTTTGATACCAAGAGCACCTTGGTCCATCGTGAGTTGCACAGCGCGCTTCATGGCGCGACGGAAGGAAATACGGCGCTCAAGTTGAGAGGCGACATTCTCGGCCACGAGTTGGGCATCGAGGTCGGGATTCTTGATTTCGACGATGTCAATTTTCACCTGCTTGCCGCCGGCGAGGTCACTGACTTCCTTGGTGAGGTTCTCGATTTCCTGGCCGCGGCGACCGATCACGACACCCGGACGGGCGGTGTGGATTGTCACTCGGACACTATTCCAAGCGCGCTCGATCACGATGCGGGCGACGGCGGCTTGCTTGAGCTTTTTCTTGAGAGTGGTGCGAATTTTGTCGTCGGCGATCAGGTAGTCGGCAAAGTCTTTGCGCGATGCATACCAGCGGGAACCCCAGTCACGGGTGATGGGTAGACGAAATCCGATCGGGTTTACTTTTTGTCCCATGATTACTCCTTGGTTTCCGCGGCGGGAGCGGCGGATTCGGTTTCAGACGCCGGGGCGGGCTCGGCGCCTGGAGCCTTCGACTTGGCGGAGGCTTTTTTAGTTGTTTTTTGTTTCTTTTTCTTAAGTTTGTCCTCGCGCCGGACAATTTCGATCTCGTCGGTTAGGATGACACGAATATGGCTGGAGCGTTTGCGGATCGGACCGGCACTTCCGCGAGCTTTGGGCTGGGAGCGGTTCAAGGTCGGCCCCTCGCCTACAACGGCTTCTTTCACGACGAGGTCGGAAACATTCAAGCTATTGTTGTTCTCGGCGTTGGCGATCGCGCTACGAAGTGTCTTCAGAATCAAGCCGGCGGCTTTTTTCGGAGTGAAACGCAAAAGATCAAGGGCATCCGTGGCGGGAAGACCTTGAATGGCGCGTGTGACCTCGCGAGCCTTGAAGGCCGAGATCTTGGCGAACCTGTGTGTCGATTTTACCTGCATGTCTTTTGTTGTTTATTTTTTGGCGTCCACTTTAAGGGTGTCGCCTTTTTCCACTCGCGTGTTATCCGAGCTTAGATTTTGAATCACAGCACCGCTGATGCGTTCTCGCACATCGATGACTTTGGCATTTCCTATGAGTTGTCCATCCCGAAGGATGATAAAGGGCATTCCTACTTTGACGCCGTTGGTCGAGCCGACATTCGCGACAATGAGGGAAAGGTCCTCTTTGAAGTCCACCACCCGAGCCTGCTGAAGACTATCGTTTGCATCGCTAGTTTGGTTTTCGGTCACTCCGAGGATTTGGGCTGTTTCCCGCAATTCGGCTTCCACAGCTACTCGGGCCTCGGTTTTGATGTCACCGGAGGTTTTGACAAGGATTGTAATGGATTCACTGAGTTTTACCAACTGCTCGATGGCTGCTTGATGTTTTTCCTTGAGAACACGAAGTTCTCGAATGGCTTGGAGCAACCTGGCTTCCAGCAGGGAGGGATCGTTGTCTATATTGGATAAACCGATCGCTTCTAATCGGAGTTGGGCCTCTAAAAGTTGACGCTTAAAGATTTCTGCCTCGGTATTTGCGGCCGCGATGCCCTCTGTGAGGTTTTTCATCTGCGATCGCGCCATGAGGAGTTGCTCTTTTAGCGCGGCAACATCATTGGTTTCCGGGTCGGGAAGTGTGTATCCCGGATCCGGACTGCCTGATTCAAAATCTGTCAAAGATCGGTCGTTCCGTGCCGATGCCCCAGAGAGCGACAGCAAGAACGCGAGAGATGCCGCCGTGGCGACAACCCTCATTATTTATTTTGTCACTTTTGCGGTGTGAGAACCGTGTTTCTTGAAAATTCGTGTTGGCGAAAATTCGCCCAACTTGTGACCAACCATATTTTCGGTCACGAAGACGGGAATGAAAGTCTTGCCGTTGTGCACATTGAAGGTGTGGCCAACGAAGTCCGGCGTAATTGTGCTGCGGCGGGACCAGGTTTTGATGGGTTTTTTTGTTCCGGAGTCGTTGATCCGGTCGATCTTGTCGAGGAGCTTCCACTCCACAAATGGGCCTTTTTTCAGTGAGCGTGCCATGGATTAGTTCTTCGATTTGGCCTTGCGGCGCTGGATAATAAAGGTGTCGCT
The DNA here is from genome assembly GCA_937919825.1 of uncultured Spartobacteria bacterium. Lineage (GTDB taxonomy): Bacteria > Verrucomicrobiota > Verrucomicrobiia > Chthoniobacterales > Terrimicrobiaceae > UBA967. Next base: position 42,152 of record CALFPA010000052.1, on the reverse strand, counting down.
GGGTTTGTGCTTCGCGCGGGTCTTGAAGCCCTTGGCGAGCTGACCCCAAGGGGACATCGGATGGTGGCGACCGCCACCGCCCTTGCTCTTGCCTTGACCTCCACCCATCGGGTGATCGACCGGGTTCATGACCATACCGCGGACATGAGGGCGAACGCCGAGCCAACGGCTGCGACCAGCCTTGCCGGACGAGACATTCATGTGGTCGGTGTTGCCGACTTGGCCGATCGTGGCGTAGCAATTTTCATTGATGCGGCGAATTTCGCCGGAGGCGAGTTTCAAAAGCGCATATCCGCCCTCGCGGTTGGCAAGGGTGGCAAACGAACCCGCGCTGCGGATCATCTGGCCGCCACGACCTGGAACGAGTTCCACATTGTGGACTTGAGTTCCCAGCGGGATAGACTTCAAAGGAAGGGCATTGCCGACACTGGGTTCGGCTTTTTCACCGGCGCTAACTTTCATGCCAACAGTCAAACCGACTGGGGCAAGAATATAAGCACGCTCGCCATCAGGAAATTGGATCAAAGCGATACGCGAAGTGCGGTTCGGATCATACTCGATGGCGACCACGCTGGCGACCACATCACGGTGGAGGCGCTTGAAATCAATGATACGGTAGCGGCGTTTGTGGCCACCGCCGACATGACGCATCGTGATGCGACCTTGGTTGTTGCGGCCGCCGGTGCGCTTGATGGACTCGGTGAGTTTTTTCTCCGGCTTGGTTTTGGTGATCTCCGCGAAATCCGGAAGGATTTTGAAGCGGGCAGCCGGGGTGAGTGGACGGAATGTTTTGAGTGCCATGGCTAGTTTCCCTTAGACGATATCGAGTTTCTCACCTTCTTTGAGGGTGACGATGGCTTTTTTCCAGTTTGGGCGGCGGCCAAAGTCGGCGCGGCGTTCGCGCTTTTTTTTGCCCGCGTAGTTTGCGGTGTTCACATCGGCGACCTTCTTTTTAAAGATCACTTCGATGGCTCGCTTGATCTGGAGCTTGTTTGCCGAAGGAGGGACCCGGAAGACATACTTGTTGAGCTTTTCGGAAAGCAGGGTCGCTTTCTCGGTCAGCAGGACGGATTGAATATGGTCGTAAACATCGCTCATTTTGCCAGCCTTTCGGAAATTTTATCCAACGCGCCACGGGTGACGATGATCTTGTCGAACTTGAGGAGGTCCTCGGTGTTGACATCCGCTGCGCGGGTGAGTTGGGCCTTCGCCACATTGCGGGCGGCCTTGAAAGTATTTTCATCAAACCCCTCGGAAACGACGAGGGTGGTTTTGGAATCCGGGGAAGCAGACTTGAGAAGAGTGACAAATTGCTTCGTCTTGGGTTCGGCGACGGCGAAGGCATCGACGAGAAGAACATCGCCAAGAGCGATGCGGGCGCTGAGAGCTTTGCGAAATGCGAGTTTCTTAACAGCCTTTGGAGTGTTCTTCGTATAATCGCGAGGCACGGGGCCGTGAGCGACACCACCACCAACCCAAACCGGGCTGGAAAAATATCCCGCACGGGCGCGGCCGGTGCCTTTTTGGCGCCAGGGCTTGCGACCCGAGAGATTCACATCGCCCTTGGTCTTGGCGCAGGCTGTTCCACTGCGGCGGGCGGCTTGGATCGCCACGACGACATCGTGCACGGCTTGGTTGCCCTTGGCCTCGTCGGTGATGAGTTCAATCTTTGCCTTCTCGGCGTCCTTGGCGGTGAAAACTGTCGCGCTCATGAGTTGGAAACGGAAACGGCACAAGCCTCGGATCCCGCTTGGGAAGCGATTTCGAAGACGATGTGCGGTTGGAAATTCATTGTTGTTGACCGTTGTTTTCGCCCTTCATCGGGGGACAAAAAAACCACGCTTGCGTGGTCATTAAGCTACCCCCAAGGACTAACGGGAAGTGGGAAACTACAGGCCGCTGAAAATGAGGCAAGATAAAAAACGAAAAAAACTCGCCTAGTGATTCCATGAGGTTTTTTCCGAGTTTTTATCCGACCGATTCGCACATGCGACCAACCGCTAGAACCACGCGGCAGAGCCTCGTGGATGGCTCGACGATTTCTCCCGGCCACACCACCACATCTTCGAGAATCGCCCCTTCACCAACGATCGCTCCTTCCCCCACAGCGGTGCCTCCAGTCAGGGTCGCCGAGGGATCGACCACCGCGCCAGGCGCCACAACTTGCCACCAATCTTCAGGCAGATAAGAGAATCGATGGGCATCTCCGGCGAGGATTTTGTGGACCTCGAGATAAGCCCCGATATTTCCAATATCAAACCACACGCCTTCATCCACGACGACTCCCCCCACCCGCGCGCCGCGCCTCATGAGATCAATCAGCACGGGGATGATCGAAACGATTTGGCCGTCGCCGATGTGCTTGTGGATTTCTGGAGAAACGATGCTCACTCCGGTGAAAAGAAAAGCCGGCTCGGGGCGTCCACCAATCAAGCCGCGCATGTCCGTGACGAGCCCCGAGTCCACATCAAATTGGATGCGGCGTTCAGCTCCCGAAGAGCGCAGCGCGAGCGTGGCGATATTTCCGGATCCGCTGTGCGCGCGGATCAGCGGGCCCAGTGGAAAGTCCGCGAGCACATCGCCATTATATACAAGGAACGGTTCATCGCCGAGAAGGTCGGCCGCATTTTTGATGCCGCCTCCGGTTTCGAGGAGAACGGGTTCGTGGCGGAAAAAAACTTCACGCCCCCGGTAGTCGCCACGCCCCTGCGAAGCGCCCAGCAAGCTTCCGTAGGCCTCGGGGCGATGGTGTGTATTGACGACGAATTTTTGCACTCCGGCATCCATCAGATGATCGAATGCGAAAGTGATGAGAGGCTTGTTGAAGACCGGCACGAGCGGCTTCGGCCGCGAATCCGTAAGAGGCCTCAGTCGTGTTCCGAGGCCAGCTCCGAGCACGAATGCCGTGGAGATCGGGCCCGCCGCGCGATCGACTGGCTTGTCACTCATCAGCGCTCAACAAGTAGCGCATCGGATGCAGCGTGCTATCCACAAAACCATGGCGCCGGTAGAACCCCGCACTCCTCTCTCCCGGATCGGTCAGCAGCGTGATTCGAAGAAATTTTTTCTCCCGCGCAAAGGCGATCGCATGCTCGAGGAGCTTCACTCCCAAGCGGTGTCCTCGGTGATCCCGGTGAATCACCAGATCCTCCAGCATCAATACAAATCCTCCCTCGGCGGTGCTGATCGTAATCAGGAGATTAATCATGCCGACGATCATTCGGTCATTGCGCATCACAAAAATCCTACCGCGCGAGGGCTGCTCGAGGATCAGGCGCAAGCCGCGAATTTGCTTCTCGCGGTCAGGCGTAAAGTCGGCCTCCTGCGAGAAAAGGTCGGCGAGCAAATCGGCAAGCTCGGAAAGGTCATCGACTGTCGCGGGCTCTATCCTCAAGTCAGGCATGGCCCTCCTATCCCACATCCCGCGCCGGGAGGCAATCCACCGCCTCCAGTTTTTTTCAGCGGCCGAACTTCCGATCGAGTTCGGAAAACGACCACTGGATCATGGTCGGCCGCCCCTGCGGACACGCGTAGGGGAGTTCGCACCCGAGCAATTCGCAGACGAGCCGCCGAGCCCGCGATTCCTCGTAAGGAAACGCATCGAGCGCCGCGAACCGCGAAACCGAGCGGATCAGAGCATCGAGCACGGGTTGACCGCCGCCGAGCAGACCAGTCGCTTTCAGAGTTTCGCAAACATCAGCCAGCGTCTCGCGCGGATCGCGGTCGCCGACACACGCTGGCAGTGCCTCGATTTTGAAAGATCCGCCGCCGAAGGGTTCCAACAAAAAACCCGCTCGCGAGAGAGCGTCCAAATTTTCCGAAATCCACACCGCATCCTTCGGCGTCATTTCGACCACGATGGGCAGAAGGAGTCTTTGGGAATGCGTCCCGCCCGCCGCCGCCTCACGACGCATGGTTTCAAAAATGATCCGTTCCGAAGCCGCGCGAATATCGAGGAGCACCAAGCCATCCGCTCCCTCCATCAGAATCCACCGTCCACCAAGTCCTCCCATGAGCCGAAACTCCGCCCCGGGCCGGGCGGGTTCCGGCGCGCGCACGGCGGGCAAATCCAATTGGGGCGCCTGCTTGAATGGTTTCGCCGCAGCCCGAGGCACAGGCTCCTCGCGCCTTGGCATCGGCGGGGAAATCGGCGGCGCAGGCTTGCGGAGTTTTTCGAGAGTTTTTCCCGCCGCCAGATACACGGCCTGACGGAGCTGGTCCGGACGATGAAGCCGCACCTCGCGCTTGGCGGGATGCACATTGCAATCGAAGGCCAAGGGGTCCATCGAAATCCTCAACACGGCCAGGGGATGCCGACCTTTCGGCAAAGCCTCGGAGTAAGCCTCGCGCAGGGATTGGAAGACTGCTGGGCACTGGACGACCCTTTTGTTCAGAACAACGAATTGCAATTCGCGGTCCGGTCTCCCCTCGCCCGGCTTCGAAATGAACCCTTCGATTCGAATCCCATTTTCCTCTACCGGCTCGACCGGCAGCAGCCTCGCCATGAAGTCCACGCCGAACAAATCCCGCAACCTCACGCCCAAATCCTCGGACGGTGCGGCTTGCCAAAGTCGACGCCCCTCGCGCACGAGCGTCATGCCGACCCCAGGATGCGCCACGGCGAGTGATTGCATCTGGTGAATGATATGGGCCGACTCGGTCTCCTCGCCTCGCAGAAATTTTTTTCGCGCCGGGAGATTGTAGAAAAGAGATTCGACCTCGATCGTGGTTCCCGGGGCGCCCCCACTATCCGAGACGGATTCGATTTTCCCGCCTCCCACGCGGATTTCGGTTCCGGCGTCGGAATCGTGCGGACGGGTCGCCAGACGAAACCTCGAAACGCTCGCGATGCTTGGCAAGGCCTCGCCACGAAAGCCCATCGTCGCCACCGAGGCCAGATCAGTGGCGGTGCGGATTTTGCTGGTGGCGTGGCGCTCGAGGCTCAGCAGCGCATCCTCGCGGTCCATGCCGCATCCATCGTCACCCACGCGAAGCAGGCGCGACCCACCGCCGACAAATTCCACGGTGACCCGCCGGGCTCCGGAATCGATGCTGTTTTCCACCAATTCCTTCACGACGGAGGCTGGACGCTCGACCACTTCGCCGGCCGCAACTTGGCTGGCGACTTCATCGGCGAGCAATCGAATCCTTCCCATGCCGTTTGACTTTGCACGGATTCGTTTTTAAGAAAAGGCCGTGATCACGATTACCGACCAAGCTGCGCGCGCGTTATTGGATTTGATCGCCGCGAAGGGAACCGGCGATGGCTTGCGCTTGGGAGTCGAAAAAGGCGGCTGCGCTGGCCTCCAATATATCATGGAGACCGGCTCCCCACGCGGCGGCGACATCACGATCGAGCACGCTGGCGCGAAGGTTTTCATTGATGCCGAGAGCACGGCCCACTTGAGCGGAAGCGTGCTGGATTATGAGGACGGGCTCTCCGGCGCGGGCTTTCGCATTAGAAATCCCCAAGCCTCCCGCTCCTGCGGCTGCGGCACTTCCTTCGAGCCCGCCGCGATCGACACCTGAACCCCAGATGCCACACGACGAGGAAACAAAAAACAGCCGCGCTTGGTTTAAGGACCCCGACACCGATCCCTCCAAGCCCCGCGGCCGCCAGGACGGCGGGCTTTTTGGTTGGACGGTTCTGATCCTCCTTCTCATCGGCGTCGCGATTTTCTGCTGGATCGGAAGTTTCTATGTCTTCGGTCACCCCGAAAAACCCCTCAGCTACGACATCCTCAGCAAGCTCAAGAAAATCGAGCCACCGAAACGCTTCGAACTCACCGCCGCCCCACGAGGCGAATTCCTCCGCGCGCCTGAAATCATGGAACGCTACGCGGCGATGCGTCCCCGCCAACTCGAGCGCACGAACGAAGTCCTCCTGCGGAACTACCTCCGCAATTTCAAACCCTGCGACGGCCTCGTGCCCTATGTCCTCGGCACTTTCAATATTCTCGATTCCTTTGAACTCACCGGTGACGACTTCTTCCCCTCCGGTGTCGTGGCGCTCGCGCAGTCGAAGGAAAATCCAAATCTTCTGATCGAGCAGGTCTTCTGCTCCGACAAACGCATGGTTCCCACCCTCCATCGCACACTGTTGACCGGGCTGGATATCGACCTGAAGCGCGAGAACGAACTAGCCGCCGTCATCAATATCGAGCGACTCAACGACGGCCGCATCAAACTCACCACCGTCTCGATTCTCTACCCGAGCTACGAAGCCGCCACCGCCGACGGCACCTTCAACCTCGACCCTCCCGAACAACTGAATGTCCAAGCCGGTCTACCCGTCATCGACCTCCCTCGCCAGCGCGACGCGGATTCAAAATACGACCACTTCCGCCGCAAGGCCCGCCTCGCCGGCAAGGAGGAAAAACCCAGCCAGCTTGCCGACACCAAATCCCGTCTCATGCGGGTAGAAAAACCTCTCGCGACCGATGAACCCCAGCCCACGCCGGCGCCAACTCCGATTGCAACTCCCGAGCCGCGCGTTGCGGTCGCCCTGCCGGTGGAAAAGCCCGTCGAAGTTCGCGCCGCCCTGCCTGTCTCCGAAGCCACCCCGCCAGTCCCCGTCTCGCCTGTCACCGCGCTTCCTGCGACACCCGTGAATCCCCTCCCCGCCGCGACTCCCACCCAAGTCGCCGAGGCAAAACCCACCCCTTCCCCATCCCCGAAAGCCATCGTCGCCGGCAACTCGAGGAATTGGCAAACCTACGAAGCCGGGCGCATGCCGCGGGGCCGACTCCTTGGCGTCACCGATATTTCCTCCATCGCCAAGCGCGGCACCGGCGGAGATCGGGTTTATTTGCAGGGCAACTTCGAGGTCACCGCTGCCGGATCTGATCGCGCCGTCCTCCGCTCACCGCGCCGCGCCGGCAATGTCCGCGTGATCGTGCAATACCCCGAGGGCATGGCACCGCCCGCCGACGGCACGAGTGTGGCCCGCGACGAGCGGCGGCCGTTCCAAGTTCTCGATGTGCGAGAGAGCACCGGCGGGCAGATCAATGTGTATGTCCGCGAGGTCACCCGGCCTTAGAGACCGTCTCGCCGCTGAAATCGGCCTCCAAGGCCCGATGCGCTTCTCGCGCTTCATGGAGTTGGCTCTCTACGATCCCGCCGAAGGCTACTACGCCAGCGGGAAAGCCGTGGTCGGGCGCGACGGAGATTTTTTTACGAACATCAGCATCGGCCCGGTCTTTGGCGAAATCCTCACCGCCCAATTCCTCGAGATGTGGGAAATCCTCGGCCGTCCCGAAGATTTCACGCTGGTCGAGCAGGGCGCGAACGACGGCCGCCTCGCCGCCGATGTGCTCGATGGCCTTGCTGGAACGCCCCTCGCCGAAGCCCGACTCATCATCATCGAGCCATTCGCCCCGCTTCGCGAAAAACAACAAGCCCGCCTCGCGGGTCGGCGAGTTGAGTGGGTAGAAGCGCCCGAGGATTTGCCAAATTTCACCGGAGTTCATTTTTCGAACGAACTCTTCGACGCCCTGCCGTTCGAAATCGTGAAATGCCGCGCAGGCCGCTGGGAACTTCAGCGCGTCCAATTCCTCGACGGCGCGTTCCGCCTCGAGCCCGCCGAGGTTTTGGATCTCAACTGGCCCGCGCCCACCGAGGATTTCATTTCGGAGATTCGTGTCGGCCAGCACGAACTTCTTTCGACCATTTCTTCGCGCCTCCAGCGTGGTTTTCTACTCGCGATCGACTACGGCATGACGCGCGAGGAACTCCTCGCGCCGCACCGCTCCGGCGGAACTCTCGCTTGCTACGCCGCGCACCAACGCGATGACGATCCCTTCCAATCCACCGGCGACAAAGACATTACGGCCCATGTCGATTTCACCGCCCTCGCCGAGGATTTGCGGGCCTGCGGCCTCGAGCCTGCCGCCTTCACCGACCAACACCATTTCCTCGTCGGTGCGGCCGAGCGCCTCCTGCTCTCCCTCGACGGCCAGCCGCCGACTCCCGCAACCCTCAAGAAACTCCGCTCGCTCCGCACCCTCCTCCACCCCGAAACGATGGGCGTTCAATTCAAAGTCCTGCTTGCCTCCAAGGGGGTCTCCGCGCCAACGATCTCGGGATTCCGCCACGCGCGGCCACTCCCTTTTTAAAATCCATCATGCCCACTCCATCCTTCCTCACCGACCACCTTGCCGCCGGAGTTCTTTCCTCCGAGGATTTGCAACTCGCCGAATCCCTCCTCGCCGAGGACCAAGGCCAGCTTTTCGGCGATTGGGACGCCCCGGGAACGAACGACGACCAGAAGCGCGCATTTCTCCAAACCCTCCAAAATTGCAATCGCTCCTACCCGGGAGGCCTTGTGGCCTACATCCGCAACGCACGCCGCCTCCTCGCCGAATCCGCCACCGGCGGAAATCCCTTCGCGGGCTACACGCCGGAGGAACCCGATCTCGTCGATCTTTCAAACTTTGGCCCGGCTTATGAGGAAGCCGAGGGCGTGGGGCTGAAATCCCTCGCCGAGACTGCCATCGTGCTCGTCGCGGGAGGACTTGGCGAACGCCTCGGCTACCACGGCATCAAACTCGACATCCCCGTCGAAGTCACCGAAACGACTTCCTACCTCGCCCACTACACTGCCGTTATCCGCGCCGCCTCGAAGCGCCTCGGCCGCGAGATTCCTCTCGTGATCATGACAAGCCGCGAGACGAACGCCGGCACGATCGCCACGCTCGAGGCGAACCATAATTTCGGCCTCGCGCCTGGCCAAATCACGATTCTCAACCAAGAACTCGTCCCCGCCCTCTCCGACATCGAGGCCCATCTTTCGCTGGAGAAAAAATACAACCTGAACCTGAAGCCCCATGGCCACGGCGACATCCACACGCTCCTCCACACGAGCGGCACGGCCAAAAAATTCGCAGCCTCGGGCATTCGCCATCTTCTTTTCATCCAGGACACGAACGGCCAGGTCTTCAACGCCGCGCTCGCCGCGCTCGGGGTTTCCGAAATTCGCGGCTATGACTTCAACTCGATCGCCGTGAACCGCATTCCCGGCGAGGCGGTGGGCGGCATCGCGCGGCTCAAGAAATCCGGCGCGCCCGACCTCACGCTCAATGTCGAATACAACTACCTCGACCCGCTCCTGCGCGAGACGGTGAACCCCGCCGGCGATGTCGCGGAGCCTAACGGCTTCTCGCGCTTCCCCGGCAACATCAACCTCCTCGTAGTCCGTCTCGAGCCCTACCTCCGCGTGCTGGAATCTTCCGGCGGCGTGATCGCTGAGTTTGTGAATCCGAAGTTCGCCGACGCCTCACGCACCAAGTTCAAAAAACCCGCACGGCTCGAGACATTGATGCAGGATTTGCCGAAGTCCTTCGTCTCCGGCGAAAAGGTCGGCGTCACCATCTTCGATCGCGTGTGGTGTTTCAGCGCCTGCAAAAACAATCTCGTCGATGCCGCCGCCAAGGTCGCCTCGGACGGCCCGCCCGAAAGCGCCTCCAGCGCTGAGAACGACTTCTACCTCGCTGGACGCATGAAGCTCCGCGCCGCTGGAATGGAAGTGATCGATGCCCCGCAAAAAAACCTTCACGGCATTCCGCTCACGACCGGCCCCCGCGTCATTTTGCGTCCCTCCTTTGCCCTCACACTCGCTGATGTCCGCGCCAGAATCAGCGGCGGTTCGATCTCCGGCAAGGCGACCCTCGTGCTCGACGGCGATGTGACTTTGGAAAATGTCACCATCGCCGACGGCGCCTCGCTCGTGGCGAAGGCCCCGGAGGGCGGAACGCTCGAAATCAAGGACCGCATCGTCTCTCGCGGCGGCGCCGTCCACGATCTTGTTCCGCTTACCAATGCCGAGATGGCCTCGGCGGATGTTCCGGAATACCTCCGCATCCGAGGCTACCGCATCGTCGCCCGCGAGGCTTAACCAACAGGAGGGCCCTGCTTGTCAGGGCCGCATTGGTGCGGTTTCGAAAGCCGCTCCGGGCCTGAATCAGGCCTCTCCTGACCCCCAAAAAAATTCAGCGCTGTTTTTTTGAACAGCGCTGCTTTTTTTGAGGTTTGTAGTCCGGTGATTACATCTTGGGCGTGCCGTAGTAGGCAGCTTGCGGATATTGGGGAGCCGGCGCGCCTTGTTGGGCGGCTTGGAAGCGGAACCACTCGGCCTCGACGAGGTCCTCAAACAATTGCGAAACGGAACGACGGCGCTTGAAGGCGAGTTGCTCCGCGAAATCGCGAATTTCAGGATGGATCGTGAGGTTAAGCTTACCGCGAAGCTTGCGGTTGGGATCTGCGATTCTAGGCATAGTTTTGTTTTGTTTGTTTTATTGGCAGCGAGCGGAAACCCGCCATCCAGACGCACTGATCGCTTATTGTGAAAAATCGGTCAATAGGGTGCGCACCTTATTGTGCGAATCCGCAATTTTTTGTGCGAATCCGCCTAAACAAGGTTTTCTAGGCAGGCTTTAGGCGCGCAGGGGGGGGGGGTCTGAGAGAACTTCGCGGAGGCGTTCATTGGCGGTGCGGCCAAGCTCCAAAACGGCGTTGTGGGATAAAATCACCCGAGCGCCGACGCCTTGTGGCTCGATCGCTTGGATGTGATCGAGCCTCAGCAGCGTGGAGCGGTCGAGTCGCTGGAAGGGAAAATCAGCGAGCAGTTTTTCCCACTCCCGCAGGCGGCGGTGGTCGGGGTATTCCTTCGAGCCACAGATGACGCGCGAGTAATTACCCTCGGCGGTCACGGCGGAGAGGTTTTCCAGCGCGAGGAAAATCCGGGTCGATCCGCTGCGGTGCACCGGCACGCGGGCCAGAGGCGCGGTGGAGCGGCCGAACGACGACGCGGCCCGACTGAGCGCACGGAGCATGCGATCCTCGGTGACGGGCTTCACGATGTAATCCACGGCATCGGCATCGAACGCCTGCCCGCCGTAGCCGGTGTGGACGGTGGTAAAAATCACGCGGCGGTCGCGGCCCACAGAGTCGAGGAGCGAGAAGCCGTTCTCACGGCCGACTTCGATGTCGAGAAACACGAGGTCGATATCGGGATTGGCGAGAATTTCGCGCGCTGAGCCGAGGCACTCCGCCTCTAGGATCGAGTCAACGGCGGAAACCCTTTCGAGCAAACCTCGGAGGGCGGCCCGGTCGGGCTTGCTGTCATCAACGATTAAGGTGCGCATGATTCGCTGGATTTCTTCAACCCGGGGAGTTCAATTTCAAAGCAAATTCCACTCGGCGCGAGCGGCCGGGTGGAGATTTTACCGCCGAGCAGGTCGAGATTTTGCCGCACGACGGCGAGGCCCAAGCCCACGCCACGGTCGGTGGATGGCGTGTCCGCGCTCTGGCCGAATTCGCTGAAGAGCCCCTCGAGCTTGTCGGCGGGAATCCCCGGCCCCTCGTCAGCGACGCTCAAGCGCAGCACCCCCTCGCCGGTGGACGACATGGAAATCCAAATGCGCGAACCGTGTTTCACCGAGAATTTCACGGCGTTGTGCGCGAGGTTGAGGAGGATTTGGGTGAGCCGCACCGAGTCGGTCGTGAACTTTTCGTTATCATCCTCGGGCAGGTGCCAAACGATCTGGACCGACCGCGACCGGGCGATGGGCTCGAGGATCGCGCCGATGTCTTCCACCCAATCCCTCAAATAAAAAGTCGTGGCCCGCACGGGCGCGTGGCCGGATTCGGCGGCCGAGACATCGAGCAGGTTCGTGAGGATGAGGTTCAGGTATTGACCGCCGGAGCGGACGGTTGCAAGGTGCTCCAAAAACTCGGGCGGGAGGCTGTGTTTCTCGCTCTCGAGGAGCATGGATTGGGAAATATTCACCAGCGCGGAGATCGGCGTTCGGATTTCGTGACTCACGCCGGCGAGGAACCGGACTTTGGCTTTCGCCGCCTGTTCGGCCTGGGCGCGCAGGATCGACTCGTTCTTGTAGGCGGCCTCCAGCGCGGCGGCGGCTTTCTTTTGTTCGGTCGCGTCGCGCATGGCAATGACGATGTAAGGGCCGACGAGCGTGGTGCTGAAAATGATGTCCCGGCGCGCGCCGTCCTTGGCAACTACTTGAAATTCAACATTTTGAACCAACCTGCTGCCCTTGGCGGCCGCCTCCAGGGCGTCTCGCCACCAATCGACCACCATCTTCTGGTATTCCTCATTGGGGTAGGCTTTGGCCGCCCATTCCATGGCCGAGGGCATGTCCTCGAGCGTGTAGCCGAGAATTTCGGTGAATTTCCGGTTCGCCATGAGGAAATGGCGCTCTTCAAAGGAATCATCGGCGTTGAGCACCATTACAGGCACAGGCATATCCTCGAGGATGCGTTCGAGGGTCTTCCGGCTCTCTAACAACTCAGCCTCGGCCCGCTTCCGCTCGGTGATGTCGTGACTAGCGAGGATCAGAGTGTCTTTGACCACGGTGGCATTCGCTAAAAAATCGCGAAACTCGCCGGCCTTCGATTTCACATGGAACGGCACCTCTCGCGCGGGCGTCGGATTTTTCTTCGACTGAGCCACCAAATCCCTCCACCACGCCATGCCTGCCGCTTGAACCTCGGCATCCGGAAAATTCAACTCCACGAGCTTCGCGATCGTCGGAGCATCATCGGCCGTGTAGCCGAGGAGGCGGGTAAATTCCTTGTTGATGAGTGTGATTTCGCCATCGCCCGAGGTTTTGCTGGTGGTCACCGGGATCGGCATGTTGTCCAGGATCACGCGCAGGGAGGCCTCACTCTCTTCAGCGAAAACGCTGTCGGTGATATCGAAATTCAGGCCCGTCATCAGCGATGGCTCGCCATCGGCATCCCGCTCGAGTGTGAAAATCGAATGCACATGCCGGATCGAGCCATCCGGCCGGAGGGCGCGAAATCTCTGCTCGCCGGAGTCTCCATTTTTCAAAACATCCAACACGACCTGCTCTGCGCCCGCCAAATCCTCGGGGTGAACATAGGTATCCCAGCGCCCGCTGAAATCCTCACGCCGGATTCCGTAGATGCGAAAAACTCCGTCATCCCAGTGCTCGGTTTGGGTTTTGAAATCAAATTCCCAATACCCCATGCCGGCCACGGCGGCAGTGAGGTGAAGTCGGCCCTTGGCCCTCGCAAGCGCGATCTCGGTTTCCTTGTGGCGGGTGATGTTCAGCATTTGGAGCATCATCACGCCGGGGGCTTCGTCGAATTTGGTGAGGAAGACATCCGTGAACAAACGCCCGCCATCCGGCGCGGGAAATTCCAGATCCATGCAGCGCGAGGGGAGCGCACCTGAGACCACATCCTCCCAGGCCTTCCGGAAAACCTCGCGGCTGGTGGGCTCGAGGATTTCGTCGAAACGCTTTCCGAGGAATTCCCGAGCGGGGCGCTGGAAGATGTTGAGAAGCGCGGGATTCAGGCAAATCCACGCGCCGTTCTCATCCAGCAAGCCGTGTCCGAGGTAGGACTTCCGGCACCACTCGGGCAAGGTGGGCATAGGCTTTACTCCTTCAAGCGAACCAAAAGATCGCCGGTATCCACGGCATCGCCGGCCTTGGCGAAAAGCTCGCCGATCACGCCATTCGCCGGAGCGTAAAGCGTGGTCTGCATTTTCATCGCCTCAAGCGTGAGAATCTTGTCCCCCTTCGCCACGCGCGCGCCCACGCCGACATCCATCGAGCTGACCATGCCGGGAATCGGCGCGCCGACTTCGTTGGCTTTCGACGCATCGGCTTTCGGCCTCGCGGCGGCTTTGGTTTTGAGCGAACGGTCGATGGCCGTTGCCTCGCGGGGCATGCCATTGAACTCGAAGGAAACAATGCGGCGGCCGTCCTTCGCGGCGTCGCCGACATTGATGAGTTTCACGAAAAGCGTTTTGCCCTGCTCGATATCGATGGCGATTTCCTCGCCGGATTTCAGGCCGTAGAAAAACGCGGGCGTCGGGAGTTTCGAGACATCGCCGAACTCGCGCGTGATTTTCCAGAAGTCGGCAAAAACCCCGGGATACATGAGGTGGCTGTAGAGATCGTCCTCGGTCGGCTCGCGCTTGAGCTTCGTGGCGAGTTCGGCGCGAACTTCGTCGAGATCGACCTTCGGCGCGCGCGCCTTGGCGGGCTTGGATTTTCCAAGCACGACCTCGACGAGATTCTTCGGCCAGCCGCCCATCGGCTCGCCAAGTCCTCCCGCGAGCATGTCTTTCACCGACTCGGGGAAAGCGGTGCCAGGCTCGAGATTCAGGACATCGGCAGGCTTGATACCGCGCGTGAAAAGGAAAAGCGCCATGTCGCCGACGACCTTGCTGGACGGTGTGACTTTCACGATGTCTCCGAAGAGTTGGTTCACCTCGGCATAGCAACGCGCGATCTCCGGCCAGCGGTGGGAAATGCCCATGCTCGCGGCTTGCTCCTTGAGATTCGTGAACTGCCCGCCGGGCATCTCGTGCACATAAACCTCGGCGCTGCCGGTGCGCGGGGAGGTGTCGAACGGAGCGTAGAACGAGCGAACCTGCTCCCAGTAAACGGCAAATTCCTCGAGCGCGTCGAGATCGAGGCCCGAGTCGCGCGGCGTGTTTTGGAGCGCGGCGACGAGGCTGTTGAGATTCGGCTGCGAGGTCGAACCGGACATCGAGGAAATCGCGGCGTCCACCACATCCACCCCGGCCTCGGCGGCCATGAGGAGCGAGGCGGAATTCACACCGCTCGTGTCGTGGGTGTGGAAATGAACCGGCAGCGAAACCTCCTCGCGCAGCGCCTTGATCAAAGCGCGGGCGGCAAAGGGACGGCACAGGCCGGCCATGTCTTTCACCGCGAGGATGTGCGCCCCCATTTTCTCCAACTCCTTCGCGAGGCCGATATAGTATTTCAGCGAATACTTCGTGCGATTGGGGTCGAGGATGTCGCCGGTATAGCAGACCGTGCCCTCGCAAATGCCGCGCGTGTGTTTTCTCACCGCCTCCATCGCGGCGCGCATGTTCGGAAGGTCATTCAGCGAATCGAAAATCCGGAAGATATCCATGCCGCACTCGGCCGAGTGTTTGATGAAACCGGCGACGACATTTGGCGGGTAATTCGAGTAGCCGACGGCGTTCGAGCCGCGCAGGAGCATTTGGAAGCAAATATTCGGAACACGCTCGCGGATTTCGCGGAGGCGGTCCCATGGATCCTCGTAAAGAAAACGCATCGAGGCGTCAAAGGTTGCCCCACCCCACATTTCCAGACTGAAAAGCTCCGATGAGCGGTGCGCCACGGCGTCGGCCACGGCGAGCATGTCGTAGGTGCGAACGCGCGTGGCGAGGAGCGATTGGTGCGCGTCGCGGAAGGTGGTGTCGGTGAAAAGCAGGCGCTTTTGTTTGCGCGTCCACTCGGCGAATTTCTCGGGTCCGAGCTCGAGCAAAAGCTGGCGCGTTCCCGCCGGCGGCGTCTGCTTGCCGTCGTAGGCGGGACGCCGCGCGGGCTCGAGTGGCGCGGAGATGCGGTGGCCTTTTGCCTGCGGGTTGCCGTTCACAATCACATCGGCGAGGAAGGAAAGCAGGCGCGAGGCGCGGTCGCGGCGGGGCTTGAACTCGAACAACGACGGCGTCGTGTCGATGAGCGTGGTCGTCGCCTGGCCCGATGCAAACTCGGGGTTCAGGATGACATTTTCCAAAAACGGAATGTTCGTCTTCACGCCACGGATGCGGAATTCCCGGAGCGCGCGGATCATGCGTTGCATCGCCATCGGAAAGGTCTGCCCGGTCGTGGTGACTTTGGTGAGAAGCGAGTCGTAGAAGGGCGTGATCACGCTGCCGGTCGTGCCCATGCCGCTGTCGAGACGCACACCGAATCCCGCCGCGCTGCGGTAGGTGACGATCTTGCCGTAATTCGGCATGAATTTGTTCGCAGGATCCTCGGTGGTGATGCGGCATTGGATGGCGAAGCCGTTGCAAGGAATCGCGTCCTGCTGCGGAAGCGCGAGCTCTGGACCGTGGAGCGAGGCGCCGGCGGCGACGAGGATTTGGGAGCGCACGAGGTCGATGCCTGTGACCTGCTCGGTGACCGTGTGCTCGACCTGAATGCGGGGGTTCATTTCGATGAAGAACCACTCTTTTTTGTCCACATCGTAGAGGAACTCGATCGTGCCCGCGTTGTTGTAGCCGATGCCGGCCGCGAGGCGCACCGAGGCCTCGCAAAGTTCGCGCCGGATGCCGGGATCGAGCGCCACGGAAGGCGCGATCTCGACCACTTTCTGGTGGCGGCGCTGCACCGAGCAATCGCGCTCGTGGAGGTGCAGGACATTCCCGTGGCGGTCGCCGAGGATTTGCACCTCGATGTGCTTCGCGCGCGGGATGTATTTTTCGAGAAACACTGCGGGATTTCCAAATGCCCGCCCAGCCTCGCCCTGCGCCTCGTCGAGCAGCGGCGCCAAATCCTCGGGCTTCGTGACCACCCGCATGCCGCGCCCACCGCCGCCGAAGGCCGCTTTGATGATGAGCGGGAACCCAATTTGTTTCGCGATGCGCAACGCCTCGGCTCGCTCGGTCACCGCATCTTCGGTGCCGGGAAGCACGGGGACATTCAGCTTTTGGGCGAGGGTGCGGGCGGCGGTTTTGTCGCCCATATTTTCGAGCAAATTCACATCCGGCCCGACGAAAATAATTCCCGCCCGCTCGCAGGCGCGCGCGAACTCGGCGTTTTCGGAGAGGAATCCGTAGCCGGGATGGATCATGTCCACACCGCGCTCGCGGGCCAAAGCGATGATGCCCTCGATGTCGAGATACGCGCCGACTGGCCCCTTGCCCTCGCCGACGACATAGGCCTCGTCGGCCTTGAAGCGATGCATCGTGTAGCGATCTTCTTGCGCGTAGATCGCGACGGTTCGCATACCGAGTTCGGTGGCGGCACGAAAAACGCGGATGGCGATTTCGCTGCGGTTGGCGACGAGGAGGGTTTTTCCGGCGACAGAGACAGCCGGGGAGGTGGTCTTGGGTTTCATACGGGAAAAAGGGACTTCGGTTTATAGAATCCAGACCCACGGAAGGCAATCCTTCCACCGAGCGGGGGCTTTCCCCTAAAGTGCGCGCCATGGCTTCCGAGGAAATTTTGCTGGCCGTGGATCCGTCGCTTCGCGGCACCGGATTCGCCATCCTGTCGCGCGACGCCGGCAAGGTGCGCTGCCTTCATTTTGATGTGGTCAAAAACCCACCCAAACTCTCCCAAGCCGGTTGCCTCCTCGAAATCCACACCCGACTCGGCGATGCGATCAAGCAGTTCCACCCGATCGCCATGGCCGTGGAGAGCGTCATTTTTGTGCAGAGTTTCCCGACCGCCATCACGCTCGGATCGGCTCGGGGAGCGGTTCTGCTGGCCGCCGCCCACCACGGCCTCCCCATCCACGAATACGCGCCGCGCCGCGTGAAGCAGGCCGTGGTCGGACGCGGCGGCGCGCAAAAAGCCCAAGTCGCCTTCATGATTCGCTCGATTCTCGGCCTCACGGTCACACCCCCGCCCGACGCCGCGGACGCCATCGCCGTCGGCCTTACGCATTTTCAAACCGCGAAATTTCCCGCGCTCCGATGAAAGTCCTCACTCCGGGCCGGATGTCGTTCGAGGCCGCCCTCGCACTCCAGGAAAACCTCGTCGCCGAGCTGCAATCTGGCCGAGGAGAGGAAACCCTCGTCCTGCTCGAGCACGAGCCAGTTTACACCATCGGCCGCACGCGCGACCACTCAAGCCTGCGCCCAAACCTTCCCCACCCTGTTTTTGAAACCAACCGGGGCGGACAAGCGACCTTCCACGGCCCCGGCCAACTCGTCGGCTACCCGATCCTCGACCTCACTCAGCGCGGTCGCGACCTCCACCGCTACCTGAGATTTCTCGAGGATTTGCTGATCGAACTTTCTGCGAGCTACGGCGTCACCGCCCAAAACCGCGACGGCCTCACCGGCGTGTGGGTCGGCCTGCGCAAACTCGCCTCGCTCGGCGTCGGCGTCCGAAAATGGATTTCGATGCACGGCTTCGCCATCAACATCACCCAGGAGTCCACCCAAGCCTTCGCGCACATCACGCCCTGCGGCCTCACCGGCGTGGAAATGACCAGTCTCAGTCATGAAAGCGGAGCGGACATTGCGCTCGAAGACGCCCTCGCACAAATGGTGGATTTGTTTATGCAACGAATCGATCATTTGACCGATTCACGAACCCTATAAAAGTTGCAGGCCGCCGCAACGAAAGTTACGACGGCCTGCTGTTCCCCCCAGAACGGATTCAAACTCTCACACCCTCTTCCGGGGCGCAATACTTTTTTTTAAATTATTTTTCGGCCCCACTTCGATGACGCGCGGTTACGGGGAAATCGGTGGCTTTTCAAAAATCACCATGTGCTGCCACGGGAGAAAGTCGTGCGTGGCCACCCAGCGAAATCCGACGGACTCCAACTCGAGGCGAATCTGGCGCTCCGTCATTTTGTGGAGGGGCTTGATGGGAACGGCCGGATCCTCCGCGCGGTATTCCAAAAGGACAACCCGACCTCCGGGACGCAAGGCGGACATCAGGGATTCCAGCATTTCCTGGGGATGCGAAAACTCGTGGTAGGCATCGACCATGAGGGCGAGGTCGATCGAGTCGGGAGGGAGTTTGGCGCCATCCACCGCGCCGAGGTGCGACTCCACATTTTTGACGCCGAGTTCCGCAGCGCGCGATTGAAGAAAGGTCAGCATCTCGGGCTGGATATCGACCGCCACGACCCGGCCCTGCGGGACCAGCGGCGCGATACGGAACGCGTGGTAACCCGAGCCCGCCCCGATATCGGCCACCACATCGGTGGGCTTCAGCGCCAAGGCCGCCACCGCGCGGCTCGGTGCCTCCTCGGACTCGCGGTTGTCGCGTTCGAGCCAATCGATCCCCTCATGCCCCATGACCTGCGAAATCTCCCGCCCCATAAAAAATTTCCCGGTTCCATCAGACGACGCCGCACCGTGGTTGTAGCAAGCGCGGGCGGGCGTGGATGAAAGAAGGAAAGCCAGCGTTAAAACAAGCCCGAGCAGATTCGAGGGGTTGAAAAGAGAAGGCTTCGTGCTCATTGGGAAGGGGAGCCGATGACGAGACTCGAACTCGTGACCTATCGATTACGAATCGATTGCACTACCACTGTGCTACATCGGCGAGAGGCTGGAATTTGCCACACTCGCGATGGGGCTGCCAATGTGTTTTTACCGGATGATGCCGCGCTGGCTGGCCTCGATGAATTCGAGGAGGCGGGCGATCGACTCGGGGCCGGAGTGCTCGGCGGCGATTTTTTCGCAAGCCTGCTTCACATTCATGTTGGACCGGTAAAGGAGGCGGTAGGCTTCGCGGAGGGTGCGGGTGTCTTCGGGGGAAAATCCTCGACGCTCGAGCCCGACCTGGTTCACGCCACGGACTTCGGCGGGGTTGCCATCGGCGATCATGTAGGGCGGCACATCCTGGACGATCTTCGTGCAACCGCCGACGATGGCGTGGCGGCCGATGCGGCAGAATTGATGGATCCCGGAGAGTCCGCCGATGATCGCATGCTCTTCAACAATCACATGGCCGGCGAGTGTGCCGTTGTTCGAGAAAATGACATGGTCGCCGACCACGCAATCATGCGCGATGTGCGAGTAGGCAAGGAAATTCCCATGGCTGCCGACGATCGTCTTGGTGCCCGGCAGGGTGCCTCGGTTGACGGTGCAGAATTCACGGAAGGTGTTTTGGTTTCCGATTTCGAGGTAGGTCGGCTCGGCGGTGTATTTCAAATCCTGCGAGCGCTGGCCGATCGAGCCGTAGGGATAAAACAAATTCCCCTCCCCGATTTTGGTCGGGCCGGCGATCGAGACATGGCTGATGAGGCGCGTGCCGGAGCCGATTTCAACTTGCGGGCCGATGTGGCAAAAGGGGCCAATCTCGACGCCGTCGTGGAGCACCGCCGATGGATCGACGACCGAACTCGGGTGGATGAGCGTCATTTGTCGACGAGGCCGAAAAGCAGGGTTCCCTCGGAGACCACCTCGCCGTTGACGAGGCAACGGCAGGAGGCCTTGCCGAGGCGTTTCTTGGCGCTGGTGAGTTCGCACTCGATGAAGAGCGTGTCGCCAGGCATGACGGGTTTGCGGAATTTCACCTCGTCCGCGCTCATGAAGTAGCCGATTTTCCCGTCGTTCTCGGTGCGGCGCATCATGACGATGCTGGAAACTTGCGCCATGGCTTCGAGTTGGAGCACACCGGGCATGACAGGGTGGCCGGGGAAGTGGCCTTGGAAATAGGGCTCATTGATCGTGACGGCCTTGACGCCGGTGGCTTTGAGCCCGCCGTCGAATTCCACGATTCGATCGACCATAAGGAACGGATAGCGGTGCGGGAGGATGTTCATCACGGCATTGATATCGAGCGCGCCAACTGGCGCGGCGACTGGGCGCGGCGCGACGGAGGAGGCGGCTCCGACGATTTCGGCGAGTTTTTTAGCAGCTTCGGTGTTGATGCCGTGGCCGGGCTTTATCGCGATGACATGGGCGCGAAGGAAGCGCCCGCAAAGCGCGAGGTCACCGACGATGTCGAGGATCTTGTGGCGGACGAATTCATCGGGAAAGCGGAGCGGTTCCTTGCTGAGAACGCTGTCTCCGCGGGCGACGATGGCGTTTTCGAGGCTGCCTCCCTTGATGAGGCCTTTGTCCATGAGAGGCTTCACATCCTCGTAAAAAACAAAGGTCCGCGCAGGGGCGATTTCCTTTTCGTAAAACTCGGGCGTGATCTCGGCGGAGAGAAATTGGGTGAAGCGCCCCTCGGGACCGACTTGGGTGCAGGAAACGCGGAACTTCGTGTCGGGTAGAATGACGAGCGTGGAGCCGTTGAGTTCCACGGTGAGCGGTTCGCGGATATCGAGGAAACGGCGGGGGGCGTCCTGCTCGGCAATGCCGGCTTTTTTGATCAAGGCCACATACTCCGAGGCGCTGCCATCACCGATCGGCGGCTCGTTGGCGTTCATCTGGATCAAGGCGTTGTCGACCCCCAGGCCCACGAGGGCGGAAATGACATGCTCGACGGTGTGGATTTTTACCGCCCCCTGAACGAGCGTGGTCGCCCGCTCGACGGTCTTCACATGAATCGCGGCGGCTTCGACGATTGGTTCATCGGGGAGATCGACGCGCTGGAATTTGAACCCATGGCCCACAGGCGCAGGCAGGATGGTGAGAGTGACATTCTCGCCGGTGTGAAGGGCGCTTCCGGTGAGGCTTGCGGAGGATGCGAGGGTGCGTTGGTTGGACACGATGGAATTGGGTGGTTTAGCGGGCCAGACGGTGCAGGAGGTCAAGATACTTCTGGTTGGCAATGCGAAGGCGCTGGACGAGTTCGCGGCCGATCGAGCTGAGGATTTGGACGGCGGCGGCGGGTTGGAGGCCGGCCAGAACGCCGATCGCGGTGCGGGTGACGCGGAGGAGTTCGCAATCCTCGAGCGCCATGACATCTGCCGAGCGGGGGCCTTCATCGACAAGGGAGATTTCGCCGAAAAAGTCGCCGATTTTGAGCGTCGCGAGCTCCACTTTGCCATCCGGCGGGGGGGCTTGGACGACCGCAGTGCCGGAAAGAAGCAGGTAGAGACAATGACCTTCTTCGCCCGCTTGGATGATCTTGGTGCCTTGAGAAAAAGTCACCGTGTCGGTGAGGCGCACGAGGGCCAAAAGCTCGTCGTGGCCGAGCCCTGAAAAAAGTGCAAATTGTTGAAGCCGTGGGTCGTCAGGTTGAATGATTGATGACATGCTTGGAGAGGATGGTTCCGTCGATCATGTGGATGCGCACCGGGGCTAGAGCGGCCACCGAATCGCTGTGGGTGACAATAATCAGCGTGGCAATTTTTTGGGAAGCAATCTTTGAGAAAGTTTCGCAGACATGGGCGGCGTTGGCGGAGTCGAGGTTGCCGGTCGGTTCGTCGGCGAGGAGCAGGGCGGGACGCCCGGCAAGCGCGCGGGCGATGGCGACGCGTTGCATCTCGCCGCCGCTCAGCTGGTGAGGGAAATGCCCCGCGCGGTGGGACATGCCAACCAGATCGAGCATTTCCGCCACGCGAGGGGTGGTCTTTTTTTGGGAATCCCCGCGCAGGAGCAGGGGGAGTTCGACATTTTCCCGAACCGTCATGGCAGGCAGGAGATTGAAAAATTGAAACACGATGCCGAGCGTGTGGCGGCGGTAATGGGTGAGTTCCCGCTCGCCGGCGCGGTGTAGCTCGAGGCCATCCACCCGGATCTCGCCCGAGGTCGGCGTGTCGAGGCCGCCAAGGAGGTTCAGCAGCGTGCTTTTGCCGCAACCGCTGGGACCGGTGATCGTGGCAAAATCCCCCGGCGCGAGGTCGAGCGACACATCGTCGAGCGCGCGGACCACGCCAGTGCCCGAGGAATAGGTTCGCGTGAGATGGCGGAGTTCGATCATGGTGACGGGGAGTGTTTCCGCGAAGCGATGACTGATCAAGCAGAGTTCCGGGTTCTCGGCGAAACGGCCGACCTGCTCGCCGTGGACAAACCCGCGGGGCTCCTGGTCCACCCGAGCAAGCCGGGAGGACCAAAGACGCTGTGGGACGGCTTGCGTGAACTGCTCTCCTACGAGATCGCCAACAGCGGCCAAGTCTCGCTCATCAACCGTCTCGACCGCGAAACAAGCGGCGTGGTCCTTGTCGCCAAAACATCGGCCGCCGCGCGGAAGGCCGCCATCGCGATGCAAGAGGGAAAAATCCAGAAAACCTACCGCGCGATCCTCACCGGCCATCCGGCGGAGGAGACTTTTACGATCAACGCCCCGATCATCCGCCGGGGGGAGGTTTTGGAGACCAAAATCCACCTCCAGCGGATGGTCCACCCGAGCGGCGCGGTGGCGCGGACGGAGTTTCGTGTTCTGGAAAAATTCGAAAACCGGCTCGGTCTTTTTTCGCTCGTCGAAGCCAAACCCCTCACCGGCCGAACCCACCAAATCCGCGTCCACGCCTCCCATGCCGGCTGCCCCGTCGTCGGGGATAAAATCTACGGGCCCTCCGAGGATTGTTACTTGGAGTTTATTCAAACCGGTTGGACCCCCGCCCTGGCAGAGCGCCTCCACCTGCCCCGCCACGCCCTCCACTCGGCAGGGTTGGCGCTCGAGTGGAACGGCTCCCTGCTCGAGTGGCGGAGCGAGCTTCCCGAGGAGCTCGCGGCGTTTCTTGATTCCCCGCCGACCACATTGACTTCACCTCGCGCCTTCTTAAGATAGCGCGCTCGATCTTCTCGCCACCGTGTTCCACAACGACGAATTCATAGCCGAAACCCTCCGCGACCTAGGTCTTGTCACCAAGGCGCAGATTGGGGCCGCGCGTGAGCATTTGGCGGAAGAAGGCTTGATCCAAACTCTCGTTAACGACGGCATCGTCACCGAGGAAGACATCGCCCGCGCCCTCGCGGCACAGAACAGCATGGAGTTCGTGGATCTCGGCGAGGCCCACCCGGAGCGACGCATTTTGGATATGGTGGAGGCCGACGATGCGCGCCGCTACCAAGCCCTCCCTATCGCGCTTCGCAATGGCATCCTGACCGTGGCGATTGGCGACCCCATGGACATGCAGTCCATGGATGACCTCACCTACAAGTTGCAGCGGGAGATCGAATTTGTCTGCGCCTCCCCCCAGGAAATCCGAAAGCTCGTGGTGAAGCACTACGGAAGCGCCGAAGATGCCGCGAACGAATTGCTCAAGGAAGCCGGGCAAGCCAAAAGATCGGATGCCACCGATGACGAGGAGGATGACGACGGTCCGGGCGACGCGCCGGTCATCAAGCTCGTCTCGATGATTCTTTTGGAAGCCCACACGAACCGCGCGAGCGATATCCACATCGAACCCCTCGAGCACAAACTTCGCATCCGCTTCCGCATCGATGGCGTCCTTCAGGAAATGCAGCCGCCGCCTAAGAAACTCCACGGCGCGATCATCAGCCGACTCAAAATCATGTCGCGCTCGATGAGCATCGCCGAAAAGCGCATCCCGCAGGACGGCCGCATCCAAATTCGCGTGGGAGACAACGCCATCGACCTCCGTGTTTCCACAATTCCGACCGTCCACGGCGAGAGCGTGGTCATGCGTATCCTCGATAAAACCTCGCTCCTACTCGGCCTGCCGGACCTCGGTTTCCTATCCGACGACCAGGCGAAATTCGAGCAGTGCATCAATCTCCCCGATGGCATCATACTCGTCACCGGCCCGACCGGTTCGGGAAAAACCACCACGCTTTACGGCTGCCTCAATTACATGAACAAGCCGGACCGCAAACTCATCACGGTCGAGGATCCCGTCGAATACCAGATGAACGGCATCAACCAGGTCCCGGTGAATACCAGCATCGGCATGACATTCCCCGCCGCCCTGCGCTCGATCCTGCGTCAGGCCCCGAACATCATCATGATCGGTGAAATTCGAGACAGCGAAACGGCCAGCATCGCGGTCAACGCCTCGCTCACCGGCCACCTCGTCCTTTCCACCCTCCACACCAACGACGCCCCCAGCGCCATCGCGCGTCTCGTGGATATCGGCGTGAAGCCATTTCTCGTTTCCAGTTCCGTCCGCGCCATTGTCGCCCAGCGACTCGTTCGGCGCCTCTGCCCGCATTGCAAACTCCCCGGCGAACTTTCCGATTACGAATTGCAGACACTCCAGATCGACCCGGGCCAAGTCCGCCAAGCCAGCGTCATGCGCCCTGTCGGATGCGAACGCTGCCGGGGCCGTGGATACCGTGGCCGAATGGGTATTTTTGAAATGTTCATTATCGATGACGAAGTCCGAAACATGGTTAACAACAACGCCTCGACCATCGCCCTGCGCCTGCGCGCACGCGAACTCGGCATGCGCACCCTCCGCGAGGACGGAGTTCGCAAGGTCCTCGCCGGCATGACCACCGCCGAGGAGGTCATCAGCACCACAATGTCCGATCTCGACTGACCCCCACCATGGACGCCAAGCAAGTTGTCGAAATTTTTGTCGAGCAGGGACTGATCACCGAAGATGACGGAGCCAATCTCCTGCTCCAAGCCTCGAACTCCGAGTCTCCGATTGAGCAAATCCTTGTCGATAACGGGATCGTCAGCGAGCGGGGTTTCGAAAAAGCCATCGCGGACTCAATCGGGGCCGAACCGTTTGATTTGAGCGAATTCGAGCCAGATCCTGAAACGCTCCAACTCATTCCCTCCGGCCTCGCACGCCTCCACGGCGTGATTCCGATTTCCGCTTCGGGAAATACCATTTTCGTCGCCCACACGGACCCCCTGAACTCCCGCTCCATTGAGGATCTCCGCTTCGCCCTCGGCCGCGAGATCGTGGCGGTTGTCTCCTTCCCGCCAACCGTGCGAGCTCTGATCCGCACGCACTTTGGCTCTGAAGAAGCCAGCATCAGCGAAATCCTGGAAAGCATCGGAGGCGAAGTCACGGTCAACGAGGGCCCTGACGAACAGATCAACGACCAGGCCGTCCTCGCCGAAGCAAACGCCGCGCCGATCATCAAGTATGTCGACCTCATCCTCGACAAGGCCATCGCAGCGCGAGCGAGCGATATCCATTTCGAGCCGTTCGAGAGCGAGTTTAAAATCCGCTACCGCGTGGACGGCGCGCTTTACGAGATGGACCCCCCACCCTTCCGCCTCGCCCTACCCGTCATCTCCCGCGTGAAGGTGATGGCGAATCTCAACATCGCCGAGCGCCGCCTGCCGCAGGACGGCCGCATCCAACGCGAGATCAATGGCCGCCAGGTCGATCTCCGTGTTTCCACCCTCCCCACCGCGTTCGGCGAGAGCGTCGTGCTCCGCGTGCTCGACCGCTCGAGCGTGAACCTCGAACTCGAGACGCTCGGAATGCCCGATGACATCATGGCCTACATCCTGGAGGTCATCGAAAGACCCAATGGCATTTTCATCGTCACCGGCCCGACCGGTTCGGGAAAAACCACCACGCTTTACTCGTGTCTGCGCAAGATCAACACGATCGACTCCAAGCTCCTCACCGCTGAGGACCCCGTGGAATACGAGATCGACGGCATTATCCAGGTGCCGATCAACGACTCGATCGGCCTGAGTTTTTCCCGAGTCCTCCGGGCGTTCCTTCGTCAGGATCCCGACCGCATCCTCGTTGGCGAGACGCGTGACACCGAGACCGCCCAGATCGCCATCCAGGCCTCGCTCACCGGCCACTTGGTTTTCACCACGCTCCACACGAACGACTCGACCGGCGCGGTCACCCGTCTCATGGACATGGGCATCGAGCCGTTCCTCATCTCGGCCTCGCTCGAGTGCGTGCTCGCCCAGCGCCTGATCCGCAAAATTTGCGCGAACTGCCGCACCCCCTACCAACCCAGCGAGCAAGTCCTGGCCTCGATCGGCCTGCAACCGCACGACATCGGAGACAAGTCCTTCTTCTACGGCAAGGGCTGCGAGGTCTGCAACCAGACCGGCTACAAAGGCCGCAAAGGCATTTACGAACTCCTCAAAATCTCCGACCCGATCCGCGAAATGATCAACAACCGCGAACCCGGAATCCTCATCCGCCAAAAAGCCATCGAGCTCGGCATGACCACCCTCCGTCAGGACGGTATGCGCTCGATCTACGACGGCATCACCACCATCGAGGAAGTCGTCAAATACACCTGACCGTGCCACAACCACTCACCATCGCCGGGCGCACCTTCTCCTCGCGCCTTCTTCTCGGAACCGGAAAATTTTCGTCGAACGAAACCATGCGCGACGCCCTTGCGGCGAGCGGTTGCGAGATCGTCACCGTCGCCCTCCGCCGCGCTGACCTCAGTGGGAAAAAAGACCCGTTCGCGAACATCCTCGATTTCATCGATCCCGAAAAATATCTCCTCCTGCCGAACACCAGCGGGGCGATGAATGCCGACGAGGCCGTTCGCCTCGCCCGCCTCGCCGCCTCCGCCGGTCTTCCGAAATGGGTGAAACTCGAAATTCACCCCGACCCCCACTACCTCCTGCCGGATCCCATCGAAACCCTCGCCGCCGCCGAAATCCTCGTGAAGGAGGGCTTCATCGTCCTGCCCTACATCAACGCCGACCCCGTTCTCGCCCGCCGCCTGCAAGATGTCGGCACCGCGACCGTGATGCCGCTCGGCTCGCCCATCGGCAGCAACCGCGGCCTCGAGACCCGTGCCCAGATCGATATCATTATCAATCAAGCCACCGTCCCAGTCATTGTAGACGCCGGCATCGGCGCCCCGAGTCACGCCGCCGAGGCTTTGGAAATGGGAGCCGACGCCGTTTTGGTGAATACCGCCATCGCCGCCGCCGAGGATCCTGTTCGTATGGCCCGCGCGTTCAAGGCCACGGTCGAAGCCGCCCGCGAGGCGCGCGAAGCCGGCCTTCCGATCCAACTCGACCACGCTGCCGCTACCAGCCCGCTCGCGGCTTTTCTCAAATCAGCCTGACCGCCATGCCGGAGGAAAAGTTGACCCCGATGATGCAGCAGTATCTCGCCGTGAGGCGCGAACTGCCCCCGGGAACCTTCCTGCTTTTCCGCCTCGGCGACTTCTACGAAATGTTCGGCGAGGATGCCGTGGAGGCCTCGCGCATCCTCAATGTCGCCCTCACGAAACGCGGCACGACCCCCATGTGCGGTGTCCCCTTCCACGCCGCTCGCGGCTACATCGAAAAGCTCATCGCCGCCGGCTGGCGTGCTGCCATCTGCGATCAGGTCGGCGAAGTGACCGCTGGCAAACTCGTGCGCCGCGAGATTTCCCAAATCCTCAGCCCCGGCACACTCGACGACTTCGGCCTGGATGACCGAAAACCGAACTTCCTCGCGGCTCTCTCGAAGCGCGGCGACGCGCACGGCCTCGCCTACTGCGACTTGAGCACCGGCGAATTCCGCCTCACCGAACTCGATTCCCTCCCCGCCCTGCTCGACGAACTCGCCCGCATCTCCCCCGCCGAAATCCTCGTTCCTGATCACCAAGCCTCTGAGTTTTCCTCGGTTTCCCCTCAATCGCCGCTCGATGGCTACGCTTTTGAACCCGAACCCGCCGCCGAGTTGTTGCGCACCCATTTCAAAGTCCACTCCCTCGATGGATTTGGCTGCGCCGACCTGCCCGCCGCCACAGGCGCCGCTGGGGCGCTCCTCCACTACATCACGCGCCAAATGCGGCGGCCCGCCGGCCACCTCCGCCGCCTCCAACCCTACCGCCGCAGCGAATTTCTCATTCTCGACGCCGCCACCCAAAGCCACCTCGAGCTTGTCCAATCCCGCGCCGGCCGCCAGATGAC
This sequence comes from uncultured Spartobacteria bacterium, assembly GCA_937919825.1. Classification (GTDB taxonomy): domain Bacteria; phylum Verrucomicrobiota; class Verrucomicrobiia; order Chthoniobacterales; family Terrimicrobiaceae; genus UBA967. The sequence continues at coordinate 13,974 of CALFPA010000052.1, read as the reverse complement.
ACTCCTCGGCGCGCTCGACACGACCCGCACCCCGATGGGAGCACGGCTTCTGCGCGATTGGATTCTCCACCCGCTCCGCAATGCCGAGGCCATCGAGCACCGCCAGGATGCCATCGCCGCTCTGCTCGACAACGCCATGCTCCTCGGCGACCTCCGCTCGCGCCTCGCCGAAATCCGCGATATCGAGCGTGCGACATCCCGCCTCGGCGGGCCCTCCGGAAACGCCCGCGACCTCGCCGCGCTGTCCCAGTCGCTGGCACTCATCCCTCCCCTCGCCGCCAGTCTGGGCGGGGCCGACTCGTTCCGCCTCCCCTCCCCTCTTCTCTCTGGCCTCGTCGAAAGCCTCCACGCCCTCCCTGAGTTGAGCGAAAAACTCCGCCAGGCCATCGTGGCCGAACCTCCCGCGATCATCCGCGACGGCGGGTTTGTCGAGACCGGCTTCGACCCCGCGCTGGACGAACTCCGCGCCGCCTCGCTCGAGGGGAAAGGCTGGATCGCCGCCCTGCAGGAGCGCGAGATCGAGCGCACCGGCATCAAGTCGCTCAAGGTCCGCTTCACCTCGGTCTTCGGCTATTTCATCGAGATCACCAAATCCAACCTTCCCTCGGTTCCCGCCGACTACATCCGCAAGCAGACGACAGTGAACGGCGAGCGGTTCGTGACTCCCGAGCTCAAGGAAATGGAAGGCAAAATCCTTGGGGCCGACGAACGCGCGCGCGCCCGCGAGATCGAGATTTTCGCGGAACTCCGTGCGGCCGTCCTCGCCGAGCTTTCGAAGTTGCAAGAGTCCGCCGCCACACTGGCTGTGCTCGATGTCCTCTGCTCCCTCGCCGAAACCGCCCGCCTCCACGGCTACTGCCGCCCCGAGATCGACGATTCCGAAATTCTCGAAATCACCGAAGGCCGCCATCCTGTTTTGGACCGGCAAATGGACGGCGCGCGCTTCGTGCCGAATGACACGAACCTCGGCACCGACGGCAAAAAGTTCGCCATCATCACTGGCCCGAACATGGCGGGAAAATCCACCTACATCCGCCAAACCGCCCTTCTTGCGCTCATGGCGCAAACCGGCAGTTTCGTCCCTGCGAAGTCGATGCGCCTCGGCCTCACCGACCGGATTTTTACCCGCGTCGGAGCCAACGACGACCTCGCCCGCGGCCAATCGACCTTCATGGTCGAGATGAATGAAACCGCGAACATCCTGAACAACGCCACGGCGAAAAGTCTCGTCATCTTGGATGAAATTGGACGCGGCACCTCGACCTTCGACGGCCTCTCGATCGCGTGGAGCGTGGCCGAGCACCTGCACGACCAGATCGGTTGCCGAGCCCTTTTCGCCACGCACTACCACGAACTCACCGACCTCGAGCGCACCCGACCGGGGGTGTTGAACCTCAATGTCGCCGTGCGCGAGTGGAACGACCAAATCGTTTTCCTCCGCAAAATCGTCCCCGGCCGCGCCGATCAAAGCTACGGCATCCAAGTCGCCCGACTCGCTGGACTGCCCGACTCAATCATCGCCCGCGCCAAGGAAATCCTCGGCAATCTGGAAAAATCCGAGCTCAACACCGAAGGTCAACCCGCCCTCGCCAAATCCTCCCGCAAACGCCTCGTCCCCGACCCCACCGCCGCTGCTCAGTTGCCGTTGCTCTGATTTTACCCCCCTTGGGAACGCCGACGCCCTCGTCGGCTTGGTCACCCGTTTTCAAGAAGTTGTTACTCTTGAGTTCTTCGCTGTGCCGACGGGGGAATCGGCGCTCCCTACCGAAAGGCCAGCACGGCTTCGATGACTTTTTCCATCGGGATGTCCTGCATACAGCGGAAGTCGATCGGGCACTCGCGCAGGAAGCAGGGGCTGCATTCGGCTTTTTGACGAATCACCACACTGCGCGGGCTGCGGGGGCCGGTGAGGGAGGGCTCGGTGGAGCCGAACAACGCGGCGAGTGGAGTTCCAATGAAATCCGCCAGATGCATTGTGCCGGTGTCGTTCGTCACCAGCCCTGTGAGTTTCGAGAGCAATTCCATCAACTGTCCGAGGGAGGTTTTGCCGGTGAGGTCGGTGATGTTGGGAATGCCTTGCGAGATTTCGGCCGCAAGCGGCGTGTCGGCAGCGGTGCCGAGGATCACCCATTGGCAATCGAGCCGCTCGTTCACTTCTTTCACCAAGGTCTGAAATTTATAAGCGGGCCAGCGTTTGGCCGAGCCGTATTCCGCGCCGGGGCAAAGGCCGATCACGCATTCCTTCGGATTCGGCTTCCAGAGGGTTTTGAGGTGTGGTCGCTCGGCCGCGCCGCAGCGCTGGGCGATCCGCCAATAGCGGTCGGCGTGATGTTCGGGCGGACGGTTCTTCTTTTCGGGTTCGCGGACAATCTGATTGAGCAACCAGGCACGCGAATAGCCTCGATATCCGACTCGGCGAGGAATTCCGGCAAGCCAGACCTCAAGCGCAGAGCGGAGAGAATTCGGGAGCAAAACCGCGACTTCAAATTGGCCGCGCAGTTTTTTGGCGATGGAAAAAACCGACTCGCCTGGCTCGAAGGAAATCACCTCGTCCACATCACCGACCCGCTGCCAGAAGCCCGCGAGCTTTTCGGGAGCCAGCACGGCGAGGTGGGCGTCGGGGCGGCCGAGCTTGAAGGCGCGGACCGCTTCGACGGACATCACCGCGTCACCAAGCCAGTTTGGGGAGCGAACAACCATGCGGAAAGGATGGGGAGGCGGCTCCTCGGGCGGAAGAAAAATCCCGCGCTTGGTGTTTTCGAGCAGGAAATTCGGGTTCGGGGTTTTCCAGCGGTTGTGAACCCAAAACCAATCGGCGGGCGAGGTGCGAATTTGTTTTTCGAGGGCCTTATTGATGTCGAGCGTGAGCTGGTCGGGATTCTCGGCGGTCCAAGGGACTGCCTCGCTCACGACGACGCGCCACTTGGCAAATCCCTTTGTATAAATTGCCGCCGGTAGGACGACGGCATTTGTGTGGATGGCTAGCGTGGCCGAGAGAGGTGAGGTTGAGCAAAGCCTCCCGAAAAATGGCGTCCACACTCCACTGTTGCCAGCATGCTGGTCGACAAGAACTCCAAGAAACCCTGGCTCGCGGAGCAGATTTAGCGCGCCTTGAAACCCCTCCTTGCGATTGAAAGTGAGAACACCGAGTCGGCGTCGGTCGCTGTTCAGAAGGTCATCAAGCAGCTTGTTGTGCAGGGCTTGATAAATAGTTCCCAAGCGCACCCCTGTATTATTATAAGCGAGTTGAGCATACAATTCCCAGTTGCCGATGTGGTTGATAGCGAGAAGAACCGGACGGCCCTTGGCGATGTTTTGGCGGATGAGGTCGAGGTTTTCGGTCGTGGCGATGCGGTCGATCGCTTCGTGCGAGAGCGCGGGAATTTTGATCGCACTCACCACATTCGCCCCAAGGGTGGTGAAGTGTTTAAAAACCAGCCGGCGGATTTGTGCGGGGGAAAGTTCGCGACCGAAAGCAATCTTCAGGTTTTCCCTTGCGAGGCGGCGGTAGCCGGGCAGGATGAGCCACATCAACGCGCCGCCGGCCTGACCCACCACGAAGCACAACGCGAGGGGCAGGCGCCGGACCAGGCCCAAAACAGCCAGCGCAAGAATATAGACTAATCGATCTGCCATGACGGAAAAGACTGCGGAAACTACCGGTAATCGCCGGACGACGGAACAGAAATCCATCCAGCCTGGAGGAGTTGTCGGCATCCTCGGCGGCGGCCAACTCGGCCGGATGCTCGCCATCGCCGCACGCCGCATGGGGTATCGCGTGCACGCCTACGAACCCCAGCCCGACTGCCCGGCCGGTCAGATTTGCGATGTTGAGGTCAACGCGCCCTACACCGATTCGGCGTCGCTGGAAAAATTCGCACAAGGCGTGGATGTCATTTCCTTCGAGTTTGAAAACATCCCTCGAACGGCGTTGGACACGGTTTCAGCGCTCAAGCCGGTGCGCCCGCGTGGCGAGGTTTTGCACATTTGTCAGAACCGGGAACGCGAAAAAAACTTCCTCCGAGCGCAGGGCTTTCCTTGCGCGCCATTCCGCGTGGTGGATTCCGCCGAAAACCTCGCTTCTGCTCTGGCGGAGATCGGAACGCCCTCGGTGCTGAAGACTGCGGACTTCGGCTACGACGGCAAGGGGCAGTTGAAAATCTCGGGCCCCTCCGACGCCACGGAACTCTGGCAACGCTTCGGCGCTCCGCGCGGGGTTTTGGAAAAATGGATTCCATTCGAGGCCGAGCTGTCGGTCGTTTGCGCGCGCGGACTGAACGGCGAGGTCGTGCCCTTCCCCTGCTCGGAAAACATCCACGAAAACCACATCCTCGACCTCTCGATCGTGCCGGTGCGGTTTGCTCCTGAAATTGCGGAACGCGCCGAAAAGATCGCCGCCTCCATCGCCGAGGCGCTCGATGTGGTCGGCCTGATCGCGGTTGAGTTTTTCCTGACTCGTGACGGGGAGCTTTTGGTCAACGAACTCGCCCCCCGCCCGCACAACTCCGGGCATTTTTCCTTCGACGCCTGCGCGACGAGCCAGTTCGAGCAACAACTCCGCGCCGTGTGCGGCCTCCCGCTGGGCTCGCCGGAACTCCTCCGCCCGGTCGTGATGTGGAACATCCTCGGCGACCTTTGGAAAAACGGAGAGCCCGACTGGAGTGTCGTCCTGCGGGAACCTTGCGCGAAGCTCCACCTCTACGGCAAATCCGAAGCTCGGCCTGGCCGCAAGATGGGCCATGTCTGCGTGATGGCGGATTCCACCGCCGAGGCGCTCGTCATCATCGAGAGAATTCGAGCCAGACTTGGGTAGGTTTTCACCGCCTCCTGCCAAAACCTCGCGCGGCTTGCGAAGCGAGATCACGCTGATAATTTCGCACCGTGAGCAAGTCCGTGATTCCGATTCAAATTCGCGCGCTGATCCCGACAAACGCGGGAACGGCCGTTTTTTTGGGAAACGACGAAAAGGTTTTTACCATCTACATCGACCAGACGATCGGCCATGCCATCAACCTCTACCTGAACGACGCTGAGAAAGAACGGCCACTTACTCACGACCTGCTCGCGAATGTCCTCACGGCTCTCGGCGGCAAGGTCGAGCGGATCATCATCAATGATTTTAAAAGCGGAGTCTTCTATGGCCGCCTGATCATCACTGCCGAGAATGAACTCCAGCAACGCAAGATCGTGGAACTCGACGCGCGTTCCAGTGACTGCATGGCCATGGCTGCGCTTCAGAAGGCCCCGATCTATGTGAGCGAGGTCGTTTGGGAGGAAGTCGAAGACATGACCCCTCTCCTCCAAAAACTCCAAAAAGAGCCCCCCGCGACGGAGGAATCCGAAGCCGGGGAAGAGCCCGAGGATTGATCTACTCGAGCCGAACCCTCGGATCGACCACCGCGTAGAGAAGGTCGGAAACCAGATTCCCAACCAGCACCAGCGCGGCGACGATGAAATTCAATGCCACCAGCGTCGGGTAATCCCGCTCCAAGACGGCCTCATAGCCAAGACGCCCCATTCCAGGATAGGCGAAAATCGTTTCCACAATCACCGAGCCGCCGATTAACGCGGGCAGAAGTCCGCCGATGCCGGTGATCAGGGGCCGAATCGAATTTCGCAACGCGTGTTTGTAGAAAACCGTGTCGTCATCGAGTCCCTTGGCCCGCGCAGTGCGGATGTAACCTTCGTGAAGCGTCTCGAGCATGCTGGCGCGGATGTAGCGGGATTGCACCGCGATGCCGCCCAGCGAGAGGATGGTGGCGGGGAGCGCGATGTGCCACACGCGGTCGAGCCACATCGAGGGAGCATTTGGAAAGGCGATCCCGAACGATTGCATTCCCAGCACGGGAATCCCGCCGAATTTCACCAATCCGATGATCGCCAGATTCGCGATCCAGAAAGTCGGAATGGCGATGAAGAGAAACACTCCGAAGGAAACCACGGTGTCCGGTGTGCGGCCGGCGTTCCTTGCGCAATAAATACCGATCAACATTCCAAAGGTGAGCGAGAGTCCAATCGCTGCCACATTGAGAATCACAGTAGCGGGCAGGCGCTCGAGGATGCGGCCCAGCACGGGGCGGTCGTCCTTGATGCTGCGCAACTCGCCGGTGAAGAGGTCGCGCATATTGAGCCAGTATTGTTCGTGGAGCGGACGGTCGAGGTGGAATTTTTTGCGGAACGCCTCCTTCACCTGCGGCGTGATTTTTGGATTCAACTCGCCCCACGGATACGGGCTGCCCGGCGCCAGCGTGATCATGAAAAACGAAACCAGGCTGATACAAAAAAGCAGGAACGCGCTGATCAGAAGTCGGCGGACGAGGAAGTTCAGCATGGGCGGTGAGGATTGAAGCACGACTCCCGCTCCGCCGCAACGCGCAGCCTTGAAGTCGCGTTGGCATTCGCTAGCCTGCGGACATGGCACGCAAGAAAAGTTCCTCCCGCTCAAAGAGCCTCCTCCCCATCGCCGCAGGTTTTTTTGTGCTCATCGCACTGGGTTTCGTGTTCCTCGGTTCCAAGGACAAATCGACCCACCGCACCGTTCCCTCATTGGATGTCGCGGCTTACTTGCAAAATTCCAACAGCCTTCGCGGGAATACCTACAAGCTCGAGGGCAAGGTCTCCGAATCCCTCGCTTGGTCGCCCGACTCCGGCCGCCTCATCGCCATCGAGGTGGACAATGAAATCATCCCGGTCCTCGTGACAGCCGACTTCAACGACATGAACATCCAAAAGGAACAGCGGCTCGTGTTTCTCGTGGCCGTTGATGAAAAAGGAATCCTCCGCACCCGAAAGGTCGAAAAATCATGAATCTCCGCCTGGCCCTCCCACTGGCCTGTTTGCTCGCTATCCTGCCCGCTAAGGCGCAGGACTCCTCCCGCCCCCCGCAAATGAACGAGGGATTCATCGGCCGCGACGTTCCGGCGTTCGATCCCGGCAGCGATGTGATGAATTACGACGGGAAGATTTGGAACATTAACAACAACCGCCTCCTCCGCGCGCGTTTCGAAAAATATCTCAACGCCCCCGCCGCCACGAGCGAGGCCGATGTGGCCTACCGGCAAACGATCGACCGCATCCTCGACCTCCTCTCCCCCGGCAAAGCCTCACCGCAAAATATCGAGACCGCATTTTCCCTGTTGAAAAAGGCCTCCGAATACCGGGATGACGCCAACCTCTGCCGGACGATGTCCGACGCAATCCACTCCGCGCGCCGTAGCCTCGAAACGGTGGCAAAAATCAAACGCGAGAATGCCCTGCTCGAGAAGGAACTGGGCAAGGCCGAGTGGAATAACCAGATGGCTGCGCAAAACCGGCTCCTCAACACGCCCAGCGGCACCAATGTTTCGCAACTGCAGCAGGAGAATATCAAGATCGAGCGCGATGCCCGCATGGCCACGGCGAAGCGCAAACTCTCCGACATCGGGCAGACCATCCAAAACAACAAACTCCGCATCGCCACCGTCGAGCTTTTCACCAAAGGACACCTCCAAGCCTTGATCATGCAGTATTTCGCCACGCGGCGCTTCGAGCATGTGATCATCGCGAACCGCTTCTACCGCGCCATCTACAAAGACGGCGACAACTCGATCGAAGTTTACAAGAAAATGGTCGATTCCCTTCCGGTGAACAAGGATGCCGGGCAAGCCAAACTGAATGCCGAACTCGATCCGCGCGTCTCGGGCTCGCAAGGCGCCCTGGATCAGCAAACCTCCACCGGAGCGGGAGCCGATAGGAAGGGGACGAATGTCATTATTAACAACAACACCGGCGGTGCCAACCGCACCGGCAGCTCCTTCGCCGCCAGCGGCGCGAAGATGGGACTCGAAAACATCGGCGTGGAAAGCCTCACTGGAGGCGCGGCGACCGCAGCCCAAAGCATCAGCAAACTCGTCAGCTCCCTCAGCCAAATCGACAGCCTCGCCAGCGAGGCGATCCGCGATGTGAACGAGGGCATCGAGGCCTACAAATACCTCCTCGAGCAGGGCGAAATGCAAAGCGCCACTGAGCGGCTCGCCGAGACTTTCGCCCTCGGCGAATACATGCCCAGCGTGCGTCTCCTCTCGCGCGACGACAAACGGCGCGCCTTGGAATTCACACGCAAGAGCAACGAACTCCTCGCCGCGCTGGAAGTGAACGATCTCACGCGTGCCGAAAAACTCGTTCCCGAACTGGAGGGCCTCGCGAAGGATTTCGACCCCAGCAAGCCGCTTGCGAAGGTCGAAACTGCGAAGACGATCAGCGCCATGCATCTCGCGAAGGCCCGCACGGCTGCGGTCTCCGGCGACAAGGCGACGATGGAAAAGGAGCTCCGCGCCGCCGCCGAGATTTGGCCGCGCAACCCAGCTCTCGCCGAAGTCGGGAACACGATCTTCACCCAGTCCGATGTTCAGCAACAGGCGATGAATGACTTCGACCGTCTGCTCCAACAAAATAACCACCGCCAAATTTTCGAGGACCGGATGCGCTTCATCGCCGCCTCTGCGCTTTACCCCGAAAAGCAAAAACAACTCGGCGAGGTTTTGGAAAAAATGTCGATGGTCGAAGCCTCGATCGTGAAGGCCCAAGAGATCGCCAGCCGAGGCGATGCCGCCGGGGCCTGGGAAAGCGCCGAGTCCGCGCGGAAGGAATTTCCCGACGACAACAAGCTCAACCAACTCCGCGCCGACCTCACCACGCAGGCCTCGCAATTCGTGCAGGCCATCAACCGCGCCGAGGAATTGGAGAAGAAGGACCTCCCTGGCTCCTCACTCGCTTGGTATCTCAAGGCCCGTCAAATCTACCCCGCCAGCACCTTCGCGAAGGCCGGCATCCAGCGCCTCGGAACGAAGGTTCTGCCCGACGCCAAGTAGCCGATGAAGCGCCGGATTTTGCTCGTGGATGGCCACAGCGTGATTTTTGCCTGGCCTGATCTCGCTGAAATCCACCGACGAAATACCGCCTCCGCCCGGGAAACCGTCGTCCGGCGTTTGACCGCACTCCAAGACTCAAGCGAATGGGAAGTCGCTGTGGTCTTCGACGGACGCGGAGCAAAGGCCTCGAGTGATTCCGTTCCCCACGGCATTGCCGTTTTTTACTCGAAATCAGGCCAGACCGCCGACGAAATCATCGAGCGCCTCGCCGCCAAATATGCCGCGACTTGCGAAGTCACCGTCGCCACGGACGACCACATGGAACGCACGACCGTGGAAGCCCTCGGAGGCATGAGCATTTCGACCGACCAACTCCTCTCCGAAATGGACTCCGCCGATGGCGCCTTGCGCGAAAGAATCCAAAACCTCGCTAAAAAACGGAGGTAGGAACTCAGGTGGGCGGGCCGCCCACGCTCCTTGAGGGCTTACATCCGGTTGTAAAGATCGCCGAGGACCCAGACGGATCCCCCAATCATGATGAGCAGGATGAGCCCGGTGAACAGGACCAGTTGGAGATCTTCCCTCTGCTGGCCTTTGAAGGACAGGTGCAGAAAGTAGCGGAGATGCACGATGAGTTGAAGGATCGCGCTGAGGATCAGAGCGAAAAAGGCGATCTTTCCGCCCACGGTCGCCACAAGAGTGAAGGGGATGACCGTGAGAAGCGTCGCCAGCACAAAACCGATCAGATAATGACGAAATTCTTTGTTATTTTCCATCAGAGCAAACCTCCCAAAAAGACGAAGCTGAAGATGGCGATCCAGACCACATCGAGAAAATGCCAGAAGACTGCCCAGCGGAGCAGGGTCAACTTCCAGCGATGGTCGACACCCCGAACCACAATCCCGGCGACGATTACGAGACACCAGATGAGTCCACCGGTAACATGCAGACCGTGGAGCCCCACGAGGGACCACAAAGCGGAAAGGTAGCCGCTGCGTGTCGGCGGCCCTCCAGCGGCGGCCATGGCGATGAAGTCGGAGATCTCACGGTAGAGGAATCCGCAACCCAGCAGAACCGTAACCAAGAGCCAAAAAACCAACTTTTTCGTGGAGGCGCTTCGAGACGCATGTTCCTGCTTGAGAGTCAGGATGGCCATTCCGCTGGTCAAACTCGAGGCGAGAAGGAAGGCGGTTTGCCAAGCAACGCTGCCGAGGTCGAAGAGTTCCTTTGGGCCGGGGCAACATGCGAGAGGCATGGTGGTGGCGAAGACGGCGAAAAACATCCCGAAGGTCACGAGATCGCTCATCATGAAAACCCAGAACCCGAAGACGGATGTCTCGGCCTCAAGGCGGTCGTCGCCGTGATCCTCGCCCAGATTCAGGCCAGGATGGAGTGATTTTCTGATCGAGAAACTCATGGGTTGGTGATGTTGTCGGGACGGGCCAGCCCTTGGTTTGCCTCATTGCCCTCGTCATCGCGCGTGATTCCCCGGCCCTCGCGGGCCGACCGGCGCCAGGCTTCATCGATTTCGCGCACCTCGGCGGCGGGAATGATATACTGTTTTTGAGGCAGAAACGCGTAAGTGATGGCTGTCGCGATGGCGCCGAGGAGTGAGGCGATGGCCAACCACCACATGTGCCAGACCAAGCCGAAGCCGAGCCCTGAGGCCATAATCATAATGATGAAGCCATAATAGGTATTTGCGGGCATCTCGATGTCTTCGTATTTCTCGATCGGCTGGTAGGCCGTGCCCTTGGCCTTGGCATCCGTGAAGGCATCGCGACAATCGACCTTCGGTAGAACAGCAAAGTTCCATTCGGGAGTGGGCGCAGGGGTCGCCCACTCGAGGCTTCGCCCGTCCCAAGGATCACCAATGGGAACCATCAATTTTTTCCGGTTTAAAACGCTTACAAAGATTGTCAGGAGGATGGAAAGGAAAGCGCAGCCGAGGATGAGCGCACCGATGCCCGAGACAATCATCCACGGGACCAGCGCCGGATCTTCGTAGGCGACGGTTCGCCGGGTCATTCCCATCAATCCGGTTTGGTAGAGAGGCATGAAGGCCAGAATGAAGCCGATCGCCCAGAGGAATGCGGTGATGCGGGACAAACCCTCCATGAGTCGGAACCCGTAAATTTTGGGGAACCAGATGTGAATGCCCGCGAGAATTCCGAACAGGACCCCGGGAATGATCACATTGTGAAAATGCGCCACCAGAAACTGGCTGTTGTGCAGTTGGTAATCCAAGGTGGGGCTCGCGAGGACCACCCCGCTGAGACCGCCGATGGTGAAGAGGACGAAAAAACCGCAGAGATAGATCATCGGGGCGGTGAACCGGATTCGTCCGCCCCAAAGAGTCGCCAGCCAATCGTAGATTTTCACCCCGGTCGGAATGGCAATCAGCATCGTCGCCACGCCAAAGGCAGCGTTCACCGTGGCGGATTGCCCCATGGTGAAGAAGTGGTGCAGCCAGACCGTGAACGAAAGAACCGCGATGCACATCGTGGCCGCAACGATACTGGTGTAGCCGTAAAGGCGCTTGCCGGAAAATGTGGATGAGATTTCCGACATCACCCCGAAAGCCGGGAGGATGAGGATGTAAACCTCGGGGTGGCCGAACATCCAGAAGAGGTTGATGAAATTCATCAAATTCCCGCCCATGTCGTTCGTGAAAAAATGGAAGCCGAGGAAGCGGTCGAGCCCGAGCATGGCGCAGCAGGCTGTGAGGGGCGGCATCGCAAAGATCAGCAGGATGGAGGTGCAGAGAGCCGTCCAAGTGAAGAGCGGCATCCTCATGAAACTCATCCCCGCCGTGCGTAATTTGTAAATGGTCACCGAAAAGTTGACGCCCGTGAGCGTGGAACCAATTCCAGAAATCGCGATGGCCAGGATGTAATAATCGGGGCCGACTCCGGGGTTGACCAAGCGGCCTGTGAAGGAGGGATACCCGGTCCATCCACCCGTCGAAAACTCACCGACCATCAGCGAGATCATGAAGAGAAATCCGCCGGCCGCCGTGAGACCCAGACTGATTTGATTGAGCCTCGGAAAGGCCACATCCCTGGCACCGATCTGCAAGGGAACGATGATATTGATCAGGCCAAACAGGAAAGGCATCGCCACGAAAAAGATCATGTTGGTGCCGTGGGTCGTGAAAAGCTGGTTGAAGTGATCCGAGGAGAGAAACCCGCCATTGAGGCCGACCGCTTGGTTCGCCCGCATCAACATCCCCTCGACCACCCCACGGAACAACATAATCACCGCGAAGATGATATACATCGTCCCGATTTTCTTGTGATCGACACTCGTGAGCCATTCGAAAAGAGGCTTCCACCACTTCATCCAGGTGAGAAGAGCGACAATCATGACTCCCCCGACCGGCATCATGGCCGCTGCGCCGGCGGTGATGAATGTGTTGATATTTGGTTGTTCGACCGCCTGAACGAGGATGATCGAGTCCCAAGTTAATCTGCCAAAAATCGCGTCAAGCATTTTACATTTCCATTCCCATCATGGGTTTATCTGATGCCGGCGGGAGCGGGGATTTCTTGGGGTCGTAGGAGGGACTGCCCGGTTGGCTTTCCGGAGTCATGTCCTCGACCATGTAGCGGGCCAGCACGCGTTGAAAAATTTTCGGATCGCCGAGGACCATTTCAATCGGGCCTTTGCGATTCTCGATAGCGAGGGGTTTTTTTGCCTCTTCGGAAGTCCCCTGCATGGCCAGAATGGCATAGGTGTCGTCCGTGAGCGAGAGGTCGCTTGATTGCGCCTTCTTCATCCGGGCGGCGTAGTCCTCCTTGGATACCGAATAAACCTGGAACTTCTGCTTCCAGAATCCGTTGCCGGTAAACTGGGAATTCATCCCCTCGGCCACACCCTGTTTGACAGCGCGGAAGTTCAACTTCGTGGTCATCGCCGGCATGGCGTAGATTTGCCCGACGATCGCAGAGATTTGCAGGCTCTGCATCACTGTGTCGGTGGTCAATGTCAACTCGACCGCGCGCCCCTCGGGCACGACCAACTCGTCCACCAAGGCAACCCCTTCGTCCGGGTAGATGAAAATCCATTTCCAATCGAGACCGATGACTTGGACTTGGAGCGGGTCTTTGCCCAGTTCCTTGTAGGGGTCGAGCCGGAAAGTCATGATCGTCAGGTTGACCCCAATCAGAGCGACGACGACAATCGGCACGCCCCACATCAACCACTCCAGAAACGAGTTCGACTCCCAGCTCGGACGATATTCGCCCTTCGGCTTGCTGCGACGGTAGCGCCACAGAATCCATGGCATGGACACCATGACGGGAACCACGGCGATCAAAGTCAGGAGGGTTACGATTATGAGATGCCGCAACTGATCCGCCGCCACAGGCCCCATCGGCTGCAGGAAAGACTCCGCAATGGCTAAATGAGTGGAGGGATCGATCATCAACGAAAAAACACAGTGAGTTCTGGTATTAGCTTTGCCTCGGGCCTGCCAGCGGAAAGTGCGGTTTTGAGGTTGGCGGCCGTGGGGGCGGCCGGTCCTCGGTTTCTTTGATTAAAGCCCCGGGCTGCTGTGCATGATGCCACCGTCGGCGAAGATCGTTGTGGCAGTGAGGTAGCTGGCTCCATCTCCCGCGAGGAAGGCGCACTTGAATTTGTTTCGAGCATTGCAGAGTTTCCCAGCGCCATGAAATTTTGCGGACGCTGGTTTATCGGTTTTGGAATTTTCCTCTTTGTTTGCGGTCTCGCGGGGTTTTTGTCGAATCCCTCGGGAGCAAAGACGGCTCTGATTTCCGGAGGAACTTTCGGATTTCTCTCCGCGCTCTCGGGTGTGCTTATGTCGCGGGGACTTGGTTGGGCTTGGATGGTGGCGCTGGGGTGCACGGGATTTCTCGCGGCGGTGTTCACTTGGCGAGCAGCAGCGGGGTGGATGGCCTATTCAACGGGGCAGCCAAAGTTGTTTGCGGCGTCTCTCATCACTCTCATGCTGGCGGGGTCGCTGATTTCGATCGGGGTGCTGGTGAAAAACCGGCACCGGGGGGTGAAAGCCTCTCGCTTTTCTGAAATGTAGTGGGTCTTACGCCTGCGGCGGAAAACTTTTGATGGCACGCAGGACACCCGGCCTACAATTCGCAGGGGATGA
>CALFPA010000051.1 GCA_937919825.1 uncultured Spartobacteria bacterium | reverse complement strand
GACGAGGCAAATTTTAACCAAATGGAGTTGTTTGACTTATAACCGGACACTAGTGGAAGGATTCAGGAAAAAACTTTTGAAATTATTCGTATGAAATTGTAATTGGGGTTTCCCGTTGGAATTTTTCCAGAAAAATGTCTCTCGATATGTCGTTAACTCCATCTCACAGCGCACCACTTCCTCTTTGGCTAAGATCGGGTGCTCCTATTGCTATTTTCTTGTATCCATTAATCCTTATTATACCTAGTTTCAATTGGGAAAGTAACTTATATCGAGAGTATGGACTCATTGAATGGACTCATTGAAAGCCTCTCGAACATTTTTTTGCTAATTGCTATAGTTTTATCCTTTCGATCGATAAATCTCCCTATCTCAAAAATTCAGAGAGCATGGTGTAGTTTTTTTGGTCTGGGATGCATTGTTTTTCTGGGTGAGGAAATTAGTTGGGGACAACACTACCTAGAATGGAAGACCCCGGAACTTTGGTCGGAAATCAACAACCAAGACGAAACAAACCTCCACAATCTCGAAGGCTGGCCCCAATTTATTTTCGGCAAGGTCGCTCGCAACGGACTCAGTATCGGGATGATCGGTGGGGCGGTAATCGCCCCTTGGTGGCTTCGGCGCAATCCGCAATTCTGCCAACCGAGCACCATCAATTTCTGGCTTTGGCCCTCGTGTCAATCCGCTGCCGTCGCGGTGTTGGCGGTCGTGAGTAACATTCCGAAACGATTGATGAAAAATTTCGGCGTCGAAATTCCCTGGAATTACTACGGGCCAAACGATGGGGAGCTGAAGGAATGCCTCTTTGCACTTTTCATCCTGCTCTACGCGATCGTGCTGTTCCGGACTCTTCGGGCGCAAGCCACCCGATAGGCTTCACCCCTTCAGCAAAATCTCCGCCGCCTGGCTCACATCCTTGTCACCTCGGCCGCTGAGGTTGGCGATGAGGATTGCATCTTTCGACATCTTCGGTGCGACTTTGATCACATGCGCGATGGCGTGGGCGGTTTCGAGGGCGGGGATGATGCCTTCGATCTCGGCGAGGCCACGGAAGGCGGCGAGGGCTTCGTCGTCGGTGGCGTAGTCGTAGTCAATTCGTCCGGAGTCCCGGTAGTAGCTGTGCTCGGGCCCGATGGCTGCGTAGTCGAGGCCGGCGGAGACGGAGTGGGTGAGTTCGATCTGGCCGTCGGCGTCGGCGAGGAGCCAGGTTTTGGTGCCTTGGAGGACTCCGAGTTTTCCGCCTTGGAAACGCGCAGCGTGGCGTCCGAGCACGATGCCGTCGCCTCCGGCTTCGACGCCAGTCATTTTCACCGATTCATCGCCGAGGAAGGGGTAAAAGAACCCGATCGCATTGCTTCCGCCACCCACGCAGGCGACGAGCAGGTCGGGGAGGCGTTCCTCGCGCTGGAGGATTTGGCGGCGGGTTTCGTCGCCGATCACTCGGTGAAAATCGCGAACGATCATCGGATAGGGGTGCGAACCCAGCGCGCTGCCGAGGATGTAGTGGGTGTTCCGCACATTCGTCACCCAATCGCGCATGGCTTCGTTGATGGCCTCCTTGAGCGTGGCTTGGCCGGCGGTAACACCGACAACTTTCGCGCCGAGGAAGCGCATGCGAGCAACATTGAGGGCTTGGCGCTCCATGTCGACCGCACCCATGTAGATCGTGCAATCGAAGCCGAAACGCGCAGCGGCAGTAGCGGTGGCGACGCCGTGCTGGCCGGCTCCCGTCTCCGCAATGATGCGGGTTTTCCCCATGCGGCGGGCGAGGAGGATTTGGCCAATCGCGTTGTTGATCTTGTGCGCGCCGGTGTGGAGCAAATCCTCGCGCTTCAGGTAAATTTTCGCCCCGCCGAGTTTTTCAGTAAGCCGTTCGGCAAAATAGAGGGCTGTTGGGCGTCCACAAAAATCCGCGAGTAACCCCGCGAGTTCCTTGCGAAATTCAGGATCCTTGCGGGCGGCGTGGTATTCGCGCTCGAGGTCCTGCAACGCCGTCATCAGCGTTTCGGGAACAAACATGCCTCCATAGGGGCCGAAGTGGCCGCTTGCGTCAGGCAGGTTGGTCGTGGCGCTGTTGCTCATGGGGTTAATGTGGCGAGATTTGTCATGCCCTGCAATTCGCAAACGGCGTCAGGCCGCAGGAACCCGGCCAGTTTTCTGCAGCGCCTCAACGCTCAAGAGAACTTGGTTTTTGTAAAGTTGGTTCCATTCCTTGATGGTGCCCTCGATCCGCGTGGTCCAATTCTGATCGCCGATGGCGCCGGGGACATTGAAGCGGTCGCTCAATCCGAAAATATCGGTGATCATGTGAACAGCCAGCCACGACTCGCAGGCAAAAAGCCCCTCGATGAATGCGGCGTGCACCTCGGGCGCGAAGCCGCATGGAACCTCGATCCCCCGCCGACCGCAGAAATCCAAAACCACACGCATTTCGTGAATCGACTTCTCGCGGGTCTCGGCTTGCGCGGCCTCGGCGTTCCAATTTTCCCAATACTGCCGGATCGTCGGGTGGTCGTGCGTGGCAAACGTCGCGAGGCTCAGCCGCTGGTAACTGGATCCCGCCAACAGCGCACCATTTTCACCAGCCTCCCAAAATGGAATCTTGAATCCGGGAATCTCGAGCGTCTGCAACGCCGGGCGCACATACGGCGCGACTTCGCCCAAATCCTCGGCGATCAGGCGGTGCGGGCCGGTCTCCTCGAGAAAAATCCGGAAGAGCATTTCGCCCTGACGACGGTTGTAGTCGCAGTTCTCGGGCGTGCTGTCGTCGCGCGGCAGAAAGCACGGCAACGCTCCACCAGTGATTTCCCGGGCCTGCTCGGGCGTGAGAAAGGTGAAGCGATCGTTCTCTTGCGGGCGCCACGGGAAATTCCAGATTCGAAAGAATCCCAGCGCATGGTCCACACGAAGCAGATGAAAAACTTCGCGCGATGCCCGAAGGCGGCGACGCCACCAGGCGAAATTGTCGCGCGACATCGCCTGCCAGTTGTAGAGCGGGAAGCCCCAGTTTTGTCCCCAGTGCTCGGTGAACGGATCGGATTTAAAAACCTTCTCAGGCGGGGCCCCGCTCGAGCGCGACTTGTCGAAAATCTCCGGCTCGGCCCAGACATCCGCGCTGTAAAGGCTCACACCCACCGGAATGTCGCCCATCAACGCCATGCCGAGCTTGTCGAATTCCTCACGCACAGACCGCCATTGGGTCATCGCCACCCATTGGATGTAGCTGAAATAGCGGACGAGCCGGTCGAGGTGGCGCTTATCCGGGGAGGTTATCGAGGCGTGCCATTCGCGAGCGGCCTCGGGATTTTGGTGCTCTGCGGGCCAGTTGGTGAAAACTTCGTCGTTGTCATTCCACGCGCCAAGAGCGCGGAAGAGCGCGTAGTCGCGGAGCCACTCGCTCTCCTCCTCGATGAATTTTTCGAACTGCCGCACGCGCGCGCCTTTCGCCTTTTGAAAATTCTCGAACGCAGCAGCGAGCAGTTCCTGCTTCATCGCCTTGACCCTCGCGTATTGCACCTTCCCCTCGCGGAGCGATTCGACTCCGTGCTTTTTGGTGATTTTTTTGAAATCGGATTCCCCAAGATCCGGCAGCCAGCGCGGGTTTGTGGCCAGCGTGCACGGCTCGTAGGCGATCGAACTGATGAGATTGTAAGGGCTGTTGTCGTTGCCGGTTTCGTTGACGGGGAGGATTTGGATCAGGCGGAAACCTTTTTTAGCAGCCCATCCCGCGAGTTCCACGAGCGACTCGGTGTCACCAATACCGATGTCGTATTCGCCGCGAATGGCGCTGAGCGGGGTCAGGATGCCGCCGATTTTTTTCTCCGGAGTGAGGAATTGGTTTTCGTTATTCATGGGAAGGTTTGGCGTTGCGGGCCTCAAGCGCTTCGCGAGTCAGGATGTGCCGGGCTCCGCAGCGTGGGCAGAGAACCGAGATCGACGGATCACTATGGAACAGCTCGTCCGCCTGCCGCTGAAAAACCGGGCTCATGAAACCCAGCATCCGCTCTTGGTTGCAGCCGCAGCGGAAAGTGAACTGCCGCTTCTCGAGCAGGGACAACTCGACATCAAGGTCGAGCGTTCGAATCGATTCTTGGGTCAGCCCCGCGAGCCATTCCTCGTCGCAGTCAGGCTGCGCGGCGACCATCACGAGGTCTTCCTCTCCGTGCCAAAAGAACCGGACCAGACGCTGCTCGCTCTGCGAATAGAAAATCTCCACCGCGCGGAGGAAGGATTTCTCGCGGAAGTCCACCACACTCCGGCGCGGCGGCTTCGCGTCCTCCACGACATCGGCATAAAACATCCCCTCACCGATCGGCTGCAAGTCCGAGGTCTGGAAATTGGCGATAATCGAACCGGTGTGATTGTCCGCAGCAGCAAAAACATTCAGTCGCGGCTCGGGAAATTTCACCGTCCATGCACAGGCTTCCTTCCAGGGGCGACTCGCGCTGTGAAGAGTGATCGAGGCAATGGCTTCTCGGGCGGCATCCTCCATCGCGGCGGGAATTTCTATCCCATGGTCCATGCGGTGGAGATACCAGGCGGCGAAAATCTCGGAGAAATCGCCGCGAGCGATAAGCGCATTTCGTCCCCGGGCGAAATAAATCCGCACCTCGATATCAGGATCGCTGGTCGGTTCGGACACGCGTTCGGCCGGCGGGGTCAAAGCAGTGCTCTACTGGTCAAGCGCCTTGAAAAGCAGTGTGGCGTTGTGGCCTCCGAACCCGAAGGAGTTGCTGAGCACATTGCGCAGCTTGGCCTCGCGCGCGTGGTTCGGCACACAATCGAGGTCGCACTCGGGATCTGGATTTTCAAGATTGATGGTCGGCGGGATGATGCCGTGCTTGATCGCCATTGCGCTCGCTGCGAGTTCCACCCCGCCGGCGGCTCCGAGCAGGTGGCCGGTGACGGATTTTGTGGCGCTGACGGCAACTTTTTTCGAAGACTCGCCGAGCGCGAGTTTGATGGCCTTCGTCTCGCAAATATCGCCAAGGCCGGTCGAGGTGGCGTGGGCGTTGATGTAATCGATTTGGTCCGGGGTCACCTTGCCGTGGCGCATCGCGATCGTCATTGCGCGCGCTGCCCCCTCACCTTCGGGCATCGGAGCCGTCATGTGGTAGGCGTCCGCCGTGCAGCCATAGCCGCCGAGTTCACAGTAGATCGTGGCGCCGCGATTCTTGGCGTGTTCGTATTCCTCAAGAACGACAATTCCCGCGCCCTCGCTCATCACAAAGCCATCGCGGTCCTTGTCAAACGGACGGCAGGCTTTTTCAGGAGCGTCATTGCGGCAGCTGAGCGCCTTCATCGACGCGAATCCCGCGATGCCGAGCGGAGTGATCGTGGCCTCGGCCCCGCCTGCGATAAACGCATCGGCGTCGCCAAATTTGATGATACGCCAAGCCTCGCCAATCGAGTTGTTGGCGGTCGCGCAGGCCGTGACGATGCACATATTGGGCCCACGAAGGTCGTATTCCATCGAGACCATGCCGCTGGCCATATTCGAAATCATCATCGCAATCGTGAAGGGCGAGACGCGCGACGGGCCGCGATCCGCAAGGCGGTGCGCCTCTTCTTCCATGCTGTAAAGTCCCCCGATGCCGCTGCCGATCATCACGCCGAAGCGAGTGCGGTCGACTTTGTCGAGGTCGATGCCGGAGTCCTCGATCGCCAACTTCGTTCCGGCCATCGCAAATTGCGTAAAGCGATCGGTGCGCTTGGCGGTCTTGGGATTTTTAAAATGCTTAGCTGGCTCAAAGCCCCGGATCTCACCGGCGATTTTGCAGTCGAAATTTGTCGAGTCGAACGCCTCAAAACGGCTGATGCCGCTGCGGCCCTCGATGAGGGAGTTCCAAAATGTTTGCAGGTCGTTTCCGACCGGACTGATTACGCCGATGCCTGTGACGACGACTCTTCGTTCGTTCATGTGAAAAAATTGGGGCGTCCGCACCGTGCCGACGCGTGCTCTTTTTCCGAGGATGGGCTTGTCTTGGCAATGATATTTTTCCCCGAGCCAGCCAGCCCTCCACGCCTGCGAAAACTTTTCCATCCTCAGACGCTTCCCGCATTTTCCACATTGACCTCGCGTCCCGACTAACGAACGATCCAAGGCCAGCAGGGGAGCCTTGATTGGCTGAGAGTCCCGACCGCCCCACGGCGCCGGGAGACCCTTTGAACCTGATCCGGCTGGAACCGGCGGAGGGAGCGGCATCCGATCGCGGATTCGGCCCCCCGTCATTCCACCGAACCAAAACAAAACCATGATCGCACCCGCCGAAGCCTTCGAACCCAGCAGCACCGACCCTCTCCCGAACTCCTCCCGCGTCTACGTCGAGGGCAGCCTCCACAAAGATGTCCGCGTGCCGATGCGCGAGATTTCGCTCTCCCCAACCAAACGCTTCGACGGTTCGCTCGAAAAAAACGAACCCGTCCGCGTGTATGACGCTGCGGGACCATGGGGCGACGAGAATTTCGATGGCGATGTCACCCAAGGTCTCCCCGCCCTCCGCGCCGAGTGGATCAAGGCCCGCGCCGATGTAAGCGAATACGACGGCCGCGAGGTCAAGCCACAGGACAACGGTTACCTTTCCCGCAACCACGCCGAATACGCCAGCAAGGCCGAGCGCAACCGCCTCCTGGAATTTCCCGGCCTCCGCCGCAAGCCGCTCCGCGCGTCCGCCGGCCACCCCGTCACCCAGCTCTGGTATGCCCGCCAAGGCATCGTCACGCCCGAGATGGAATTCATCGCCATCCGCGAAAACATGGGCCGCGCAAAAATCGCCGAACTCAGTGGCGACATCCTCCGCAACGATCTTAATAAACAGCACGCCGGCTCCGCGCAGATCGGCCACAGCCCTTACACGCCGGGCATCTTCGCTCGTTTCCCCCAACGCATCCCTGCCGAAATCACGCCGGAGTTCGTCCGCGATGAAGTCGCCGCCGGCCGTGCGATCATTCCCGCAAATATCAACCACCCCGAACTCGAGCCGATGATCATCGGCCGGAATTTCCTCGTGAAAATCAACGCGAACATCGGCAACTCCGCCGTGGCTTCTTCGATCGAGGAGGAAGTTGAGAAAATGCGCTGGTCCACCAAATGGGGCGCGGACACTGTGATGGACCTCTCCACCGGAAAAAACATCCACGCCACGCGCGAGTGGATCCTCCGCAACTCGCCCGTCCCCATCGGCACGGTTCCCATTTACCAAGCCCTCGAAAAAGTTGGCGGCAAGGCCGAGGAACTGACCTGGGAGATTTTCGCCGACACGCTGATCGAGCAGGCCGAGCAGGGTGTTGATTATTTCACCATCCACGCCGGTGTCCTGCTGCGCTTCATCCCCCTCACCGCCTCGCGCATGACCGGTATCGTCTCCCGCGGCGGCAGCATCATGGCGAAATGGTGCCTCTCGCATCACAAGGAAAACTTCCTCCACACGCACTGGGACGACATTTGCGACATCATGGCGGCCTACGATGTGAGTTTCTCGATCGGCGACGGCCTCCGCCCCGGCTCGATCGCTGATGCCAACGACAAAGCCCAGTTCGGCGAACTCGAAGTCCAAGGTGACCTCACCAAACGCGCCTGGGCCAAAGGCGTGCAAGTCATGAACGAAGGCCCCGGCCATGTCCCCATGCACATGATTGAGGAAAACATGGCCAAGCAACTCGAGTGGTGCCACGAGGCTCCGTTCTATACGCTCGGGCCGCTCACCACCGATATCGCCCCCGGCTACGACCACATCACGAGCGGTATCGGAGCCGCCATGATCGGCTGGTATGGCTGCGCGATGCTCTGCTATGTCACGCCGAAGGAACACCTCGGCCTGCCGAACAAGAAGGATGTGAAGGACGGCGTCATCGCCTACAAAATCGCCGCCCACGCTGCCGACCTCGCCAAAGGCCACCCCGGCGCGCAATACCGCGACAACGCCCTCTCAAAAGCCCGCTTTGAGTTCCGTTGGGAAGACCAATTCAACCTCGGCCTCGACCCCGAAACCGCCCGTGAATTCCACGACGAAACCCTCCCGCAGGAAGGTGCCAAGAGCGCCCACTTCTGCTCCATGTGCGGCCCACACTTCTGCTCGATGAAAATCACCGAGGATGTCCGCAAATACGCCGCCGAGCAGGGCTTCACCGAACAGCAAGCCCTCGAAAAAGGCATGGAAGAAAAATCCCGCGAGTTCGTCGAAAAAGGCGCCGAAGTTTACGCGAAGGCGTAGGTCGCTTATCTTCGTTCTATGAACTTAAACTCATTAATCACCAT
This sequence comes from uncultured Spartobacteria bacterium, assembly GCA_937919825.1. GTDB lineage: Bacteria > Verrucomicrobiota > Verrucomicrobiia > Chthoniobacterales > Terrimicrobiaceae > UBA967. The sequence goes on along the minus strand of CALFPA010000051.1, from coordinate 65,042 downwards.
CGATCCCGAAATTCTCGGAGGGACGCCGGTTTTTGCCGGAACGAGGGTGCCGGTGGAGTCGCTGTTCAAGTATTTGGAAGGGAATTACACACTAGATGAATTCCTCGATTGCTTCCCGACAGTGACGCGCGAAATGGCAGTGGAAGTTTTAGAGCGTTCGGAGTCCGCGCTCTTCGCCACTGCATGAAAATCCTCCTCGACGAGTGCGTCCCATGGCCGATGCACAAACTCCTCGTCGGTCACACTTGCACCACCGCCAAAAAACGAGGTTGGCATGCTGTAAAAAACGGAGAACTGATTCAGAAAGCGGAAACGGAATTCGATCTCTTCATCACCTGCGACCAGAACATCCGCTACCAGCAAAACCTCCAAGGCCGGCGGATCGCGATTCTCGAACTTTCCTCCAATGACCTTCGACGCATCATGATGAGCGGTGAACTGCTTGATCAAGCCGTGGAAACAATCCAGCCCGGCGAATACCGGGAGTTTTGCATCCCTTGAAAAACAAAATCTCCCCTCAACAACGACAAGAGTTGATCCACTTGCTTCAGGCGCGCTTTGAAAAGAACGCGAGACGCCATCCGGATCTCGAGTGGAGCGAGGTTTTGGTGAGGTTGCAGGCCGCGCCGGAAAAACTACGGTCGCTCGCAGAAATGGAGCGGACGGGAGGGGAGCCGGATGTGATCGGCCAGGATGCAAAGTCGGGCGAGATTGTTTTTGCGGACTGCTCGCCTGAAACGCCGAAGGGGCGGGTTAGCGTGTGCTACGACCGCGCCGGCATGGATTCACGCAAGGAGCACAAACCTGCGGACAACGCCATCGACATGGCGACGGCGATGGGGGCGGAGCTTTTGACCGAGGAGGAATACCTCGCGCTCCAAAAGCTCGGGGAGTTCGACACCAAAACCTGGAGCTGGCTATGGACTCCCGACGAAGTCAGAAAACTCGGCGGCGCTATTTTTGGCGACCGCCGATATGGACGGGTTTTCATCTATCACAACGGCGCGCAATCCTACTTCGCCGCCCGAGGCTTCCGCTGCTCGCTCAGGGTTTGAAAAGTTCTCCACCCGTTATATCCGGTTGGAATCCCTGTGCCGGAGGGCTTGGGAAGACCTCGCAGCGGAGGTTACCCAAGTATTTGTTCGAAATTTTCAACTCTCTTTGGAGGCTCGATCCATTCGTGGAATTTTGCGGTTAACATAATGGATTTTAGGCGCAGCAATTCAGTGAGTTTTTTCTCGAATTTCTAGCCGCCAATTGGAGATATATCATCTATGCACAAGTGCCTCCCTGTCCTGTTCGTTTTTTTTCTGCTGTTTTTTGCTTTTGATCAAATAACCACTGCTGCTGACTCCGCCCCTCCAATCGGCACGGGATCGCCCTCGACGATCCAAAATCAACCCATCGTAGTCCCTAGTTTCGAAAGCGTGGAGATGGAGAGGCTTCGTCTTGCAGAGGAGACCTCCAAAGCGGAACGCGACGAAATCGACTTCCAAAAACAGGTCTCCATGCTCCAGAAAAAACTCGCAGAGGCTTCAGCCACCTCGGTTCTGCCTCAGAGTATGCCCTCGGATTACCGTGCGTTTCTAAGCGCCAATTCGGGAGATATCGAGCGCAGCAATGCTTACTACGCCGAATTGAAATCCATACTGAACGAACTCGTTCCCGAGAGTCCCTACCACACCCGCTCCGCGAAGGATTCCTCGAACCCCCAACGCGCTTCTGAAAAATTGCTCAAGCTCTCAAGTTACCCGGAGGATGATGACATTTGCCGCAGTATTCGTGGTCATATTTCCGCGCTCTCTGGCGGTCGCGTGGACGACAACCGTCGACAAACCGAACTCAATCGCGAGCTGACCACTCTTCAGGCAGAACGCAAGCGCCTCGAGTGGAATCATAAAATGGCCCATAATGTTAATCCATTAACCGGGGAAACTAAAACTCAAGATGAGCGGAATTTCATTCGCGAGCAAATCGAGGATGTGAAAAAGGAAATAGCCCGCTGCGAAGATGAAAAAAACTCTCTTTCGCATCGCGTAACCAGCGAAGTTCGAAAGCTTCAATTTCAGCAGTTTATCGTCGAGCTTGCGATCCAACAGCGCTACATTCACGCGCTCATTGCCTGTGGTTTTTACCGAAATTCCTTCAAGGGTGCCGATCTGGCGCTCCGCCAAGAAGCCTACCCTTCAGGTCGCAGCGGAGGCGGAGGATCCGAGAACTCTCCCGGCAAGCCTCCTACGAGCGGTGGCGCACCTACTGAAGTTCCGGTGATTTCCACGGTCACCGGCATGGAGGCATTCCTTCTTAACCGTGTCCGCGATGCCGTGAAAGACCGGGAGTCGATTGACAACATGCTTCAAGAAAATCAGATCGCTGCCGCCGAGTCGCTAGTTCGTAAGATGGTTTTAACGGCTAAATACCAACCCGAGCTTCAAACCATACCCTACGATAGTCGGCAGAAGATTCTCCAAGGTGGCCAATCCATGCGAAGACTCGCGGAGGCGGTTAATAGCCGGGATTACGCTGAAATAAACCGCCTTGTTAAGGAACTTGCGTCGAACGGTTCCGATACCGGACTTGCCGATCTCAAGGCGTTCGCAGCGGAACACCCTCGGAAAGCCATGCACTGGGCCCGCCAAGCCGAACTCGCCATGAAGGCTCGTGATTTAAAATCCATGCATTCACTCATGGAGATAGCGGTGCGCCGCGCTCCCCTTGACTCGGATGTCGCCAAAAAAATTGAGACGATCCAAGACAATGCCACAAACAACCAAGCTCTTTACGATGAATTGAAACGCATTGTTTCCGCTGGCGACCACCGTGCTGCATTTGATCGCATGAACGAGTTTGCTCCGCTAGCGCGGGAAGCAAAAACCGACCCAAAATTAAAGTCCGACTACGAAAGTTTGTTGGAACTCGAAAAATCCCTTCGTGCGGCCATCGAGAAATCGGACTCCTTGGAGCGCCGTGGCAACCACCCAGAAGCGTGGATAGTTCTTGAAACTCTTCCTGACTCGATTGCCAAGGACCCCCGCGCCCTTGAAAGGAAAGCCCGCCTAGCCGGTCAATGTCCGAAATTTATTGGCTCACATACAAAAGCTGTCGCCAACGAGCAAGCCAACCGCCCTGCCAAGGCTCTCGCCTGGTATCTTAATGCTCTAGCCGAATCCCCCGGCAACGAGGAAATTGTCGGAAAAATACAAACTCTCGGGAACTCCATGCTTAAAAACTGACCCCATGCCTCGCAACTCCAATTCCTTTCTCAACAAACAAAAACTCCTAATCGCGGGCGCCATACTGTTCCTGGTTGCCGTTGGAGCCGTTTTTTTAAAATCAGATGCCACCCGTCAATTTTCTAATCTTGCCGAATTTCCTGTTGAAAACTACCTCGAGAACAATGGCGTCATCAGCCAAGAAGATTTTCTAATCGATGGAACGGTGGAAAATGTTCTTCTCCGCGATGGAACAGGGCGTCGCTTTCTTGTCTCTGTCCAAACTGGAAAAAACGGGCATCTCATCCCGGTGCTCGTGGATTCGGGAAAAAAGCCCATCCAGCGCGGCCAGCGCCTGTTGATGGCGGTTCATGTCGGGGCTCAAGAAGGGATCGTCTGCACGAATTACGAAATTCGGTGAACCAATATTCGAGCCCATCCATCTCGCTCATCCACCGTTGCCATTCGGTGCCTTATGATCGCGAACAATTGAATTCGTTAATCCTTCGTGGCCTCCCCCACTGCCTGCAGATTGCCCGCAAAAACCATGCCGAGCTCGCGTCCCTCCCTGGCATCGAGATCACGGTCCTCGGCGCGCGCGCGATGGCGAAAGTCCACCGCGACTTTCTCGGAATCCCCGGCCCGACGGATGTGATCACTTTTCCCTACGGCGAAATCCTCGTCTGCGCTCCCATTGCCGCGGAACGCGCCCGGGAGTTTGGACACGACACCACCACCGAACTTACGCTCTACGCCATCCACGGCCTCCTGCACCTCTCCGGACACGACGATACCACCCCCGCCCAAGAAAAACGCATGGCCGCCGCGCAGGAAAAAATCCTCGCAGCGGTTCTCAAAATCAGCTGAGCGCGAGTCGCAGGCTGCCGGCGAGGGCCATGGCGATCAGGAGCCATTCGAAGACCTGCTGATTGATTTTACCGAGCAGGATTCGCCCCCCGAAAACGCCGAGGATCACAGCGGGAGCGAGCATGGCGTTGAAGATCAGGGTCTCCGGCGTGATCAGACCCAGCGAGGCGCTGAAGGGAATTTTGAAAACATTGATCAAAAAGAAAAACCATGCGGCTGTGCCCACGAATTCGTATTTCGGGAGGCGGCAGGCGAGGAGGTAGATCGTCATCACCGCGCCAGCGGCGTTGGCAATCATCGTTGTGAACCCCGCAAGCACGCCCAGCGGCCAGGCGATGGCTGGATGGTCCGCCGCGATCTCCTGCAAACGTGGCGAGCACTTTTGGAGAATCATCAGACCGAGCAGGGCGGTGACAATCCATCCAATTACCGGGGCGAACAGACCAGCTGGGATGAACGGCATCGCAACCCATCCGACAATCACGCCAACCACAGCGGCGGGCATGATTCTCCAAAGCACCCGCCAAACCGCATGGTGATGGAAGGCCCGCACGGCGAAAACATCGGCCAGAATAAGCATCGGCAGGATCACGCCAGTGGACTCGCGGGCTGGGATGATTTGGGCCATCAAGAGAATGCCAACCATCGCCATGCCGCCGAAGCCGCTTTTGCTCATCCCGAGTCCCAACGCCGCAAGGGCGGCGAGGGTCCATTGGAAAGCAGTGAAATCAGTGAGGTTCGGCAAAGTGCTCAGCCTGAAATCGGCTGGGTTCCAATCGTTCCCCGGAGACTTTCAGCGTAGCCGGGTGAGCGGGTTTCGCGGAGTTGTTCTCTGGCCCTATCGAGTCGTGCGTGAAGGCCCAGCCGCTTCGAAGTTTCTTCGTTTCGCGGGCGGTGGATAAAGGCTTCCAGATTTTTCACATGGCGCGACCAGAGTTCCTGATCGCCAACCGCTGTGCTTTCGAGGCGCGCGCGATACCAATCGCTCGCTAATGCCTTTTCGGGATCGAACAACTCGCGCACGGCGGGATCGTTGAGTCCCCTCCCCTCGAAATGCCCGTCGCGCATGATGTGCAGGAGGGCGCGCAGCGGCGGGCAGGCCCACTCGATTCCTCCATCTGCGAAATACGCTTCGGCGACCGATTTTTGAGTCTGCACGATGTTGTCGATTCCATCGGCAAATGCGGCGAGGTCTTGGGTTTCGGGGCGCAGGAGGTCTTGGGTGAAAACTCGATGCGGGTAGTTGAAAACACGACCGAGAAACATCCGGACGAAGTTCTCTGTAATGCGCCAACCGAGGCGACTTGAGGGAAGTATGCGGCCCTCAAATTCGATATCGGGCACGCGCTCGAGACAGCCGTGACCGATGAGAAACTCCGGCAAACGCTCGGAGGGAAGCATGCGGGACCAAACCTCGGGAACGAGAAGGCTCACATCGTGGTCCACCCTTATTTTCGGACCGACATGGCCGGCGGCAGTGAGAAAAACCGGTTGCCGCGTGAGGAGTTGGGCAACGAGCGCGGCATTCAGGTCGTAGATCGGCGGGAGCGCATTGAAGGGCCCCTTCGTCAACGCGCCTTCACTGCCCGCACCGGTTGTGGAAGGCGATTTGCCGGTGAGCGAGCAGATGTATTCGAGGAAAAGCTCGGGCAACTCGAGATGGTGGATGGGATTGAACACCGCAAGGGAGCGAACACCTTTCTCCGCCGGATTGTTGCGGCGCCCGGGCAGGATGGCATTGATAGGCGTGTAGAGAGGCTCGGTGGCGGGAATGCGTTGGAGGAGTCTCCGGGTGAGCGTGGCGAGATAGGCGTCAATCGGCCGAACGAGATCCTGCCGAGTCTGCAAGTAGCGCGGGTTTTTGGTCGGCTTGCCATCCACAAGGCGCGGCGATGCGGAACAAACGAAAAAGCGCGGCGACTCCTCGCCATCGAGTGCGGCGCGGATCGCGTCCTGCATGGGGCGTGTGAATTTCGAAAAATTCACCGCATCCTCGAAAGTCCCGCGAACCTCGGCACGATCGAGCGGTTGGTAGTTCGAGAAGAAATTTCCCGGCTTCGAGAAGTCGATCTCGGTTTGTTTGTCGTAGCCAGGATGGATCGCGTCGTCTGGGCGCTGGAAAAGATGAAATTCGCAGTTCTCGGCGAACTTCACCGAAGCGCCGGGAACTTCCCCAGGCGTGTTCGCGAGCGCGGAGAGCGGCACCACGACGGATGCGGTGATGTCGTCTTCCATCTGAAGCTTCGCGGCTGGGAAAAAATCCTGTCTCAGGCTGAAAACACGCCAGGAGCCGTCCGGATCAAAGCCGACCCGAAGGAAATCCGTGGCGAGGTGTTTGTTTTGAAATTTGAGTTCGTGACCCGGGCGGCCGTTGACGGAGTCCACAGAGAAGCGCGATCGCCAGTCATCACCCAGACTGGCGTTGTGATAACGCTTCACCACGAAAAGCAGCTCCTTCACATGTTGGGGCACGGCATCGAGCCAGGCGTTGTATTCGTCCGAGAATTCGGCCGGAGAGGGCGTGAAAAGTTTGATCACCGATCCAAGGGAACGCTCGGCGCTGAGCACGGGGCGGAGGTCCTTGCCGTTGCGTGCGGAATCACGGAATCGGTTCGAGTAGTCGCGGGCGAGGAGTTCGCCGACGCGGTCGAAGTCCTCCCTGAAATCCGACACATAGACCGGCCCCTGGATGATGGCGTCGGCGATGGATTTCGAGATTTCGGATTTTCCGCCGCCCGAGACGGTGCAGGGCTTGTGGCAAAACACCGCATCCGCCCGTGTGCCGACGAGCCTCCAGCGGCGGTCGCCCTCGTTGCGGTGAAGATGAATCCGGTAGCCCGAGGGTCGGGTGTAATACCGGCCCGGCAGGAGCTTCAGCGACTGATCGGTGCCGTCGGAATCGATCCACGAGACGCGCAGGGTTTGCAGACTCACCTTCGCCTCGGTGGGAATGTAGAAAATCTCGGGGTGGTTTTTGTCCACCGCGTAGCCTCCTTTGCGCAACTCGATCGCATCCGGAAGCAGCCTCGCGGCCTCTTCCAGAGTGTGCCCACGGTGACGCACATGGAGCGATCCATCGAATTCCTCGCCGAGGTCGTAGGCGGCAAAAACCAGCGCGCCGCCCGAGTGCTCCTCCTCGGCGCGGCCGAGAAGGTTCGCAGCAAAACCGATCTGGGTCTTCACCTCCTTTTTGCAGTAGCCGAAATAATTGTCGGCGATGAGTGTGACGATCACGCCGGATTTATTGCGGGCGGTGAGCTTGAAGGCCGAACCGTCGTTGTAGAATTCGTCCCCGTTTTTCCAGCACATGCCATCGCGGCGCTGACGCTCGGTGGCGCTGTCCCAGTGCGGCAGGCCCGCCTCGCGCTTGGTGACGCGGGTGAGATGCGGGGCGAGGATCACGCAGCCCGTGTGGCCGCTCCAGTGCTCAGAATCCAGCCCGGCGTCGTTCTGCGGCAGGAAGGGATCGCCGGCGTTTCCAAAGATGCTTTCGACGAAGTCGAGGTTGCTCACGAGATTTCCCGGCGCGAAGAAACGGATCTCCATGCGCTTCTCGGGGGTGAAGCCCGGAACGGCGGGGCAGACAAGCGGGCGGAGCAACAGCGAAACCATGCACGCTGCCTCCTCGCTCCGGCCTGCCGTAAAAGGCAGCCGCATCAAATCGCGAGGGGGAACGAGGGCGATTTCCAGCATCCGGGCAAAGGCCACCAAGGGAACGGCTTTTTTGTCATCAGGAATCGGCAACCCGCCGTCGGCAATGTGAAAGACGCCCTGCGTCGTGCGGCGGTCCTTGGCGGGATTGTGCAGCACACCTTGCCGAACGCGGTAACTGCTGACGATATCCGAAACGAACTCGTCGCCCTCCGCCGGCAGCGACAGCGCGCGGGCGAGGCCGTGACGGTCGAGGATGAAAGTTTGCGAAGGCAGGCGCGGTGTTTTCCCCGTCTCGTGGAGGTATTCGTCTAGAAACCGCTGAATGCGCCAATCGGCAGGGCATTGGTAATCCGAAAGCAACCGCGCGGTCTCGCGATTGTGAGCGAGCATCGACTCGGCGAGATTGCCAAAGCCGTTCTCATCAGTGGCGAGGTCGGCCACCGGACAACCGATCGCCGCGAGTTTCAGATTGATATAGGTGCGAAGGCGCTGGCCGATGACGGCCGGTTGCGGCTCGAGACCGATTTTTGCGGCAATATTTTCCATGGTTCGACTCCCAAGTTTCTTTAAAAACTCGTTGAATTGCGCGGCACTGGCAAGCTCACCGACCCCCCAAGAAACCCGCACAGCTCAGCAGTATCAGGAGGATTTGGGATCAGGATTTTGTCGGAAGGGAAATGGTCCTCGGATTCTCCCCGGAAAGGCGATCCATGTGGCTGTCCCGATGAACCAATTCCATATCATTGGCCGAGGCGCAGCCAGCGATCAGCGCGTCGATCAAAGGCAAGCGCCGCTCCGCCTAATCCGAACAACACCTGAGAAAGGCCACTTTTACTTGAAAACACGCTGGGGCACCCGGAACTTTTGACATGAACACCAAAGTGATATGGCACCATCTGGAGCCAAGCGTGGCTGCCGCGGGATTGGAGGTCGATCCCAGCCGGGGACTTGATGATCGGGAGGCGCAGCAGCGGCTCGAAAAATACGGACCGAATGTGGTTACAGCCAAGAGTGGCTCTCCGGTATGGAAGATTTTCTTGCTTCAATTCCATGCACCGCTGGTTTACGCGCTGCTGGCTGCGGTGGCGGTCACTGCGGCGTTGGGCGAATGGGTGGATTCCTCCGTGATCGCTGGTGTCGTCGTCTTGAATGCCATCATCGGATTCATCCAGGAATCGAAGGCGGGAAAAGCGATCGAGGCGCTGGGGCGAATGGTTAAGACCTGCGCCACGGTGCGACGCGGCGGGCGGCGTTTGCGTTTGGAATCCAGGGACCTTGTTCCCGGCGACATGGTGATCCTCGAGGCAGGCGACCGCGTGCCCGCGGATCTCCGGCTCCTGGAGGCCACGAACCTGCATGTGGACGAGTCGGCGCTCACGGGCGAATCGCTTCCCGTCGCGAAAGAGGTGGATTCCGTGGAGGAGGACGCCCCGCTGGCGGACCGGAAATGCAACGCCTATGCAGGGACAATGGTTGTCTCGGGCCGAGGTGAAGGCTTGGTATGGGCCACAGGCGATTCGACCGAAACGGGCCGCATCGCCCAGCTCATCTCGGAAGCCGAGGATCTCGACACGCCGCTCACGCGAAAGATCAAGGCCTTCGGCAAAGCCCTCCTATGGGTGATCCTTGGCCTGGCGGCGCTGACTTTTGCTGTGGGAATTCTGCGAGGCGAACCGGCTTTCCAGATGTTCCTGGCGGCGGTTGCGCTGGCGGTGGCAGCAATTCCCGAGGGCTTGCCAGCCGCCGTCACCATCGTCCTGGCGATCGGCGTGAACCGCATGGCCAAGCGCAGGGCGATCATCCGCAAACTCCCCGCCGTCGAAACCCTGGGCGGCACAACAGTGATTTGCTCGGATAAAACCGGGACGCTCACCGAGAACAGGATGACAGTCCAACTCATCCACGCAGGTGGCGAGTTTTTCGATGTCACCGGGAATGGCTACGACCCCTTGGGAAAAATCCTATACCAAGACGCTCCAGTAGAGGCGGCGTCCCGGCCCGCCTTGCGCGAATGCCTGGTGGCTGGCGTGCTCTGCAACGAATCGCAACTCGTGTGCGGAGAGGGCGGGGCGTGGACTGCGGATGGGGATCCCACCGAGACCGCATTGCTGGTCTCGGGCGCAAAGGCGGGGATTTTTTTCGAGGATATCCATGTGCAGGTGCCCCGCGTTGGGATGATTCCCTTCGAGTCGGCCCACATGTTCCGGGCCACCTTGCATTGTGGGCCTTCGGGTGGCGTGGTTTACAAGGTCGGTGCCGTGGAGCGGCTGCTGGAGCGGTGTGTGGATACGCTGGATGCAAACGGGCACTTGGTGCCTTTGGATGCGGAGCGGGCGCAAGAGGCGGTCGAGGCCATGGCTTCGCAGGGATTGCGAGTGCTCGCGATGGCGCGTCGGCATCTGGATGTGGATGGCGAGGAGTTTGGACACAACCATGTGCGGGAAGGGCTCACTTTTCTTGGACTGCAGGGAATGATCGACCCGCCGAGACCGGAGGCCGTGCGTGCCGTCGCGCAGTGCCAACGAGCCGGCATCGCCGTGAAAATGATCACCGGCGACCACGCCTCCACGGCCAAGGTGATTGCTTCGCGGATCGGCTTGGTTCCCGCTGGCGAAGAGGTGAAAGCTGTCACCGGGCGGGAATTGGAGGGGATTACCGAAGAGGATCTGCCCTCCCTTGCGGAGCGGACACAGGTCTTTGCCCGGGTGGCTCCAGAGCAGAAACTTCGCTTGGTGCGTGCCCTGCAGCGGAAGGGGGATGTGGTGGCGATGACCGGCGACGGCGTAAACGACGCCCCTGCGCTTAAGCAGGCGGATATCGGCATTGCCATGGGCATCGCGGGAACCGATGTCTCCAAGGGCGCGGCCGACATGATCCTCACGGATGACAATTTCGCCTCGATCGAGGCGGCGGTGGAGGAGGGCCGCGGTGTCTTCGACAACTTGCGGAAATTCATCGTGTGGACACTCCCGACCAACCTGGGGGAAGGCGGCATTGTTTTGGTTTCGATCCTCCTCGGCATTACCCTGCCGATCGCTCCGGTTCAGGTGCTCTGGGTCAATATGTCCACTGCGATCCTTCTCGGCTTGATGCTTGTCTTCGAGCCGAAGGAAAGCGGTTTGATGCTCCGTCCGCCCCGCTCGCCCTCGCAACCGCTACTCACCTCCGTGCTCGTGCTGCGAACCTGCATGGTGGGGGCATTCATTGTGCTTGGAGGCCTGGGAATTTTCTTCAGCCAAATGCGCCTGACCGGGGATACCGTGGCCGAGGCCCGGACAGCGGTGGTGAACTTGATTGTGCTCATCGAGACATTCTATCTTTTCAATTGCCGCTCGCTGGAGCGCCCGCTTTTTAGGATTCCGTTTTTCTCGAACCCCCTGGCCTTGGCCGGAGCCTCCGTCATGGTGGGCCTGCAACTCTTTTTCACCTATTCACCCGCGATGAACCGACTCTTCCAAACCGCTCCTCTCGGCTGGGGAGCCTGGGCCATCATTCTGGGAGGAGCCTTGCTCGCGTTCACCACTGTTGAAATTGAAAAAACAATCCGTGCGGGAAAAACCCAAGGCCGGTCTGGGTTGCGCTGAAAAGGACACTGGAAAATTGTAGGGCCATGGACATCTACTCAAAACTTCTGAAACCATTTCTGTTCCTGCTGCCGCCGGAGCCGGCGCACCGTTTGGCGGTAGCCGGCCTGCGACTTACGCCCTCTCCTGTTTTAAGGTGGGCATTCGGGTCGATGCCCAGCGATCCGGTGAAGCTCTTCGGCCTCAATTTTCCCAACCGCGTCGGTCTTGGTGCCGGAATGGACAAGGACGCCCGCGCCCTGCCCGCCTGGGAGGCGCTCGGCTTCGGCTTCATCGAGGCGGGAACAGTCACCGCATTGCCTCAGCCGGGAAACCCCAAGCCACGCTGCTTCCGACATCCTGAACAGCGGGCTCTCGTGAACCGGATGGGATTCAACAACGCAGGTGCTGATGCCGTCGCCAAGCGATTGGCCCGGCTGAAAGCCTCCGGCCATTGGCCCCGTGTTCCCGTGGGCATCAATATCGGCAAATCGAAAGTCACCCCCAACAGGGAGGCGGCATCCGACTATGTCGCGAGTTTCAGGCTTCTCCAACCTTACGGGGACTTCTTCACCATTAATGTCAGCTCCCCAAACACGCCGGAGCTTCGTGCTCTCCAAGCCGGGGAATCGTTGAGCCGGATCGTCCGGGCGGTGCGTATGGTCGATGGAGGAAAACCGGTGCTGGTCAAAATCTCCCCTGATTTAAGCGAGTCGCAGATCGAGGAGATCGCGGGAGTCTCGATGCAGGAAGGGATCGCCGGACTCATAGCGACAAACACCACACTCGATCAAACATCGCTGCCGTCCGCAGTTCGCCGGGCAGGCGGACTAAGTGGCGCGCCGCTTTCCGAGCGAGCCACAGAAGTGGTTAAATCCCTGCGTCGCCAAACTTCGCTCCCGATCATCGCCTCAGGAGGCGTGATGAGCGCGGAGGACGCCCGCAAAAAAATCGAAGCGGGCGCCAATCTGGTTCAGATTTACACGGGCTTCGTGTATTCCGGGCCGGCGATCATCCGAAGCATCTCGGTCGAATTATCCCGTATCAAAACCCGCATTGATCACCTTATAGCAGTTTGATCACTAGGGTGCTCGGCAAGCCCGCAAGGGGAGGGCTCATACTAAAGTCTCCAAGCTTAATGATTTTCAGCCAACCTCGCTTCGCCTGGTCTTGGAACTTTCATGGCTTTTTGTGAGAATTCTTCTTATTCGCGGGCCAGTGTCTTTTACGGTCGAGACGGCCGCGCCCCCCTCTTGTTTTTCTCTGCGCTTCGGCGGCTCGGCGGGAGGTTTTGGTGAAAGCAGAACGGCGCGGTTGCGCCTGAATTTTGGGCTGACACGGAGGTCAGCCCTCCAAGGATTTCGGACTGGGACGCCTGGAGGCGGGTCAGGCGGGTTTGGCTTTGGAGATGGTGGCGTAGTGACGCCACACGCAGAGGAGGACGAAGGCGACTTCGATGCTGACGAATGTGACGGCACCGGGGAGGCCGCCGCTGCCGAAGCCGTAGCTGTGCAAGCCCACACCGAGGATGAAGTTCACACCATACCAGGCCATGATGACGCTTTGGAAGGCGAGCACTGCGCCAACGGCCATGCCAAATCCTCCCCATTTGCCGGCGATGCGGCCGTGAAGGAGGAACAGGTAGCCGAGCAACGCGATGAGCGCCCAGGTTTCCTTGGGGTCCCAATCCCAGAAGCGGCCCCACGAGTAGTTCGCCCACACGGCGCCGAGGATGGTGCCGACAGCGAGCAGCAGGACGCCGATCTGAAGCGTGCGGTAGAGGTAATTGTGGAGGGCGGGCGAGGCTTTGGAGCCGAAGAGGGATTTGCCGAGGATGATGTGACCGACTCCAAGCGCGAGGGCGAAGGCGGCGTAGCTGAGCGTGATCGTGAGCACATGCGTGGTGAGCCAGAAATTATCCATCAACACCGGCACGAGTGGGTGGATCGATCGGTCGAGGATGACGGGCTGGGTGTCGGCAAGAATGAGGGAGGCGACAGCCACAGGAACTGCGCCGAGGAGGAAATACCGGCTGCGGTAGATCGCTTCGAAAATCAGCGCGAAGAGGATCGTGCCGAAGGCGACCCAGACGACGGATTCATACATGTTCGTCACCGGTGCTCGGCCGGAGATGAGAACACGGAGAAGGATGCCGACGAACTGCATGAGGAATCCGGCGCCAGCGAAAAGCCAGCCGAGCCCGTAGCCCGCGCGGCCGGGAATGGCGAGGAGGGCGATGCCAGCAACGAGATAAAGAATCCAGGCCCAACGGGCGGGGTGGAGTTTTTGGTAGGTGAGCTCGAGCGAGATTTTGCCGGGATCGGCTTGGAAGCGGGCCTCCTCGCGGGATTGCTCGGAGAGGAGGAGTGCGGCGCCTTCGTCAAAAATTTTCTGGTCGGACTTGGTGAAACCCTCGCGCAGCTTGGCTAGGGCAGGATCATCCTTGCCGAGGGGACTCCAAGCGGCGGCGCCGGTGGGAAGGAGGGTGACGAGTTGGTTGCTGATGATGCCTTCGAACAAGGCGAGGCGCATGCCGATATTCGAGGCCTCGCGCTCGTTGGCATCGAGTTGGGCTTTGGGATTTTTGGCGCGGAGGGCGGAGACATTTTCGAGCGCAGCGCGGAGGCCGTCGCTCGCGGCGAGTTCGCGGTAGGAGAAAAGTTTTTTGGTAGGATCAAGGCCGATCGACTCTTTGAATTTTTTGTTTCCGATGAGGATGAGCGGTTCGTTTTCCCAGCCGACGGGCGAGAGCCAGAGAGAACTAACGACGAGGAGCGCGGGGAGCTTTTGGTCGCCTTTTTTGTAGCGGGCTTTGCCGGTCATTCCGAGGAGGGATTCCTCGGCGAAAACGAGGAATGGCTTTTTGCGGCCGCCCTCCTGGATCGGGACGGCTTCGAGCTTCGAGAGGTCGAGTCCGCGCGCGGGGGCGGCGAGGACGAAAAACAGAGTGGCGAGTAGGGCGAGGTTTTTCATGCGTTTTTCGTTTTTGGTTTTCCGTAGAACATGATGGTGATGCCGATACAGATGCCGAGCGAACCGAGCCATTTCAACAGCCAGCCGGGATCGTAGAGGACTTGGAGCGTTGTCTCGCCGAGGTCGCGGGGGTTCCACTCGGCCTGGGAGAACTTGTAGTTGATGCCGGTGAAATTCGCGAACAGCGTTCCGGGGAAGCTCGCGGGGTGGTTCATCCGAGCGGTGCCGGTTTTGGTGAGGCCCGTGCCGTCCTCCTTGAATTCCACGGTGGCGATAAAGTTCGAGGGTTTGTCGGTGCCCTCGTAGCGCGGGACCTCGAAATTCACGAGACGGATGGTGAAAGGCACGGGTCGGAGTTCGAGACCGTAACCGATGCGGACGACATTTTTTCCGTCGGTGAGCGAGGTGATGTCGCCGCTGGCGATCCAGCGTTTTTCGGAGTTTGGGATTTCCGGCGAAACGAGGCGGGCCCGGAACCCGGGGATGCCCTGCTCGTCCTTGGGCAGCGGCGGCCCGGGGATCATGGTGCTGACAATGTTCGCCTCGGGATAGAAGGCTTTCAGCTCCACGCTCCAATCAGCCCAACCGGTGGAAAACGACTCGCCGGTTTTGGCTTCGCCCGAGGCGTAGGTGGCACCTTGGCGCTGGAGTTGGTAGCGCATGCCATCGGCCGTTGGCGCGAGGAGAAGAGTGGGCTTGGTATCGGCGGGGTCCGAGGAAGTGGTCTGAACGCGCACAATCGCGGCGGGGTTGAGCGGTTGGTCGGATTTCGTGGCGGGCTTGCCATCGCGCATTTCAAAATCCGGCCAGTAGTCCTCCACGGTCACCGTGGC
This sequence comes from uncultured Spartobacteria bacterium, assembly GCA_937919825.1. GTDB lineage: Bacteria > Verrucomicrobiota > Verrucomicrobiia > Chthoniobacterales > Terrimicrobiaceae > UBA967. The sequence continues at coordinate 49,940 of CALFPA010000051.1, read as the reverse complement.
GCCCATCGTGGGGACGGGCTTTTTCATGATCTCCTCGCGGAGGTAGGTGGCCGAGGCGCCGTCGGGGGGAGTGATGGTGACCTTGCGGCCGTCGGCGCTGAGCATGACTTGGAAGCCGGTGGATTTTTCGCCCTGCACAACCGAGGCGAATTTCCCAAAAACCATCTGGGTTTCGGCTCCACCCGAAGATTTGGGCGGGGGGAGGTCTTTTTGAAAAACGATCCGCGCGAGGCCGAAGAAGTCCTTCTCCTGTGGCGCGGAGTTTTCGAGGACGATCGGCATTTCGAGGTTTTGGCCCATGCGGGCGCTGGTGAAGCGGAGCGACACGCCGGGCTGGCGACCCTCGGCAGGAACGAGCTTTTCCTCTTTGATCAAATTGTCACTGAAGCCATCGGCGATGATTTCGAGATCGGTCTTGGGAACCTCGAAAACGCGCGGGCGTTTCTCGCTGGGTCGGGCAGCGGAGGCGTCGAATGGCATGACATAGAGCGCGGTGTCGTTCGGGCTTTCGACCTGGATGATGCTGCGGTTGATGGTGAGCTTGCGGACGGGTGGCTTGTCCTTGTGCAGAGTGACATTTCCCTCGAAGCCAGTCTGGAGGCCGATCATCGCGCCGATGAGCAGGGTGATGATTCCGTAATGGGTGATGATGAAGCCGGTGTGGGCTTTTGCCCAAGGCCAGCGGGTGATCGTGACGGCCAGGAGATTCACGCAAAGAACGATCAGCCAGACGATGAACCACGGGGCCTTGTAGATATAAACCTGCGCGACTTTTGTGCTGAACTCGGATTCCGCGATCGTGGCGGCGGCGCAGGCGATGGCGATTGTGGAGAGAAGAATGAGGGCGAGCTGCATCGAGCCCAGCCAATGGATCACCCTCCACACGGCCGAACGGGCCTTGCGCTCTTCGACGAGTCGCCGACGCTCGGCGGCAGTCAAGAAACCCACCTCCGCGCGGATGAACGCGCCGGCGCGGGGGAGGTGCGGCTTCTGCGGGACGGATCGAATGTCGTCATGGCGGGTAGAAACCTATTGCCCGCCGGGTTTTTTTCAAGCTGCACCGGCGTCCGGCTACTCGCCGATGATTTTTACGAGGACGCGCTTGCGGCGGAGTCCGTCGAATTCGCCGTAGAAGATCTGCTCCCACGGGCCGAAATCGAGCTGGCCATCGGTTACCGCCACCATGACCTCGCGGCCCATGATCGTGCGCTTGAGGTGGGCGTCGGCGTTGTCCTCGGCACCGTTGTGCGCGTATTGGGCATGGGGATGCTCGGGCGCGAGCTTTTCGAGCCACTTTTCAAAATCCCGGTGCAGGCCGGACTCGTCGTCGTTGATAAAGACGCTGGCCGAGATGTGCATGGCGTTCACGAGGCAGAGGCCCTCGCGAATGCCGCTCTCGCGCAGGCAGGCCTGGACCTCCGGGGTGATATTCAAAAACGCACGCCGGCGGGGGATTTCGAACCAGAGTTCCTTGCGGTGGGATTTCATGAGCGGAACGACTACAGCGGCGCCGGGCGGTGGAAAAGCTTCCCGCTCCGAGGGGGCTGTTTTATTTTCCCCTCCATGAAATATCCACGCTCACCCAAAGACACCGTCGGTGGAATCGTCTACTTCGGCCGGATGATCGACAAAATCCGGTTGATGAATGCCGGAGAGTTGCATCCCGAGCTCCACGCCAATCTCGGCAAGGGCTTCGACGAGCGGGCGAACTCGCTGGTCGGCGTGCCATACGAAACCCTCCGCGCCCGCGTGGGCGAGGGCGGCACCGACGACGAAATCCTCGCGTGGTGTTTCCAAAACGGCACTCGGCCCTCGGAAGAGCAGATCGAGATATGGAATGGCTTCATGCTGAAGCGGGGTTGGAATGACGAGTTGTCGGAGACTCTCGTGCGACGGAAAAAAGAGAGCGGCTTCGAGGGCCGCGACGACATCCTGACGATGTTCCAATACATCGATGCCGACGAGGGGCGGGGCTAAGGACTACTCGCTAACCTTCTTTTTCAGTTTCAGCGTTTGGTTCAGCAGCGGGAGGTGGGCGATATCCTTCGGTCGCTTGATGTGCTTCTTGCTGGCGATGATTCTTTGGAGAGGTAGAACGCGAATCTGGCGTCCATTCCAATCCAGCGCAACGGCGTGGTCATACTCGTCGGCGAAGGATTTGAGTCCATCGATGCGATAAAGAAAATTCACGAGCGTGTCGTCGGCGAGTGCCACGACAGTTCGAGCAAGGATTTCGGCGCCGAGTTTTTTTGCGATATCGAGGGCCTTCACATATCGGCGCTCTGGCAACTCCAGCCAGATGTCGGTGTCCAAGGTGGTCGCAGGGACTCCTTGCAGAATGGCAGCCGTCATTCCGGCAAATTGAAACCGAATGCCTTCCTCTGTGAGCGCGTCAACAAGCCGAGCGAGCGGAGATGGGCTTGGTGCATCGCCCACCTTTCGTCGGGTGTTGCGGAGAGGCTTCGGGCGAACAGGAACCTTTCGTGTTCGCTGAGGCCGGGGACTTTTCTCAGAAGCCTTTCCATGTGCAGCCGTTTTTTTTTCACCTGACGGAGCCTATGTGCCGTCGGAGGGAGAGTCAACGCGGCGGGGCATTTTTGAATTGAGCTAATGGGCGGGGGGACGCACCTTCCGCCGGAATGGATTTTGTTAATCTCACGCGCCACTTGGGAATCGGTGCGAACTCATATTGGATCCGGGTCGGGGGGAAAAATATTATACTCGATGCCGGCGCGGACCCGAAGGTCGATGGACTCGGCATGACGGCCGATTTTTCCAAAGTTCCCGAGGGTTCGGTGGATGCGATCATCATCACCCACGCGCACCAGGACCACATCGGTTCGTTGCCGGTGCTGACGCGTCGCGAGCCGCAGGCGCCGGTTTTCTTGACCGAGCCGACGGCGCACATTTGCGAGATCATGCTGCACAATTCGGTGAGCGTGATGACGCGGCAGCGGGAGGAGTTGAGCCTGATGGAGTATCCACTCTTCACCCACCGTGGGGTGGACTTTTGCGAGCAGGCCTGGGTGCGGTGCGGCTTGCGCCAGCGCTACAACCTCGCGGGCGAGCCGTCGGTGGACGAGGACGAGGTGACTTTCGAGTTCTACCACGCCGGCCACATTCTTGGTTCGGCGGGCGTGATGATTCGGCACAAGGGGAAGTCACTTTTCTACACGGGCGATGTGAATTTCGAAAACCAGACGATCATGAGCGGGGCGGCTTTTCCCGAGGGCGGGGTGGATTTTTTGATCATGGAGACGACGCGCGGCGATGCGCAGACGCCGGCGGGCTTCTCGCGGGCGAGTGAGGAGGAGAAGTTTTCACGTGCGGTGCGGCGGGCAATCGATGAGGGCGGGACAGTGACGATTCCTGTTTTCGCTCTCGGCAAGACGCAGGAAATCCTGGCGATCCTTTGGAAAATGCGGCTCCACGGCGAAATTCCGGCGCTGCCGATCTACATCGGTGGATTGAGCGTGAAGGTCACGACGGTCTATGACGCGCTGGCAGGGAACTCGACGCGGAATCATCCCGAGTTGCAGCTACTCCAAGAGATGGCGCCGTATGTGCTGTCGGGCCGCGAGATTGTGGATGCGATGCCTCGCAAGAAGGCGATCTATGCTCTCTCGAGTGGGATGATGACGGAACACACTCTCTCGAATATTTTCGCGCGGCGGATTCTGAGTGATGCCTCGCAGACCTTGTTGTTTGTTGGCTATTCCGACCCCGACTCCCCGGCGGCAAAAGTCCGCAAGGCGGCGCCGGGTGACGAGGTGAAGCTCGACAAGGATTTCCCCGCCGTGCCAGTGCGTTGCCGCGTGCAGGAATTCAGCTTCAGCGCTCACTCAAGTCGGGAGACTTTGCGGAACTATGTGCTGGCCCTGAAACCGGCGAAGATCGTGCTGGTGCATGGCGATGAGCCGGCGATGCAGTGGTTCCAGCTGGAATTTTTCAAGGGGCTCGAGGGGGCCGAGGTGGTGATTCCGGTGCCGGGACGGAAATACTCGCTCGAGTAGCGGGGATCAGGCCGGTCGCTGGGAGAGCGGCGTGTGGAGTTCGTGCCGGATTTCGTATTGCTCGCCGAGGATTTGAATTTTGCGCCGCACGGGGACGCCAAGGATTTGGCGAAACATCGATTCCTCCAGGGTGTCGGCCTCGGGGAAAGCCTTGTGGAGCGCGGCCTGGGGGTTGTGGCGCTCGACAATTCGGAAGCCGATCTCGAGGGATGCCATGTAGCCCTCGGCATCGCGCAGGGCGGTGAGCCGTTCCATTTTTTCAGGGATCGGGAGGTTGGCGGGAATTGAGGTGCGGTATTTTTCGAGGCGTTCTTGAAAGTAGAGGAAGAGGAGCTTCCCGGCGCTGGCGGAACCGAAGAGGTTTTGAGCGTGGCGGAGGATGGAGATCGCGGGAGCGTTGTCGTTTTCCTCGAACCAAGCCTGGCCGCGGCGGGTGAGGGCATAGACGAGCAGCGGGCGACCGGGGCCGCGGTGGGTATTGCGGCTGGCGAGGAGTCCGCGTTTTTCGAGGGCGAGGCAGTGGGATTTCGCGCCCATGTAGCTGAGGCCAAGTTTATCGGCGAGGGGGCGGACGGGGAGCGGGCCGGAGGATTTGATTTCGCGGAGGACTTCGTCCTGTCGGCAAGTGGCGGACTTTGCGACGCCGGGAGGCATGGTGGCTATTCGGCGGGCAGGAGGGCGCGCTCCTCGGGGCGGAGTTGGTTTTTATCGATCGTGGATGCGATCTCGTCGGCCTCGGATTTTTTGCCGTTGGCGTAGAGCACGGCGGCGCGGATATTTTTCCAAGGGTCGGGTGCGGTGGACCAGGCGATGAGCTTGTCCTTGTAGATTTCATCGGCTTGGGCGGGCTCTCCATCCTTTAAGAGAGCGAGCGCGGCGATGCTCATCGCGGCGAGGGAATTCGGAGATTTCTTGAGGTTTTCTCTGGCAAGCACGGCCGCATCGAATCCGCTCTGGTTCGTAAGGAGTTGCAGGTAGGCACGGTCGCTGCGGGCCTCTTCGAGGTTCGGAAAAACTTCGAGGAATTCGTTGTAAATTGGAATCAAGTCGATGGCTGGGGAGTTTTTCGGGGTGCATCGGATGATGCCGAGATAGCCTTCCAGAGCCGTCTCGCGCCGACCGGCGAGGATTGTGAAAACCTTGGCGGCTTGTTTGTTTTCGCCAATCCGCACCGTGTAGGAGGCCACGAACGAAACGACCTCGGGTTTTTCGTATTGGAGGGACCGGTGCATCTCGCGCCAGTTCTTGGAGGCGTTCACGGAGTCGCCGGATTTTTCAGCGGCGCGTGCCAGGAACAGCATCCGAATACTTTCAGACAGGCCCGAGACGGTATTGGCATCGAGCATGGTGAAAACATCATTCCAGCGGCCAAGTCCGGCGAGGGAGTCGAGATAGATGAGGAGCCACTCGGTTTTGGCAAGGGCGCGGTCGCGGCCGATAAAGGCGAGGGATTCTTCTTGGAATTGGCGGGCGGCCAACCATCGCGCGTAGCTGATTTGCTCCTCCTCGTTCTGAGTGGAGAGGCGGGCGGAGAGTTGGGAAAGAACGGCCGACTTGGCAGCGGGGTCGTGGAGAATTCGCAGTCGTCCGGCGAGTAAGTAATCGGCATTGGCACGGAGCGGGTGGGCTTCGAGGCTTTTCACAAGGGTGATGGATTCAGGGGAGTTTTTGGCTCCCGCTTCGAGCGACTGACTGGCCAGCAAACGAAGCGCGGCGAGGCCGTTTTCAGAATTCTTTTTGGAAAGAGGAGTGAGGATTTGACGACTGACTTCGGGGTTGGTTTTCAGAACGAGATCGGCCGTGGCGAGCATGATTTTCTCGCCTTCGACGACTGGAAAATTCTTCAACGAAGATCGGGCGAGGTCCACGGCGGCTTGGGGATTTCCCTCGGAGGCGGTGAGCCGCATCTCAACGATGGTGCGGCGCGCGGAGGGATGGGCCTCGAGTTTTTTCAAGGCTTCTTTCGTGATGGCGGTCTTGCGGAAAACGAGGGATTGCTCGGCAAGGAGGATTAATTCGTCGGGCCGGGCCTGGCCTTCGAGCATCAGGGCCTCCAGAATCCCAAGCGCGGCCTGGTCCCCGATACTGGCATTGAAGAGCCGGACGCGGCGAAAGATGCCTTCATCCCCGGGAGCAAGGACGACGGCCTGTCGCATGAAAATAAACGCCTTTTGGAGATTTCCGGCGGCTCCGTATTGCTCGCAGCGATCCATTAACTGGCTTGCGCGCCAGACCTTGAACTTGCGGTAAACCGGCGGGGCGGAGAGTGCGGCGATAATGCAAAAAATCAGGATGCCCGCGACAATCTGGAAGCGGATGTCGAAGAAAATATCCCGAAGGATGTGGGTGGGTTGCTTATGGCCACGGTCGTCATCGTAATCCGGCAGGTGATTGTGATTAGGCAGGGAAACGGGGCCGGAATTTTCCTCGCTGTTGGGAGGCAGGACCTCGGAACCACGAAGGGGCTCTTTTTTATCAAACATTCCACTCATGGCTGGACGGCTGGGGGGCCGACTTCCAGGGATTGCTCCAAATAACGCTGAAGGACCACGCTCGCTTCTGCGACATGATCCGTTCCCCACACGGCGGCTTCCAATAGACGCTGACCGCGATTCCTGACTCCATTTGCAACGTCAGCCCATCTTCCCTGGCTTGAGCCGCTGCCCCTTTCAGATTCCAACATGGGCGCATTATGGGAATCCGGTTGGCGGTCTGCAATAATCGAATGAAAAACAAGAATTGGCCGTCCCCTATCGGAGAAAAGATACACATTGAATGGCAAGATGATTCCCTTTGCACGGATTTCAAGAGGGTCAAGCTGGCGCACCATTTTCATTCCGATACTTCCGAGGCAGGTCTCGGGATTATGAATATTGATGGCCTGCGCCGCCGTGCGACCGGCGGGCCAGCGAAAATAGAAAAACTGCCAGGGGCGCTCTTGGGCATCTCGGAAGGTTTCCGAAAATCCCTCGGGGAAAAACAGAATCCGGCGTGTTTTGTCGGCCACGGGGATGGGCTTCGTTCCGGCCGTGCCTTCACGGATGGTCCAGCCGGCCGAGAAAGGCGACTGGCGTTCATGTAGGCGATACCATGCCTCCGTTCCACCCAGCGAAAGAACCAAGAGCGCGAATCCAAAATAAGCGGCCCTTCGGAGCTGACCCGGCACCTCGGGGGCAGGAGGGGGTGACGGCAGTTTCTGCGGAGGCATGTGGCGAGTCCGCCGGTAGTGAAGGGCATACGAGAGAAGCCACAAGGAACCCAGGGTGAAAGCCAGGGTCGCGAAGCCAGCGGCGTCATGCCACGACTCCAAAGTGGCCAGGCCCTGCGTGGCGGCGACGAGCGAGAGCGTGGTGGCACGAATGAAATTCCCAAAAACGGCGAATCCCAGGGCTGAAAAAACCAGCATCCCGCGCGTGAAGAGCCCGAACCGGAAAATCTCCCCGAAAAACAGCGAAGCCATCAGGCCACTTTGCAGGGAGCGCACTCCGCTACAGGCCTCCTCCACGCCGATCAATCCGCCCGGCACCGAGATCAGATTTCCGCGCCGGACGGCCTCGAAACCGCACCAATGAAGGACCTCAAGCGCCGCGATGGCGTTTTTTTCCATCAGAAATCCCATAAATGCCTCCTCCGCGTTGCGCGGCCAGGGAACGGCGATTAGAAAAAATGCGATCGGGAAAAAAAAGTGCCTAAGCCAAGGCCGGCCGCCCAGCGAGTGAACCAACACCAACGAGATCGCCACCGCGCTGATCGCTCCGAACATCCCCGGAATACGCCATTCGGGGTTGGCTTCGAAAAACGGCTGAATTCCCGCAAGGAAAACCAGCGGAGGGAGGGCGAGAAGGAGGTTCCGCGTCAGGTTGGCGGGCGGCGCCGCCGCCGGGCGGTCTCCCCAGCGTTGAAGAAACAGCCCGGCGCAAAGAAGGGGAACGAGAAATCCGTAGCTGTATTGCGGATCGATCTCCCAATCAGACCAAAGCATCCGAATGGCAAGCCACCACACGGCTGCGAGACCGGCAGCGAGGGGCAGAAAGTCCCCGAGGGAATTTCGGTTGGCAGAATTTTCGAGTTTCACCGGCCCTTGCCGAAAAGCATCACATGAAGAGTTTTCAGGATCACGGTGGCATCGAGCGCAATGGAAAAGTGCCGGATGTAGTAGAGGTCATACATCAATTTCTCGATCGTATCCTCGATGCTGGCCCCGTAGGGGTAATTCACTTGGGCCCAACCGGTGATGCCCGGCCGGACGAGGTGACGGAAGTGATAATAAGGGATCGCTTGCTCGTAGCGCTCCACGCATTTGATCCACTCCGCGCGCGGCCCGATGAGGCTCATTTCGCCCCGGAGCACATTCCAGAGTTGGGGCAGCTCATCGAGGCGCGTGAGGCGCAGCCAATGCCCGAGACGGGTTACGCGGGGATCACCTTCCACGGTGTAGAGTCCCTTGAATTCGCTCCCGACCTCCATCGTGCGGAATTTGTGCAAGGTGAAAAGACTTCCGTGCTGACCGACGCGCGTCTGGTTGAAAAAAACCGGCCCGCGTCTCTCGAGCTTGATCAGCAAGGCGACGAGGGCCATCAACGGGGCCATGACCAAAAGCGTGAGCGAGGCCAGGACGAGATCGAAAATCCGCTTCAGCGAAGCGAAAGCCGAGTGCTGCACGAGTTGGAACCCCGAATCCAACGGCCAGCTCCGACTGAGCAGGTCGGGAGGCATTTTGTGCCAGAAGGTTTCGTGGAACGAATGCATCGTATAAACTGGCAGTTCGCGGAAATGCACGGCAACCAGCGCTTCGAGGACATCGTTATCGAGGTGGTCCGTGTGCATGGCAATGACGATGCCCTCGTGCTCAAAGTTCGAATGCCCTTCCAGATCCTTGATTACCTCGGCGGCCAATCCCTCGTAAACCGGAGTTCCAGGACCTGCGACATTCCGACCGACCTCCGCATCGCCCGTGGCAAAAAAATGCAACTGCTCCCGGAGACCCTTTGCGGCGGAAGTTTTAAAAAACCTCTCACCCGACTCGGCATCGCTAATCACTAGCAGGCGGCGATTTTCCCTCGCCATGCCTGGGGTCGAGTAAAACAACCGCCTTTGGAAGAGTGAGAAAAGGGTGAAAGCCAGAAACGAACCCGAGAAAATCGCGCGACTCGAGGCCACCGCGCCACCAAAGCTCGCCACCAAGTAAACCGCAAAAGCCGAGAGCAGAAAGGCCGCGAAACAGGCGATCAGGTGCTCGCTCGTGTAGCCCAGGGATTTCATCTCCGACCGCCGGTCGTAGGCCCCGATCAAGCTGAGCGTGAACACCGAAATAATCATCGGCAGAAGCACTTCAGCCCACCCGAATCGGTTGAAATCCCCGGTGAACTCCGACAGGGCCAAGTAAGTTCCCACCCAAGCCGCCGCATCCAGCAGGAGAAACAACAGCATCATCGACCGCTCCCGAGTCGAGCCCCGGGCAACTTTCAAGCCCGCAGGAAACAAATGCTCCGGACGGGTGGCAAAAATTTCAGGCGTGTGTTCTGTAACCTGCATGGGCTGGGGTGCTAATCAAATCGAGTCGGTGAAAAACAAAGCTTCACATACATAACTGCCTACAGGGGCGGGGCAATTTATTTTTTGCGGTCTGTTGCTTGACGCCCCCGCTCCCAATGGCCAATCTTCGCGTCATTGCCTTGAGCCTGCTCGCCAAATTCCGATTCCCGATTTTCTTTATCCTGCTGGGCGTCATTTTGATCCCAGCCTCGTTTTCGTGGGATCATCCCGTTCGCGAGACACTTGTCGCGTCGCAGGGACCAAACTGGAAAAAGTCCCCGCTTCGCAAAACCTACGAGACCATTCGCCGGTGGGGGGACTGGCCTCAACTCATGGTCATTGGAGCGCTGGGGTTTCTGGTTGCGAAATGGAAGGGAAGCCGCCGATGGAGCCGCATTTTCCTGATTGCGATGGTAGCCTCCACGCTCGCCGGCATGGTGGCCAATGCCTCCCGACTCACCACGGGGCGCACCCGCCCGCGCGAAAGCCCCAAGATCGAGCAGGGCTTCTACGGCCTACGGCATGAAGGCCGGTGGCTCATCGGCGTTCCGGCCTACAATTCCTTTCCCTCGGGTCACACGGCCACCGCCTTTGGCTTTGCCGCGGTGATCATGCTCGCCTCGCCCGCATGGGGACTCGTGATTGCGATCCCGATCGCCGCCTCCATCGCCGGAGCGAGTATCGGCATCGGAGCCCACCATCCCTCGGATGTGACGGTTTCGATCCTGATTTCTTTTCTGGTGGCCTGGGTCGTGTGGAGGTTTGCCGAAGCCCGTTTCCCAGCCCGACGCTGAAGAATTTCAAATCCGATCAGGCGTTCCGAGCGAGGATTTGGCAGGAGATTTCGAGGGATTCGCCGGGCGGGGTGGTTTGCAAACCGAAGCCGTTGGCGGCGGCGTTGGGGAGAGCGCTCCAGGGCTCGACACAGAAAAAATCGGAGTCCGGCTTTTCGGTCCATGTCGTCGCACAATACCAACTCCCGGACTGCGGCGAGGTGTCCTGGAACGAGATCGTTCGTCCCGATGAGGCGTGTGTAAGCTGAATCCGGTCGAGATCGGGCTGAACATGCAGGCGGTCGATCCAATCCGGATTGGAGAGGGCATCACGAGCTGTCGAGGGATCGCGGAGTTGAATTTCCCCTGTCGAAAAATCCTGAGAGGCCCAGTGACGACAGGGAAGTTCCAGCTCCCAATCAGCGCGCTCACTGGCGGGGATGCCGAAGTAAAAATGGTGCCCGGCAGACCATGGCAACGGGTCTTTACCGGGATTCGTCACTCGGTAGCAGACCAGGAGTGAATCCACCCTGAGCCGCAGGGTGACCTCCAATCGGAAATCGAAAGGATAAACCGCCCGCGTGGTGTCGTTCGCCTCGAGCCTCATTTCCACCGAGGAGTCGTCTGCCGTCACGATCGAGAAAGCCGAATCGCGGGCGAATCCATGCATCGGGGCGGGACGCACAGTGCCGTCCGAGGATTTCCAGAATCCAATCCGCTTGTCGTGAAAACTCCGGGCGATAAAGGGGAACAACACCGGATTCCCGCCGCGAACTTTCTGCGGCTTGCTCCAATCGGCCGTCTCGGGCCATCGAACAACCTCCCAATCCCCGACACTCCACTGCAGCAACCTCGCGCCATGAGCAGGAGAGACCAGCGCGCGGGACGGCCCGTTTTTCAATTCGATCACCGGCTGACCTTGAAAATTCGTGAGCCGCATTCAGGCGAGATTTTTGAACCAACCGAGCGGCTGGGGATTGATGCAGTGGGTGATTTGTTTCACCTCCGTGTAGGCCTCGTAGCCATAGGTGCCGAGTTCGCGCCCGATGCCGCTTTGTTTGTAGCCGCCCCATGGCGCCTCGTTGAAGGTCGGGTGGTAGCAGTTGATCCAAGTAATGCCCGCTCGCAAACCTCGAACGACGCGCTGGGCGCGGGAGGCGTCGTTCGTGAAAACCCCGCCGGCAAGGCCGTAAATGGAGTCGTTCGCCAACCGGAGCGCCTCCTCCTCGGTGTCGAACAATTGCACGACGAGCACCGGGCCAAAAATCTCCTCGCGGACGATTCTCATGTCGGAACAGGTGCTTAAAAAAACGGTCGGCTGCACGAAATTCCCCACGGCGCGATGGTCGGTGTAGCCTCCGCCTCCGCACAAAAGCTCAGCGCCCTCATCGTGGCCGGCCTGGATGTAATCGAGGACCTTTTTCTGGTGGGCCCGGGAAATGAGCGGTCCCATTTCGGTGCCGGCGTCGAGACCGGGGCCAACAACGATTTTTTCACACGCCGCCGCGAGCCTTGGCAAAAAAGAATCCACCAGCGAGCGCTGGAGCAAAAGACGCGATCCGGCGCTGCACACCTCGCCCTGACCGGCAAAAATTCCGAACATCGCATATTCGAGCGCGAGGTTTTGGTCCGCATCGGCAAAGACGATGTTGGGGCTCTTACCGCCGAGTTCGAGGGTGACTTTTTTGAAATTCGACGCGGCGGCCGTCATGATCTTGCGGCCCGTGACTCCCCCTCCAGTGAAAGCGATTTTGTCCACCAGCATACTGGCGGCGAGATGTTGCCCGATCGTTGCGCCCTCGCCGTAAACCAACTGCACCACGCCCGGCGGAAAGCCCACCTCATCGATCAACTCGAACAGCACGGAGACCGACAATGGCGTCAACTCCGAGGGCTTGAGGATGCAGCAATTCCCCGCCGCGAGGCCGGGAGCGAGTTTCCATGCCGCCATCAGCAGCGGATAGTTCCAAGGAATGATCTGACCGCAAACACCGATCGGCTCGCGAATCGTTTGGCACACGATGTTCGGATCCCCCACCTCGAAGGTCTGACCGTGCGGCTTGGTCGCCAGCCCCGCGTAGTAGCGGAAGCATCCCGCCGCATCGGCGACATCGTATTCCGCCTCGCGAAGGGGCTTGCCGTTGTTTCGGGATTCAAATTCCGCAAGTTGGGCCGCGCGGGAGTCAATCAACGCCGCGAGCTTCAGGAGTTTCGCAGCCCGTTCCTGGGCGGGAGTTCTTGGCCAAGGACCTTCGTCGAAGGCCTTGCGCGCCGCATGGATCGCCGCCTCCATGTCAGCAGGCGCGGACTCCGCCGCCTCGCCGATCTGGGTGTTGTCGGCAGGATTGAGAAACGCCCGCACCGACCCTTCTTGGGCCGAGACGAATCGTCCATTGATGTAGTTTTTTAGAGTCATGCCTATGGCTTCCAAAGAGCCGCGTTCAAGCAGGCCCACAAGTGGATGATCCACCCCAAGGTGCCGAAGCTGATGAACCACAACACCCCCGATCCCACGAAAAAAACGACCGCCACGAGAATCCTCCCCTGAACCAATTGCCCCAAGCCAGGGATGAGCAAACTGCAAAGGGCCGCAATGACATTTCCACCAGATCCAGGTCCTGTGCTCATGCCGCAAATTATTCCCCGCAGCCCGAGGAGGTGCAAGCGATTCTCCCGAGGGGGTAACGAGGTTGGCGTTGCTTTCACGGCCGGGGTTTGTCTAACTCCCACCGAATTCATGATCGGACTCCATGCCCATGCGGAAAAACCGGCCGCCGCCGAGGTCGTGCGCGCCATGGTGCGGGAACTTGATCTCGCCGGCCTGCCCTACGAACTCGAAGCCTCCACCGCCCCGCTGGCGGGAAAATCCTCCAGCCTCGATATCGCGGATCTCGCCGAGCGCTGTGAACTCCTCGTCATCATGGGTGGCGATGGCACGATCCTTCGAGCCGTGCAGAAAATGCGCGATGCCATTCCCACCGTTTTTGGAATCAACATCGGCACGCTCGGATTTCTCACCTGCCTCGGGTCCGGCGAAGTCCAGCGCGCTGTCGAATGCATCCGGAACCGCGATTACATCGTGAGCCCTCGTAATCTCATGCAGGCCGACCTCGTGGAAAAAAACGGAGCCTCAAGGACCTTTTTCGCACTGAACGATGTCGTGGTCAGCCGAGGCGAGCGCTCGCAACTCGTCCAAATCCGTGTCGGCCTCGATGATCTGCCACTCACCGATTACAACGCCGACGGCCTCATTGTTTCAACCCCCACCGGCTCGACGGCGTATTCCATTTCCGCCGGCGGCCCGATCCTCATGCCGGACTGCGGATGTTTCGTAATCACCCCGATCTGCCCCCATGTGCTCTCGATCCGCTCGGTGGTGATGAGCGACGCCTCGGTCATCAAAATGCAAGTCGCCAAGCCAGGGCAGACCGTCACGGTCTCCGTGGATTCCCAGAGCTGCGGACAGCTTGGCATCGGCGATCTTTTGGTTCTCAAAAAAAGCCCGCGCGTGCTTCCGCTGGCCATGCTCCCCGAAAGGCCATTCACCGAGGTGATTCGCCAGAAGCTCAAGTGGACCGGTAGCAATATATGATTTCTCTCTCCGAAATCCTCCTTCCCGAACACATCAACCTCCAACTCGACGCGCTCGATCAAACCACCGCCGTGGAAGAACTCCTCTTCCCTCTGCGCGGCGATATCCGCATCGAAAATTGGGACACCCTTCGCGCCAGCATTCTCGAACGCGCCGCGCCGGCGGTTTCCACCGACGACGGATTCGGCATCGTCATTGCCCACGGCCGGACGAATGCCGTGAACTCTCTCGTGATGTCCGCTGGACGCTCGCCAAATGGCTTCCCCTCCCCCGACATCCAAGGGTCGGTGCAGCTTGTTTTCGTCGTCGGCATCCCCACGGCGCTGAATCAGGAATACCTCCGCGTCGTCGGCACGATCGCCCGCCTGTGCGGCAAGCCGGAGACCCTTCAAAAACTCCTCAATGCTCCCAGCGCCCGTAGTTTTTTGGATCTCCTGCTCGGCTGGGAAAACAAACTCTAGCCACTCAGCGCGAGGCACGCGGCGACTCGACGGAGGGCAACTTCCACGCCCTCGCCAACCGGCGGTATTCCTCCTCCGGCAGCAAAACATAAACCGGATTTTTCGCCGGATCGATCGCGGCGATGAGGCTTCGGAGGTTTGGCTCCGAGAGCACCGTGCAGCCCGCCGACGGCTTCGCGCCCTCGGCTCGCCAGATGTGGAAAAAAATCGAGCTCCCTGCGCCAGGAACCGCTCGAGGAGCGGGGTTATGGGCAATGAAGAGTTTCAAGGAGTGCGCGTGGTCGCCCTGCTTCATCTGCTGTTTTTTCTCCCACGCCGTGCGTGGCTCGGTGGGGAGTCGCAAGTAACGATTGTAGTCGGGCGATGCGGGATCCTCCACCCACAGATCGCGCGTTGTGATCTGCCGATACGGTAGGGCGGGATTTTTCGCGATCTGCGGCGCATAGCCATAAGCTCCCCCTAAAGCAAAAACTCCCGCCGGCGCGCGAAAATCCCCTTCGCGTTTGGCAGCCACCCCCGTCGGCACGGGATGCAAACCCAGACCCCAAGCCAGCCCGTTTTTCCCAAGCCTCCCGCTCCAGGGTCCGGCGGATTGTGCCCAGGCGCCGTCTTTTTTTTCAAAGACCCGCACCTGCACCCGCGAGGAATTCCAATCCGGAGCCAACCCAAGAATGCACTGGCGGCAATCCGCGGGCATCTCGAATCCAGACGCCAGTGTGGCCGAAAAAAAGAACGCCAACCCAATCCGGGCAAGGAATTCGTTCATCCTCTAATCACCCAACTCGACATTCCAATACGCAATATCGAGGAAGTGCTTCCAACTATCATGCGGATTGGTGGAAACGGAAATGTGGATGAATGGACGCCACTTCGGGCGCTTCGGTTTTCGGATGAGCGCCATGCGAGCCTCGTGTGGGAGACGGTTGCCTTTGCGCGTGTTGCAGGGGATGCACGAGCAAACAATGTTTTCCCAAGTTGTCTGCCCTCCCCGATCACGCGGCATGATGTGGTCGAGATTCAGCGAGTCGCGAGAGAAGACAACACCGCAGTATTGGCAGGTGTTCGCATCGCGCTCGAAGACATTGTGCCGCGTGAATTTCACCTCTTTCTTCGGCAAGCGCTCGAACATCAACAGCACGATGATACGCGGGATTCGGATTCTCATCGAAATGGTCTGCACCATCTCGCGATCAGGGTTCTCGTTTGAAAAATCCTGCCAGCTCGCGAAGTCGTGGGTCACGAATTCGTTGCCGGGAGCCGTGGAGACCACTTGAGCGTGGCCTTGATAAAGGAGGGTGAAGGCTCGCTTGGCGCTGCAGGTGTTAACCGCCTGCCAGAGCCGATTCAGAACCAACACAGGTGTTTCGAGAGTCGATTGCATGGGTAATGCGTCCCGATGGCAGATCCCACGGCTTGAGGCGGGATGCCCCGCAGACGCCGGACACTAAAAGCCCGCCTCGCCAGGTGTCAACTGGCTTCCCGTGACAGGATTCGTTTTCTGCAAAAAAACCTCCGTGCCTCCGCACACCAGTTCGTGAATACTCCCCGACCTTTCCGTGAAACCCACACCCGCATCGCTCCGCGCCTCCAAATCCTCCGGCCGACGCCTCGCTTGGCTGACAGCCTACGATTACCCGACAGCACGGTTGCTCGATGGCTGCGGGTTGGACCTTTTGCTTGTTGGCGACTCGCTGGGCATGGTCGTCCTCGGCCAACCTGACACGACCCAAGTGACCATGGCAGACATGCTCCACCACACGCGCGCCGTGGCCCGGGGAGCGGAAAAAACTCTTATCGCCGCCGACCTTCCCGCCGGGAGTTGCGCCACGCCGGAACTCGCGGTGAAAAATTCCCACCTCCTCCGTGAGGCCGGTGCAGACCTTGTAAAAATCGAGGGCGGCCGGGAAATCCTCCCGATGGTTCAAGCGATCATTGCCGAGGGCATTCCCGTCATCGGCCATCTCGGAATGCTTCCCCAGCGGGTCATCGAGGAAGGCGGCTACCGGATCAAAGGCAAAAGCGACACCGAGGCCGAGCGCCTTGCGACCGATGCCCAAGCCCTCGCGGAGGCTGGAGTCCAGGCCCTCGTGTTGGAACTCGTCCACGCCCCGCTCGCGGCGCAAATCACCCGTGCTGTCCTCTGCCCCACCATTGGAATCGGGAGCGGGAAGGATTGCGACGGGAACATCCTGGTCTTCCACGACCTCGTCGGGTTTTTTCCATGGTTCCGTCCAAAATTCGCCACGCCTCGCGCGGACTTGGCGGGGGAGATCGAGCGGGCTGTCGGCGAATTTGCGCGCGAAGTGCGCGGCGATTAGACGAATTCAAAATCCGCCACGATCGCATCATGGTCGGAGGTCGGCGTGGGGAGGATTTGGTGGGAGACCAACCGCAGGCCGGCATTGCGGAAAATGTGGTCCACCACATACGGGCGACGCTTCCAAGTCGGCTCGGTTTTTTGAACCGTGGAAAAACCCGCCGCCTCAAACTGCGCCACGAGACTTTCCTGAGGCGCGGCGTTCATGTCGCCAGCAAGAATCGCCGGTCCACTCTGCTTGCGGAGTTCGGCCTCCACGAGATTGCGCTGCTCGGGGCAGGCATCGCTCAACGCTCCGATCATGAAAAATGCCTGCAGGTGGGTATTTAAAATCCGCAACCGCGAGCCGTCGATCTCGGTCGTCGCACCGATCAGCAACCGCGAGGAGGCGTGCCGTTTTTTTTCGCCGAACTCGAACTCGATCGCCGCCGCCGGCAAATCCAGCCGCTCGAAATCCCGCAATGGTGTCCTCGAAAAAATCGCGAGGCCGAGGCCGAAGGGAATCTCGGTGTGGTTTTTTTGAGGATATAAGAAGACCGAATCGTAGCCGGAGAGGATGTCCTTGAGCCGGTTGTAATGAGGTGGCGGCTCGATTTGGCGCCCGCCGTCGTAGCCGCGCTCGACCTCCTGCAGGCAAATGATGTCGGACTTCTGCGCGGCAAGGAAACGCCCCACGCCATCGATATCCACACGGAGATTGTCCGGATCGTTCGGGTCCCAAGGCTGACCGTTCTGGATATTGAATGTGAGGAGCCGAAACATTCGGGGGCGTTGAATCGTTTGAATCGGGCGCAGTTTTCGAGAATCCCCCTGCCGAGATCAACAACTTTTCTTCCGTTCCCCGGGGACAGGAGGTGTAGGATCGGCGGCATGAAAAAATTTCTCGCGACTCTCGGATTGGCGGCGGCCTTGGCTGGATGCGGCGCGCCGCATGGCGGTGGCTACCCGGCGGAATTTCAAAAAGCCGCCGCCACCGCTCCCGGCGTGGATCTTTCTCCCGCCGACGGCGAGGCCGCAGTCGCGCGCTTCCGCGAATTTTTCCAGAATGTGACGACGCAGAGCATCCAGGAAAAAACCGATGATCTCTACGCGGAGGATGTTTGGTTTAACGACACGCTGAAAACCCTGCGCGGCCGTGCGGCGGTGGAGGCTTATTTTTTGAAGACGATGGATCATGTTGATTCGTTCCGGACCGAAGTGGACGATTTCGCACGCTCGGGCGGGAATTTTTATGTGCGCTGGACGATGGATGTGCGGTTCAAGAGCGCGAAGGAACCTGTGCGCACGATCGGGGTGACGCTCCTGCGCTTTGACCGCGAGGGGCGTGCGGTGCTTCACCAGGATTTCTGGGACCCGGCGGCCGGATTTTACGAGCATTTGCCGGTGCTCGGCGGGGTGATGCGATGGATCAAGTCGAAGATCTGAGCGGGCGGCGCGAGGCGTTCGCGCAGTTGTTCCAGAGCGGGCGGCCGGTTCTTTCGCTCGCGCCGATGCAGGACATTACGGACTGGCCGTTCTGGCGGTTGATGGCCCTCCATGGTGGGGCAGATTTGTATTTCACCGAATTTTTTCGGGTAACGCCCGACTATGTGCCGGAGAAATCGATCCTGCGCTCGATTGTCGAAAATCCCACCGGCCGGCCAGCGGTTGCCCAAATCATCGGCAACGACCTCGTGGCGATGGCCCGCGTGGCACAGGCTCTGGAAAAGCACCCCGTCGCGGCGATCGATCTCAACCTCGGCTGTCCCGCGCCGGTTGTTTATCGCAAGTGCGCCGGCGGCGGGCTTCTCCGGGATCTGCCCCGGGTGGACGAACTCCTCGGCGTTCTGCGCGGCGCGGTGCGGGGGGCGTTTACGGTTAAGACGCGCATCGGGTTTGAGAGTCCTGCCGAGTTTGACGCCTTGCTGGAGGTTTTCGCCGGGCATCGTCTGGATTTGCTGACGGTTCACGGACGAACGGTAACCGAAAAATACGGCCCTAGGGTTCATTTGGACCGGATCGCCCAGGCCGTGCGCGCCCTGCCGTTTCCTGTGCAGGCGAATGGCAATGTCAGCTCGGCCGCAAGCGCGATGGAAACCCTCGAAAAAACCGGCGCCGCCGGGTTGATGATTGGACGCGGCGCGATCAGGAACCCGTGGGTTTTTTCCCAAATCCGTGACCAACTGGAGGGCCGCGAAGCGCGGCTGCCGACTGGGCGCGAGGTTTTAGGTTACATCGCGGAACTTTACGAGGCGGTTTGCACTCCCGGCGTCGCGGAGAAAGCCCAGGTGCAGAAGATGAAAAAATACATGAACTTTCTCGGCGAGGGTTTGGAGGAGTCCGAGGATTTCCTGCACGACATCCGGCGTTGCGATTCGCGCGGGGAGTTTTTTGCCATTTGCTCGCGTCACCTCGAGCACGACCGCCCGATGCCCCTCGAGGCGGCAATGGTCAACCGTGGATGACGAGCTGGATATTGTCCGGCAGGCTCGCTGCGACCTGCGTGGCGACATTCCCCTTGAGCACTTTCGCGAGTGAGCCGCGGTGCGAGGCGCCGAGGATCAGGAAATCCGCGCCGATCGTTGCGGCGGTGTCCACAATGAGTGAGGCGGCCTCAGTGGCTGTCGCAAAAAGCGGGATCGTCGGGATGTTCCGGGCGTTTCCGATTTGCACGGCGGTGGAGAGAATGGCGTTCGCCTCGGGGTCGTCCTTCCACGACACACGGCCCTTCGTGTTCGCGCCCGGGTAGAGCACCGCGATCTCACGGGAATACAGGACATAGAGCGTGGCTTTGCGAAGCTCCGCCTCGTCGAAGGCAAAGCTCAATGCGGGAGTGAGACCGCGCACGGCGACAAGGATTTTTTGAGATTCCTGCACCGGCTGGCGGAGGTTTTCGACCACCTCGGGCTTTACGATTTTCGCGACTTCACTGCTCACCGTGAGAGTTGTAATGCCGCTCAGGCGCCGCGAATAAGCCCACAGCGATAGACCGACAATTAGCACGCAAACCACGAAGAAAAGCGCATCGTGTTTCGTGTAGGCAAGGGTGATTTCGACGGCAACGAGGATGACCGCGGTCACGACCATTAGCGCCCGCTCCGGAATCGCCATCTCGAGTTTGAGATTGGTCGCGGAGGATCCGAGGTTGATGGCAATCGCACCCACCACGCCGATCGCATAGAGGCCGGCGAGACTGTAGAAATTATCGGTCATCAACAGGATCAAAATCGGTAATGCGATCGAAATGGCGAGCGGGGCTAAGGGAACGCCGGAGGAGTTCAGCTTGGAGAAGGATTTCGGCATGTCTCCTTCGCGGGACATCATGAAAAGCAAACCCAGTTGCGCCGCCACGGCGGTATTCACCGCGCTCAGCAAGAGGAGGGCGAAAACCACACCGACAACCAAACCAAAGCCTTGGCCGATCATCGGACCAAAGGCCATCGTGGCATATTGCTCGGCCGCGAAGCGGAGCATGTCCTCCTTGCGCTCGACCATTTGCGGCGCCAGCGAGGGCGAGAGCGAGAGCATGGCCCAGCCGAGGAGAAGCGTTCCGAGGGAAACCTCGAGCGCCACAGGGATGATCGCCTTGGCCGAGGTTTTGCCAACCCGTGGATGGCCGATCGGGGAGTTTTTGTCGGACTTGAGGGTTCCGGTCAGGTTGGCGATCGCCTCCACGCCGCTGAGTGCGAGGATGACACCCACGAAGGAAACCCAAATGTGGCTCGCAGAGCCGTCCAGGGGCTGGAGGTTTTCAAAAGTCAGATGCGGGATCGCCAGCGCGATGATGGCGATGATGACTGCGACGGTTGGCAGGGCCAGCGCCATCGCGAAGCTGCCGCTGTGTTTTGGCCCGAGATAATTCAGCGCTCCGATGAGCAGGATCACGCCGATCGTCGAAACCATGATGTAATCCCTCGGAATCCCGAGGTAGCTCAGCGCCGCCCAACCACTCAGGGCCGCCGTGACCGTGAGATCCGCCACCAAGAGGAGTGCGGCCACGACGGACAGGACTTTGCCATGCACGCCGGCAGAGGAGTAAACGCCCCCTCCGTCGGGAAAGCAGCGGCAGATGACGATGTAGTTCAGGCCGACCAGCAGGGTCAGGGCGCAGACCGCCGCAATAACGGGCAAGGAGGAAAACCCTGTCGCCGCAAAGGCGAGACCCAGCACATAGGCCTTACTGGTTCCCCAATCTCCGTAAAGGAGCGCTGAGGCCCGCTGCCAATCGAGATTGCGCGGGCGCTGAATGGAAATGTTGTCCAAGAGGCCGTGGATATCATGGCAGAGGCGGCGCTCGATCAAACCAATTCTGACGCCAGTTGAGGGCTTGCGCGACAGAAGCCCCTCGCCTAGCTAGGGATCAGTGAATATCTACGCGCGGACGATTCGTTATTTCCGGCCCTTCCTTTGGGCCACAGCAGGTGGCGTGGCACTCACTCTGGCCAACATCGGCTTCAATCTCCTCAAGCCCTGGCCCTTCAAATTCATCGTCGATGGCGTGCTCGACAAATCGGCGGGAACGGCCGACACGCGCGAGCTTTTGCAACATTGGTTCGGCGAGACTGAGACTGCCACCATGGTCCTCTGACTCTGCGTCGCCATGGTTTTGATCAGTCTGCTCGGTGGCCTGATCAACCTCGTCTCGAACTACCTTTTCGTTCATGTCGGCCTCCAGGCGCTCTTGAAGCTCCGAACCGATCTCTACAGCGCGCTCCAGGCGTTGCCGCTGAAATTCCACGACGCACGGCGCAGTGCGGACTCGAGCTTCCGCGTTGGCCAACGCCAGCGCATCGGAATCGCGCGGGCGTTTCTGAAAAACGCGCCGATCCTCCTTCTCAACGAGCCAACCAGCGCGCTCGACCCCAGCACAGAGAGCGCCATCATGGGAACGATTTTCGAGCTGATGCGCGGGCGGACGACGCTGATTGTCACGCACCGGTTGACGACTGTTCACGGGCTCGGCCGAATCGTGGTTCTGAAAGACGGGCGGCTCGTTGAAGACGGTTCTGGGCCGGAGCTGCTCGCAAAAAACGGAGTCTACGCCGCGCTCTACCGCGACGCGATGGCTCACGCCGGCTAGCGCTTCGCGAGGAATTTCTCGGCGGCTTTCAAATCCTCGGGCGTGTCGATGCCGGGGCCGACGGGCTTAGTTTTAATCACCCGGATTTTCGCGCTGTGCTCGAGCGCGCGGAGTTGCTCGAGCTTTTCGGATTTTTCGAGCGGTGTTTGTTTCCACTTCACGAAATCGAGGAGGAATTTTCTACGGTAGCCGTAGATGCCGAGATGGCGCAGGCGCGAGGGATTGGCGTCACCATCACGGTCACAGGGAATCGGCGCGCGGGAAAAATAGAGCGCGTTGCCAGCGAGGTCGGTGACGACTTTCACGCAATTGGGATTCGCAAGATCAGCGGGATCGAGCGCACAGGCAGCGGTGGACATCTGAATCTCTTTTTCGTCGCGCAGGGCGTCGGCGAGTTTTTCGACAAGCTTCGGCTCGATGAAGGGCTCGTCGCCCTGGACATTCAGCACGATGTCGAACCCGGCGAGATTTTTTGCCACCTCCGCAATGCGATCCGTGCCGCTCGGGTGGTGTGGCGAGGTCATCGCCACCTCCGCGCCGAACTCAAACGCGGCCTCAGCGATCCGCATGTCATCGGTCGCGACAATCACCGCATCCACTCCGCGAACCTTGCTGCAGCGTTCCCACACATGGCGGACGAGTGGTTTACCCGCCAAGGGCAGGAGCGGTTTTGCGGGAAGGCGTGTTGAGGCCCAACGGGCGGGTATGACGATGGCGGTCTTCGACATGCACGAGGAAATAGATTGGTTTTCCGGCATGCGCCAGCTTGATTCCTGTCCTTCAATCAACAATTATCCTCAATCTCTAAGTATCGGTGCTCTCGCCGGAAATTGAACGAAACACCAGCCAGCCTGTCTCAAAAATCCACCAACCAACATTCCATGAGTATCAACACATCCGAGCTCACCCAGCATGTCCAAGATAACCGCAAGTGGGTGGAACCCCTCGTCAATGAAGTCTCCCGCGTGGTCGTCGGGCAAAAAGTCCTCGTCCATCGCCTACTCATCGGCCTTCTTTGCAACGGCCATGTGCTCCTCGAAGGCGTTCCTGGCTTGGCCAAGACGCTTACCGTCCGCACGCTGGCGAACTCGATCCGCACCGGCTTCCAGCGTCTGCAATTCACGCCGGATCTCCTCCCCGCCGACCTTATCGGCACGCTGATCTACAATCCCCGCGACGGCGAGTTCACCACCAAGCTCGGCCCGATTTTTTCGAACCTCATCCTCGCCGACGAAATCAACCGCGCCCCGGCCAAAGTCCAGAGCGCGCTACTCGAGGCCATGCAGGAACGCCAGGTCACGATCGGCGAAAAAACCTTCCCTCTTCCCGATCCATTCCTCGTTCTCGCGACTCAAAACCCGATCGAGCAGGAGGGCACCTACCAACTTCCCGAGGCCCAACTCGACCGCTTCATGCTCAAGGTCCATGTCGGCTACCCGACCCGTGAGGAGGAACGCTCGATCCTCGATTCGATGGCGACTTCCTCCCCGCGCCTCGGTGTGGATCAGGTCGTCGGCACTGACGACATCATCCGCGCCCGTGGCATCGTGAATGACATCTATGTCGACGACCGGGTGAAGGACTACATCGTCAACATTGTCTGGGCCACGCGCGATCCCGCTTCCGCGAAGCTCAAGCTCGACGGCATGATCCGCTACGGTGCCTCGCCGCGTGCCACGATCTTCCTCACGCTCGCCGCGAAGGCGAACGCCTTCATCGCCGGCCGCGGGTATGTCACGCCGCAGGATGTGAAAGGTGTGGGACTCGATGTCCTTCGCCACCGCATTGGCGTGAGCTACGAGGCCGAAGCGGAGTCGATCACCACCGAGTCGGTCGTCGAACAAATCTTCGCCGGCGTGCCGGTTCCCTGATTTTTTCTAGAAAACGGGTGACCCTGTTTTCGAAAGCCATGACGCGCGATCCCAAGGAAATCCTGAAAAAAATCCGCCGCATCGAGCTGCGGACCCGGCGCCTCGTGAACTCCATGTTCGCCGGCCAATACCACAGTGTTTTCAAGGGCCGTGGCATGAATTTCGAGGAGGTCCGTGAATACGCGCCGGGCGACGAAATCCGATCGATCGATTGGAATGTCACCGCCCGCATGAACGCCCCCTACATCAAGAAATACACCGAGGAGCGCGAACTCACCGTGATGCTTCTCGTGGATGTGAGCGCGTCGGGCATTTTTGGCAGCGTGGAGCTGAGCAAACGCGAACTCGCCGCCGAGGTCGCGTCGATCCTCGCCTTCAGCGCGATCAACAACAACGACAAGGTCGGCCTGATTCTTTTCACCGACCGGATCGAGCTTTTCATCCCGCCGAAAAAAGGCCGCCTGCACACGCTCCGCCTCATCCGCGAGATGCTCTACTTCGAGCCCGAGGGCCGCGGCACCGACCTTGCCGGCGCGCTCGACTACCTGAATCTCGTCGTCAGTCGCCGCTCGGTGGTTTTTATGATCTCGGACTTCCTGGCACCGGATTTCACCAAAGCCCTCACGGTCTCAAGCAAACGCCACGACCTCGTGGCGATGCCGGTGATCGACAAAGGCGAAAGCGAATTGCCGAATGTCGGAATCATCACGCTCGAGGATGCCGAGACCGGTGAGCAGATCGATGTGAACACCAGCAGCAAGGCCGTCCGGCGCGCCCTCCGGGAGATCAACGACGACCGCCTCGCCGACTTGGAATACCTCCTTCGCTCGCGCCGGGTGGACATCGTCCGGCTCACCACCACGGAGGATTATCTGATTCCTCTGCGAAATTTCTTCGAGCAGCGCGAGCGCCGCCAGGCCGCATGAACCCGTTCAACCAAGGCCCCACCCCGACTCCCACGCCTGCCCCGCTCCACGACATCGTCGGGCCGGTCTGGTATTGGCCATATCCGCTCTGGATGACGATCACTGGCGCGGCTGTGTTGGCCGTCCTTCTTTTTCTGCTTTTCCAATTGGTGAAAAAATTCCTCACCCGCAAGGCCCCGCCGCTCACCAATCGGCAAAAGGCGCTCGAGGCTTTGGAAAAACTCCGCGCCGGTGTCTCCGGGGCCGATCCCTACAAATTCGGCATCAATGTTTCCAACGCCCTCCGCCGATACATCCAAGCGGAATATGGATTGGAGGCGTCCACACAGACCTCGATCGAATTCCTCGACACGCTGCGAGAGAGCCCGTTTTTCACCGACCATGAAAAAGATGGCCTCGAGGTTTTCCTCTCGAAGACCGACTTGCTGAAATACGCCCGCTCCGGCGCGCCGGAGACTGAACTCCTCGACCTTCTCGACATCTCGGCCCGCCTCGTTCGCGGCGAGGCCCAATCGCCCGGCAAGGAGCCCGCCAAATGAGGAACTGGTTGTCCGAATTTTCCTTCGCCCACCCCTGGCTGCTCCTGCTCCTGCTCGGCATCCCCGTTCTGGCTTGGCTGAAGGGCAAATTCGGCGGCACGGCGGCGGTGACATTTTCCACCACCTCGATGCTGGCAGAAATCGGTAGTCGCCAACGCAACCGCGCTGGGGCCTTCCTCGCCGGACTCAGCTACCTCGCCCTCGCCCTTTTCATCATCGCTCTTGCCCGCCCGCAACTCGGCCGCGTGACAACGCGCGTCCAAGCCACCGGCGTGGACATCATGCTCGTGATCGATGTCTCGCGCTCGATGCTCGCCGAGGATTTCACGATTGGAAACAGCCGCTCGAACCGCATCGATACGGTCAAACTCGTCACCGAGCAATTCATCCGCCAGCGCCCGAACGACCGCATCGGCATCGTCGCCTTCGCTGGCCGCCCCTACCTCGTGAGTCCGCTCACGCTGGACCACGACTGGCTCATCCGGAACCTCGAGCGCTTGCGCATCGGGTTGGTCGAGGACGGCACAGCCATTGGCTCCGCGATCGCCTCCGCCGCGAACCGCCTGAAAGACAAAGAGGCAAAAACCAAACTCATCGTTCTTCTCACCGACGGCGACAACAACGCCGGCAAGGTCCAACCCCTTACCGCCGCCGAGGCCGCCAAAGCTCTCGGCATCCGCATCTACACGATCGGAGCCGGCACCGAGGGCAAGGCTCCGTTCCCACTCCAAAATGCCTTCGGCCGGACCGTCTATCGCAATGTCCTCGTGAAATTTGACGAGAAGACGCTCAGCGAAATTGCCACGATCACGAATGGCCAATACTTCCGGGCGACCGACACCAACTCGCTCCGCAAAATTTTTTCTGAGATCGATAAAATGGAGAAGACGAAGATCGAAGTGGAGCGGACGGCTCAATACCGCGACCTTTTTCAATATGTCCTGATCCCCGGCATCGCCTGCCTGCTTCTGGAAATCCTGCTTTCGCAAACTGTATGGAGACGACTTCCCTGACATTCGGCGCACCCGACTGGTTCTGGTTGCTGGCGGCGATCCCGCTGGCGGCCATCCTGTTCCTGTGGTCCCACAAGCGCGGGCGGGAACTCGTTTCCAAAATCGTCGCCCCCCGCCTGCGCGAGCAGCTCGCGGGATCGGTGAGCCCGCTGCGCCGCTCGATCCGCGCCGCCTTAATGCTGGCAGCACTGGTCTTTGCCGCCATCGCCCTCGCTCAGCCTCGCTATGGATTCATTGAAAAGGAAACCAAGCAAAAGGGCCGCGATGTCATTGTCGCCATCGACACCTCGCGAAGCATGATGGCCACCGATGTCTCCCCCACCCGCCTTGCCCGCGCCAAACTTTTCACCCAAGACCTCGTGCGCCTCATGCAAGGCGACCGCGTGGGGCTGATCGCCTTCGCCGGTTCAGCCTTCCTGCAGGCTCCGCTCACGCTCGACTACTCGGCGGTGACGAATTCCCTGGATGAACTCGACACGGATTTGATCCCTGTCGGCGGCACGAACCTCGCCGCCGCGATCAATGCCGCACTGGAGGCGTTCGGCAAGGCCGAGGGAAACACCCGCGCGCTTGTCGTTCTTACCGACGGCGAGGAATTGGACGCCGACGGCATCGCTGCCGCGAAACGCGCCGCGCAGGAGGGCATTCGCATTTTTACAGTCGGCATCGGCTCGCCCGAGGGGTCATTGATTCCGATCCGTCTTGATGACGGGCAGCCTGATTTCGTTCGCGACAAGGACGGCAAGCCCGTCACCTCCAAGCTCGACGAGTCGCGCCTGCGCGAGATCGCCGCCGCCACCGGAGGCTTCTTCATTCCGATCGGCCCCGAGGCGGCCCGGGATATTTTCGAGAAGGGCATCGTGCCGATGGAACTCTCCGAGAACGGGGTTTTCAACGCGCGCCATCCCATCGAACGCTACCAATGGCCGCTTGCGGTGGCGTCCATCCTGCTGGCCCTCTCGTTGCTTCCTGGCGACCGCCGCCGGCGCTTGGCAAAAACCTCGGCCGTGCTGCTGGCCTTTTTGCCAAACGCCCAGGCGCAGACCGGCGTCGAAGAATTCAACAACGGCCAGTTCGACAAAGCCGGCGCGGTTTTTGAGGACAAACTCCAAGCCCAACCGGGCTCGCGCGAATTGCAGTTCAACGCCGGAGCCGCCGCCTACAAAACCGGCGACCACGAAAAAGCCGCCACCTATTTCACCGAGGCCCTGCTTTCCTCAAACCCCAAGCTCCGCGAAGCGGCAGCTTACAATCTGGCCAACACGCTCGTTCGAAAAGGCGAGGCGGCGGCGGAGCCCGAAGCCAAGAAAACCAACTGGAAAAACGCCATCGAACAATACGACGAAGCCCTGCAGCTCAATCCGGACAACAATTTCGCCAAGGAAAACCGCGAGCTGGTCAAGAAACTCATCGAGGACCTCGAGAAACAGCAGCAGCAGCAAGAGCAGAAACAGGATCAAAAGCAGGACCAGCAGCAACAACAGGAGCAGGACAAAAAGGACGAACAAAAGAACGATCCCCAGCAGCAGCAAGATCAACAGCAGAACCAAGACCAGAAGCCTGAGGAGCAGGACAAAAAAGACTCCCAGCAAAAGGAACAAGACGGGCAACAGGGCCAGCAAGACCAGCAGGAAAAAGAGGGCAAGGAACCGAAGGACGAACAGCAGAAAAACAAGGACAAGCCCAAAGAACAATCCGGCCAGCCCGAACAGGAGCCCGATTCCGAAAAGAAGAAACAACCTCAGGCGCGACCCCAGGCCACGCCCACGCCCGGCGATAAGAAGAAGGGCGACATTAAGAGCTCCAACGAACAACCCCAACCCACCCCGACTCCAGCCAGCGCCGCGCAGGGCGTTCCCGCACAGGCCGAGGAGGAGCAGGAGGGCCAAATTTCACCAAGCCAAGCCCGCGCCCTGCTCAATGCCCTCCGAGGCGAGGAGGAAAAAGTGAATCTCATGGAAACCCAGCAACCCTCGCAAGATGTCCTCCGCGATTGGTAAGACCCTGCCGATGAAAAAAACCGCCACGATTCTCGGGCTTCTTGCCGCATTTTTCTTCGCGCTCCCGCTTTGCGCTCAGGAAGCGACTCTCGGATTGAGCAGTCCCACAACGGCCCCCGGCCAACCAATGGAAATCGTTCTCACCGTCCGTGACGCCCGCTCCGCCGAGGTGCCCGAAACGATCAATGTGCCGGGCCTCAAGATTCAGCTTTTCGGCCGCTCGACCCGCTTCGAGATGAATAATTTTCAGATCACCTCGTCGCTCACCTTCACCTATACGGTTGTTCCCGAGCAGACCGGCGAGTTCGATATCCCGCCAGTCAGCGTGCACGTCGGCGGGAAAACCATTCAGACAAATCCTGTCCGCCTCACTGTTGTCGATTCCGCCCTCGGAGCGCCCTCCGCTCTGCCCATGCTGCCGCCGGCCACCGATCCCGGCATCGCCCCGCCGACGCCGCAAGGCCAAGCCGCGCCATTTTTCGGTGAGTTGGTTCTTTCCAAGAAAAAAGCCTGGGTCGGCGAACCGATTCCCGTCGAGTTGCGCTACTATTTTCTGGGATCGATCGGAGGCGAGGTCGGTGACCGCCCGAATCTCACCGGCGAGGGATTCACCACCCAAAAGCTCAACAATGTTCCGAAGCGCGAGCAAATCGTGAACGGTGAAAACTATGTCGTCTTCGCCTTCCAAACCTCGATCACGCCTGCGAAATCGGGAATGCTTGAAATCCCGCCCGCCGCGCTGGAGGCCCGTCTGCAACTCCCTGGCAGCGTCCCGCCGGGCTTCGACGACTTCTTCCGGAATTTCGGCGGGATGGTTCCGCCAGGCATGTTCACGAATGCGCGGCAGGTCGCCGTCGAAACCCGCCCGGTCCAAATCGAGGTTTCCCCGCTGCCCAAGCAGGGGCGGCCGGAGAATTTCAGCGGCGCGATCGGGAAATTCAAAATGGAGGCCTCGGTGAATCCCAAAAAAAACGGCCCCGGTGATCCTGTCACCCTCCGCGTGGTGGTTTCTGGCCAAGGGAATTTCGAGGCGATGGGCGCGCCAGTTCTGACGAGTGACGAAAATTGGAGAACCTATCCGCCAAGCGAGAAGTTCCAACCGACCGACGGCGTGAATTTTTCCGGAGAGAAAGTTTACGAGTTCATGCTCGTGGCCCGCACCGATCAAAACCAAACACCGGGCGTGACCTTCAGTTATTTCGATCCCGACACCGGAAAATACGAGACGCTCACGCAAGCCCCTCTCGCCGTCGAAGCTCGGGCGGGCGAGCCTAATCAAGCGCCTCCTGCCGCCGCCGAATCCGCTGCTTCCAAATCCGAAAACGGTATGGACGCCAAAGCAGCGGCACCCGCTCCGCTGAAGCCCGTCGGGTCCTCGAGTTGGACGCTCCCGATTCTCAATCCGGCGTTCCTCATTGCGAATGCAGCGCTGGGATTGGTTTGGTTGCTGGCCTTGATCATCGTGGTGGTCCGTTTGATCTCGCGCTCCGAAGGTGGTCTTCGCCGCAAAAAGGCCCGCAAAACCAAGTCTCTCCTTGCCGCTTTGAAAGATTGCCCGGACAAGGAATTTTTCTCCCGTGCGGCCGACTGCCTGCGTTCCCTACTCCATGTTGAAGACCACCCGCTCGAAGCCGAAGAGGAGCTGGATATTCTCGAGCTGGACGACGACTCGAAGGATGTCTTGCAGGATCTCCTCGCTCGCGACGCGGAGTGCAAATACTCCTTCGGCGCCACCGCCTCCCCCGAGCGGGAAACCCGTTCACGGATTCTCGAAGCCCTCAAAAAAATCTCCTCATGATGATGCGCAACCGGATTTTCCGATTCCTTTTGATCCTCTGTGCGGCCTTGGCTGCATCGGGAGGTTTTTTGCGAGCCGATTTTCTCGCCGATGCCCGCGACCGCGTCGCCCACGGCGAGCACGAATCGGCGATTCCGTATTTTGAAAAACATTTTCAAGCCGCACCGCCGTCCGCCGCCGCCTACTTCGAGTTCGGCCAGGCCCTTGCGAAGGCCGACAAGGAGGCCGATGCGGCGCTGGCCTTCCGCCGCACGCTCATTCTCGACCCCCGATTCGCTCCCGCCGAAACCGCCCTGCGTGACGCCAACGCCCAACTCGGCCTCACCTCACCTTCCAGAAATTGGCACAACGCCGTTACTAGCCGGATTCCCCTCGACGACCTCGCGATTGGCGGCGCCGCCGCATTCTGGGTTGGGGCGTTTTTGTTTTTGGCCGGCTTGATCGCTGCAAAATCCCGACGCGCCCTTGTCTCCGCCTCGCTCATCTTGATTGTCTGTGGCGTGGCCGCGTTGGTCGTGCTGTGGCTTGTCGATCCGCGCGAAACCGACTCGCGCGACGCAATGTTCCTCTCCACTACCGGAGCCGTGCTTTATAAAACCCCCTCTGAGGACCCCTCTCAAAAAATCACCAGCCTTGGCCAAGGCAGCGTGGTGAAAATCCTCTCCAAGCGCGGGCGCTGGGGCCACGGCGAATTGCCCGGCGGGCAGCGGGGCTGGTTTTTGCTGGAGGGAACAACGCCAGTCATCCCCGCCGCGTGAAGTTTTGGCCGAGCCTGTTGGCGGTCCTCACCATCGTCGCCGCTCCCGCCTTACTGGCTTGGCAGGAATCCCTCACTCCCGACCAGATCGGCCCGTTTCCCGAATTCGCTCCATTCATCGCCAAATACAAAATCGGCTGGTCTGAAATCGAAGCCGCCCAGGCCCGCACGGCCATCACCTACAACGGCACACAAGTCGCCCTCGACACGCGAGGAGGCACCGAGGGACTGGCCCGCTCGCTTTACCAGTTGGACGCGACTTTTCAGGGAACCGTCGATCGCTCGACTCTCCACACGCTCCGCTCCGATCAGGTGGAAACCTATTTCGACCGCTCGCTCACAACCATTGTCACTGGCTCCAACGGCACACTTCGCACTTTCAGCGAGACCATCCCTGCCGGGAAAAAAACGCCGAAATGGAAGGATTTGAAAATCCAGCCTGTGCGGGATCTTTTTGCAGGAATCCTCTTCATCCGCAGCCAGCCTCTTGCCCAAGGCGATACCGTGCGATTGCTGATCTATCCCGGCGGCTCCTCGTTTTTAGTGGAAATCGAATCCGCTGGCCCGAGCACGATCCACCTGGAGGACGGTCCGCGCGAGGCACTCCAACTCGACCTGAACATCCAACGAGTGAATCACAAAAAAGACCACAAGCTCGAGCCGCACTCCAAATTTCGCTCCGGCAAAATCTGGATTTCGAACGATGCCGAGCGAATTCCCCTTCGCGCCGAAGTGGATATTTTCATCGGCTATGTTTTTGCCGAGATCGTCGATTACCAGCGAACCGGCGAGGTCCCTGCCTTGCCGCCCGCGAAGAACGGCGTTGACAAAAGTCCCGTCGCGGGGAGATAGGTTTCATCAGACAAGCGCGGTCTCTTGCGCGTCAAAATGGTGGTCGTAGCTCAATGGCAGAGCTCCAGGTTGTGGTCCTGGCTGTTGCGGGTTCGAGTCCCGTCGATCACCCCAATTTTACTCAGCTTCTTTCCACCGCCTACCTTTTGGAATGGCAGGATTTCCAGAGCAAATCATTCCGCCTTCGAGTGTTTTTAAAACAACAGAGCCAGCACTGACAACCGCCTCGTCGCCAATATCGACACTTGGCCCCACAAAAACCCCTGCACCGACCCAGGCTCCATCACCCACTGAAATCGGCCCGCTGCGAAATGCGAACTCCGGGTCCCGAAAATCATGGTTGCCGGTGCAAAGAAAAGCCCGCTGCGAGACGCACGCATGGGCCCCAATCCGGACAGAGGCGAAATTCAGAATGAACACCTCCTCGCCAATCCAAGAGTGACTACCGACCTCGAGCCTCCAAGGCAGGTGGATATTCACCCGAGGCTTGATGACCACCCCCGTGCCGATCTTTGCGCCGAAGATCCGCAGCAGTCCGCGTTTCAGACCCGACGGCCAGGGAATCGCGGAGAGGAAAAACACCATTTTGCAGACATACCACAGCGCCTCGACAAATACCGGACGGCCGCGGTCGAGATTGCGGGAGGCGTCGAAACGATCGAGGCGCATTCTGGTCATGGCATCATACAAATACATTAATGACGGGATTGCTAAGCTGGAAATTCAAAACCTCGCTTATGAATTATTGGCGTGATCCCCTCGGCGGGTTCTGTTTTTTTCAATCCACATGGCCAGCACTTTTGGAACTCTTTTCCGCATTTCGACCTGGGGCGAATCGCATGGCGGAGGCGTGGGCGTTGTCATTGATGGTTGCCCTCCGCGACTACCGCTCTCCGAGGAGGACATTCAGCCGGATCTCGATCGGCGGCGGCCGGGGCAGAGTGATATCGTCACGCCGCGCAAGGAGGCGGATACCTGCAAAATTCTCTCGGGCGTCTTTCGCGGGGTCACGCTCGGCACGCCGATCTCGATCATGGTGCCGAACACTGACGCGCGCCCCGAAGCCTACACGGAAATGGAAACCCATTTCCGCCCGTCGCACGCGGATTTCACCTACCAATCGAAATACGGCATTCGCAACTGGGAAGGCGGCGGGCGTTCTTCCGCACGCGAGACGATTGGTCGCGTGGCGGCTGCGGCGGTCGCAAAAAAAATCCTACGCTCCCTTTTTCCTGAAATCGAAATCCTCGCTTGGGTGTCACGCATCCATGACATCGAATCCCGCGTCGATGCGAACTTGGTGACCCTCGACGCCATCGAATCCAATGCCGTCCGTTGCCCCGACCCAGCTGCGGCCGAGGAGATGATTGCCCGCATTAAAAAAATTCGCAGCGAGGGAAACAGCGTTGGCGGGTTGATCGATGCCGCCGTGCGTGGAATGCCTGTCGGCCTCGGCGAACCGGTTTTTGACCGACTCGAGGCGGACCTCGCCAAAGCCATGCTGAGCCTTCCGGCAACGAAGGGCTTCGAGGTCGGCTCAGGCTTTGCGGGAACGCTGCTCACCGGCGCGGAACACAACGACCCCTTTGAAATCCGCGACGGCCGCGTTCACACAAAAACCAACCACTCCGGCGGCGTGCAAGGCGGCATCAGCAATGGCGAGCCGCTGACATTCCGCGTGGCCTTCAAACCCACCGCCACCATCTCCAAGCCACAATCGACCGTTACGGTCGAGGGTTCTGAATCCACCCTCGCCGCGCGCGGGCGTCACGATCCCTGCGTTCTTCCCCGCGCCGTGGTGATGGTTGAGGCGATGACCGCCCTCGTTCTTGTCGATCACGCCCTCCGCCAGCGCGCGCAGGATTGCCTTCCTAGGTAAGCCGGTGAGCTCCGATCTCTCTTCGCCTTTCTGGCAAAACACGATCCTCTACTTGGCTGGATTGTTTCTCCTTTGGGAAATTTTCGGCGGTTGGAGACGCGGCGTGATTCGAGCCGGCCTTCATTTTGGGGCCTTTGTCGCCTCGGGATTTCTGGGCCTCCTCGCAGGCAAAAGCACAGCCGCCATCCTCGGCATCGTCATGCCCGGATTTTCGCTTTTTGCAGGCTTGCTCGCAGGCGCTGTCGTCACTCTCCTCGTTCTCGGAACCTGCCTGTTTTTGAGCACGATTGTTTTTAAGCGAACCCACCAGCAACCCCCCGGCTTGGTGCGCTGGCTTTTTGGAATGGGTGGTGCGTTTTTTGGACTCCTCACGGGCTTGTTCATTCTCTGGGGCACCGTGTCGATCATTCGCTCCGCAGGGGCCATCGCCCAGACCGCCCCCAAAAATTCAGAAACCTCGCGCTCCCTCATCGCCATCAAGGAAGCCCTGGAAAATGGTCCGCTTGGAGGCGTGGTGAAGTCCATCGACATTCTCCCCACCGAGACCTACGACCACATGGCTCGGCTGGGCGAATTATCCAAAGACAGCGACGCAATGATGCGCTTTCTAGATGATCCCGGGGTTCAAAAACTCCTCGCCCACCCGCGAATTCAGGCCCTCATGGACGATCGCGAACTCATCCAAGCCGCTGAGACAAAAAATTTCCTAGTCATCCTGCAAAACCGATCGGTCATGAATGCCATCACTGACCCCTCCGTTCAAAAGCTCGTGACCGAAATCGACCTCGAAAAAGCGCTCGATCGCGCCGTCGTCACAAAACAGAATCCCGAACCTTCCAAAAAGAAACCATGACCGAATACATCGCCACCATCGGCCTCGAAGTCCATGTCCAGCTCAAGACCTGCAGCAAAATGTTCTGCTCCTGCGCGGTTGAATACGGCGCCGAGCCGAATACGAATGTCTGCCCCGTCTGCCTCGGAATGCCCGGTGCGTTGCCGGTGATGAACGAGGAGGCTCTCAAGCTCACCGCGCTCGCCGGCCTCATGCTCGGCTGTGAGATCGGGCCGGTCTGCAAGTTCGACCGCAAAAATTATTTCTACCCCGACATGCCGAAGAACTACCAGATCAGCCAATATGATCTGCCCCTCTGCCTCGGCGGTGCCGTCCCGCTCCACGATCTCGCCTATCCGAAGGACGCCCAGAAAACCATCGCCACGAAGGACAAAAAAGCCCGCCTCACCCGGATCCACCTCGAGGAGGATGTCGCGAAGAGCTTCCACATGGAAACTGCCACCGGCATCGACTTCAACCGCGCCGGCACGCCGCTGATGGAGATCGTCGGAGAGGCTGACATCGCCTCGCCCGAAGAAGCCTTCGCCTACCTTACTGTTCTCCAGCAAGTGATGATCTACGGCGGCATCAGCGACGCCGACATGGAAAAAGGCCAACTCCGCTGCGATGTGAATATCTCGGTTCGCCCCGTCGGCACCGAAAAATTCGGCACGAAGATCGAAGTCAAAAATTTGAATTCCATCTCCGGCGTCCGCCGCGCGCTGGCTTTTGAAATTCCCCGCCAGATCGAGGCCCTGCGCGGTGGCGCGGTCCTCCAGCAGGAAACCCGCCGTTGGGACGACACCCGCGGCGAGACCACCCTCATGCGCATCAAGGAAAGCGCCCATGACTACCGCTACTTCCCCGACCCCGATCTCCTACCGGTCAAAACCGCCTCGCTCGTCGAAGCCGCCCGCGCCCGCAAACCCGAGTTGCCCTGGGAAAAACGCGCGCGCTTCGTTGCCGACTTCGGCGTGAGCGACTACGACGCCGCTGTGTTGGCGAACGACCTCGCGCTCGCCTCGTATTTTGAGACGGCCGCCAAAGGCGCGAAGAAACCCAAGAATGTCGCAAACTGGATTCTCAACGACCTTCAGAGCGCCCTCAGCGCGGCCTCGCTCGCCATCACCGATTGCCCCGTGCCGCCGCATGCGCTCGATGAACTTGTGAACCTCATCGACACCGGCGCGATCAATTCCAAGCAGGGCAAGGAAGTCTTCGCCGAGATGTTCTCCAGCAGAAAACCCGCCGCCACCATCGTCGAGGAAAAGGGCCTGAAACAGGAAAGCGATACCGGAGCCATCGAGGTGTTTGTGGACCAAGTCATCGCCGCCAACCCCGGCCCCGCCGCTGATTTCAAGGCTGGCAAAGTCTCGGCGCTGAATTTCCTCAAAGGCCAGGTGATGAAACTCTCCAAGGGCAAAGCCAACCCCGCCCTCGCCGGGGAGATTTTGGAGAAGAAACTCTCGTGACCCAACACGGCTCAAGCCAGCGCCGCTGAATGCTCGAGCAATGGACCGAGTGGATGCGCCAATCGATGGCGTGGATCGAGCAGACCGGGCCCGTCGGCTGGGTGTGGTTCGTTGTTCTCTACACGCTCTCGTGCGTGCTTTTTCTGCCAGGCTCGGTGCTGAGCGTCGGCGCGGGGGCGGTCTATGGATTTTGGGGAGGCACAGCTCTCGTCTCACTCGCCTCGGTCGCCGGTGCGCTGGCGAATTTCGTCTCCGCGCGATTCCTCCTCCGAGGCCTGATGGAGCGCCGTTTCGCGGGCAGCAAAAAATTCCAAGCCCTTAATCATGTGGCGGTGAAAGACGCGTGGCGCATGGTGATCCTGACACGCATCTCGCCGATCCTTCCGCACAGTCTCGTGAGCTGCGCGTTTGGTCTTTCGCGCATCCGTTCGTGGCGCTTCCTACTTGCATCTTGGATCGGTTTTTTTCCCATCAGCGCAGCGTATGCCTACAGCGGTTCCGTTGTCGGGAAAGCCACGAAAGCCGGTTTGCATCAAGGCCCTTGGGAGTGGGCGGTGTATGCGCTCGAGATTGCGATCACCATCGCGGTGACTTGGTGGATCACCCAAGCCGCCCACCGCGCGCTCAAATCCGTCGCCCCCGAAGTCGTCGAGGGGGAAAAGTAACTCCGCCCGGGGAGCCCCATGCTTTCTGGCCGTCACCCGAATGCGACGGAAAGGATCGTTGGTTTTCAAATTGAGTTTGGCATGCAGCGGACTCAAGGTGGCGTCGTGTTTCAAGAACACCCCCCCAAAAGCAATACGGAAACCGGACTTTTAGGAAATTCCACGGCAAGCTTTTCCGAGCGGTTGGCCTGCATTCACGCGCACCTTCGCCGCAAGTTTCCGGGGATAGACCGCATCAGCTTTGCCCTCTACGATCCCAAAGAGGATCTGCTGAAGACATTTGTCCACAGCTCGGAGAAGACGAACACTCTGAGCACCTATCAGCGCAAACTCTCGAGTATCCCCAGCCTGCTCAGCCTCAAGGAGGAAAGGCGTGAGCGCGTGATCGACGACATCCCACAATCTCTCACTGCGGAGACGGAGCACACGCTCCACATCAAGCAAATGGGGTATCGCTCCTCCTACACCCTGCCGGTGTTTTACCGCGATACATTCGAGGGGTTTCTTTTTCTGGATTCGCAAGAAAAAGGCACCTTCACGCCCGAAATGCGGAGCGGGCTGGAGGTCTACATCAGCCTGATCATGGTTCTCTTCAGCCGCGAGATGTCGAGCTTTCGCGCGATGTTGAGTTCGTTGCAGTTGGCTCGTGATATCAGCGACCTGCGCGATGAGGAGACCGGCGGGCATCTGGACCGCATGTCGCGCTTTTGCCGCTTGATCGCGCGAGCCCTGGCCGCCAGCCACCAGTTGAGCGACGAGTTCATCGAGCAGCTTTTCCTGTTCGCGCCCATGCACGACATCGGAAAGGTGGGCATCCCGGATGCCGTGCTGCACAAGCCCGGGGGATTCACTCCGGAAGAGCGCAAGACCATGGAGACGCATGTGGAGATCGGCAGCCGAATGATCGAACGCCTCATCCAAGACTTCAATCTTAGGCAAGTGGATGGCATCGATATCCTCCGCAACCTAGTAGCCTACCACCATGACTATCTCGACGGCAGCGGCTATCCCCACCGGGTGAATGGCACCGCCATACCGATCGAGGCGCGCATCGTCACAGTGGCAGACATTTTCGACGCGCTCACCAGCAAGCGCGTTTACAAGGCCGCTTGGAGTGCGGAGGACGCAATAAATAACCTCGAGCACATGGCCGCCGAGGGGAAGCTCGATCCCGCTTGCGTCGATGCCCTGAAAAACAATCTGCCGGAGGCCGTAAAAATCATTCAGCGCTTCCAATAATAAAGCCCGTCCGAGAGTTCCTCGATCGATGAAAGCCTTCCTCGTAAAATACACCTTCAGCTCCCGCCTCCACCTTCTTGCCCTCGCATTTTTGTGTCAGACCGCAGGAGTCCTATGCGAAACCTCCTCCGCCCTGTTTGAGCAGGCGATCTCGGACACCCGGGAGATGAAAATCTCGATGGCCTTTGAAAAACTCGAGGAGGCTTACCGCCAGGAACCGAACTTGCCGGGTCTGGCCGAATACACCGCCTGGCAAAACTATCTCGCCGGCTACCATGACCAAAAGACCGTCGAATTGTTCGAGGCGGCTTTGCCCAACTCGCAGGATCCAACCGCTGTGCAAGCCGCCCTCAGGCATTTGCGACACGAGCTCGGCGTGGAAAACGGCGTGGCACCCGGGCCAGCCAAGCGACCTGCCCAGGCTCCTCCGGCCGAACAGCCTGCCGACCGCTTGCAATACGCGCGGGAACTCTATTGGTCCGGCTCTCCAGAAGAAGCAAAAGCCATCCTGCGGGAGTTGATCGGCCAGAAAGCCGACGAACCGCTGCTGCGCTTGGAACTCGCCCGAGTGCTGGTGGCTCTCCAGGAAAACTCCGCTGCTGCTGACGAAATCCAAACCGCCCGCTCCCTGCGACCCGGAGACCGGCGACTCCAAACCGCCCTGGATCAAGTGGCGTTGAAACTCGCCGCGCAGCGGCCCGCTCCCAAGCTGCAAACTCCCCCGGACTCGGTTGCGGCGATCCTGTGGCGCGGAAGCACCTTTCGAAAACCAAGGTAGGGATGGCTCGCCGAGCCGTCCCATTTTGTGCCGCCGAAGGCGGCCCACACCCGGCTTTCCACCTTTCACGGCGCCGTGCGCCTGAATCTTGGGTCCGCTACGGCGAGCCGACCCTACCCATTCGGATGCGGCCGAAAGGTGCTTCAATCGAGCCCGGTAGAATCAGCCAAAATCAAGCGATTGCGGCCAGATTTTTTGGCTTTATAAAGAGCCTCATCGGCTTGCTTGAGCAGTAAATTTTGCGATTCCACTCCCATCGCCGTGGAAGCCGCCCCGGCGGAAATTGTGACATGCGGCGCGGTAGAGGATCCCGAATGGGTGATGCCAAGCGCCTCCACCGCCTCAATCAAAGCAAGGCCCACTTTATTGGCTCCAGACAAATCCGTCCGGGTCAGGATCACGGCAAACTCCTCCCCTCCCCATCGACAAACAAGATCCCCCGGCCGGTTACAGCAGCTTTTCAAGGCCTCTGCCACCGCATGCAAGCATTCATCCCCACGCGCATGGCCATAAGTGTCGTTAAACGCTTTGAAATGGTCTATATCGACCATTATGAGAGCCATCGGCTGAATCTCTCTTTCCGAGCGAAGCCACTCGCGCGTGAGGGTTTCATCAAAACACCGACGGTTCCCCAATCCAGTCAATGGATCCGTGAGTGCCTCTTGAGATTTCTCTTGTTCTTTTGCCTTGTCAGCAGAGTGCTTGGAAATGGCCAACTCAATGGTGACCCTCAAGTCCTGCGTTCGAAATGGCTTCACAAGATAACCATAAGGCGAGACATCCAAAGCCCGGGACAATGTCTGGCCATCCGAGTGGGCGGTGAGAAAAACAATAGGAAGATCATGATCGCGGAGGATTTGCTTGGCGGCTTCCACGCCATCCCCCCCATCCCCCAGTCGAATATCCATCAAGATCAAGTCTGGCTTATTCTCTAGAACGGCGGCGATGGCACCGCTCGCCGTGTCTTCCATGCCACAGACCTCATATCCAATTTGGGTCAGTTCAACGGAAATATCCAAAGCCGTGATCGACTCATCTTCCACAATCAAGATTTTCAAGCGCGTGTCTTTTTGGCTACTGCTCATAATTTCCAACGAACCGTCAGACCGGCACCGGGGCCGGGATATTTTTCCAACTGGGCCCGGATTTGCTTGGACAATCCATCGATCAGCTTCATGCCGATGCTTTGGCTATTGACCCGATGCTCTTCGGGCGGGATCCCAGGCCCGTCGTCCCCGATAAATAAACGACAGACCCCGTCTTCCCGGTGCAGACGAACAATGATCAACCCCTTGGCCCGATCGTGAAATGCATGCTTCATCGAATTCAGAATCAATTCGCTCGCGATCAGCGAGAGCGGAACCGCTTGATCTAGAGATACCTCAATAGACTCCACCTGGATGTCGTAGTCTATCTCGGTATCCGCCGGCTTGTTCGAGGAACTCACAAGGGTGACCATCTCGCGCAGGTATTCACCAAAATCAATCGCTCCAAATTGGCCGGTGGTATAAAGCTTTTCATGAATCAACGACATGGCACGAATGCGATCCCGGCACTCCATGAAAACCCCACGCTGACTCGGATCCATGTGCGCGGATTGGAGGCTCAGCAAGCTCGAAATCACCTGCATGTTGTTCTTCACCCGGTGGTGGATTTCCTTGAGCATCGTCTCCGACTCAAAGCGCTTTCGTTGCTGCGCTTCCAAATCATAGCGCGCTGTCATATCCCGAATGAACGCACACACGCTGTGAGATGTTTCGTGAGCCACCTTCCAGGCAATCACTTGGGCTGGAAAATGCGTGCCATCCCTACGGATAATCGTTAATTCCTTTCCGTCCGCAGAGAAATCCTCCTGCCTTTGGAAATGCTGAATCAGCCCCCCTTCGTGGCCTTGCGCATCCCGAAGCACAAAGAGGTTCGTCATCTTGTTCCCAACGGCTTCCGCCGCACTGACCCCAAAGGTCTCCACCGCCGAGGCATTCCATTCCGCGACAAGTCCGCAGTCTGTGGATTCCACAATCGGTGTTTTTGAGGACATTAATATTTTCTGGAACCTGTCTTTCTCGGCGGCCAGCGATTGTCTCGTCGTTTCACGGCTTTGAGAGAGTCGCAAGGCCTCGATGAGCGCGCCAATCGCATTCAGCAGAGGCTCGAGCTCCGTGACCAATTCCATGCTGTATCCGCCTGGCCTGTTGGCAATTCCGACCAAGCCGACCATATTCCCACCGAATCGACAGGGCATTCCCAGGAAAGACCTCATTGGCGGATGTCCGTGGGGTAGACCGCCCCTCCGAGGGTCGTTGGCCGGATCATTGCTGATCACCACCTCTTGGGTAACTAAAGCCACCCCGAAAAGTGTTTTATGGTTTTTAAAAACAAAACCCTTCTGGCGATATTCTTCATAGAGTTTCTTGGTTTCCTCGCTCCAAGAAATATCGGTGATGCTGTAGGTCCGGAGGTAGGGGCCATCGTCATCATTAAGCGTCTCCCCGATGAAGCCGTATTCACTCCCGGTAAAATTCAGCAAATCATTTAGCAATTGATTGAAGAAAATACTCGCCGGTTGCCCAGTGATAAACGCCTCTTGGCACCGCTGGGCCATTTTCGAGATCATCACATTGGACTCTAAAAGCCGGGCCGCCTTCTTTTCACTGGTGATATCCCGGGCCACTCCTAAATAACCAATCGCCTCGCCTTCCGCGGTCAGGAGGGTGGATACTTTGAGCATCACAGGAATGCGGGTTCCATCCTTGCGGATATAGGTCCATTCCTTGGCGTAAAGCTTAACCTCCTGCAGAGGTCTGACAAAGGTTTGAAAACCGGGGCTTACAGTCTCCCCATATTTTTTCGATAGGGATTCCGCCTCCTGCAGAACCTCTTCCTCATCATGCCATAGGGCCGGCGTGAACTTGCCGACCATCTCGGCAGAAGAATACCCCAGAATCTCCTCGGCTGTGGGATTGAAGGTCACGACAACCCCCTCCAGATCCGTTGAAATAATTGCCGTGCCCGCATTCGAGACAATCGCGTCGTTCACGGCCGTCTTGTTGGCGATCTCACGACGCAACTCCATGTGCGCTTTAAACAAACTGCGCTGCTCCAGACTCTTTGTGAGCAAATGAGCCAGGGCCTTCAAACCCTCTTTTTGCTCATTCGTAAGTTTTTTAGGTATTCTATCAATAACACAGAGCGATCCAATGTTATGCTTGTCATCAATTTTCAGCGGCATTCCCGCATAAAAACGAATCTGAGGGTCTTGCAGAACCAATGGGTTGTCAGAAAACCGCTCATCCATGCACGCATTGGAGACTTCCATCAAATCATCCCCCAAAATGGTGTGCCCACAAAAAGAAATATCCCGGGCTGTTTCGGAAACACTCAGGCCTGTAATGCTTTTAAACCATTGGCGATCTGTATCTATCAATGAAATAGCTGCTATGGGAGTGCCGCAAAGGATGGATGCCAGCTTCGTAATTTCATCATACACATCCTCACTCTTGGTATCCAGAAGCTCCAGCTCGTAAAGAGAGGCAAGCCGTTCTTTTTCTGAATCCGGCAGAGGGGGGATTTTCATAAAAACTACGGGCTGGGCGAGGAAACGGGCGTGGATTCGTAGGAAACGGGATTGGCAGGAACACCTGGCCCTCGAATGGTCACAGGACCCGCTCCAACTCCAGGTGTAGCCGGAACTCCAGGGCCTGACGGACGATCCATCGCAATCAATTCCGAGACGGTGACGAATTGGTATCCCTTCGAGAGGAGTCCATCTAGCACGGCGGGCATGGCGTCAATGGTGGAAGGATGAATGTCGTGGGCGAGAAGGATTCCACCTGGCTTGGTATTTTGGAGGATGTGGTTCGAGACATGGGAGGCCTTGCGGATTTTCCAGTCTTGAGGATCCACCGACCACATAATGACTGCGAGGCCAAATTCGTCGTTGAGGCGTTTTGTAACAGCGGCATTCGTCGCTCCGTAGGGTGGGCGGACCGTCGTAGGACTCACGCCGCAGGCTTGTAAAATCGCGTCGTTGGATTTGGTGATTTCCTCGGTCAACTTGGCAGGGCTGCATTTGCTGAGGGCGGGGTGTGTGTAGCTGTGGTTCCCGATCTCATGGCCCTCCGCAACCATCCGCTGCATGATTTCGGGATACTGCACGACATTCTGGCCGATCACATAGAAGGTGGCTTTGAGTCCCCTCTCGTTGAGCATGTCGAGCAGACGGGGCGTCAGCTTGGGATGCGGTCCATCATCGAAAGTGATCGCCACATACGGTCCCTCCACATTGCAGCTGTTGTAGCTCAGCTTGCGCGGAGCGGGAGGAGGCGCGGGCACGGGGGGAGTGGCCACGGCGGAAGGCTGGGGGGCTTGAGAAGAATTGGTAGGATCAGGAAAAACGGCAGGCGCTACCCCCTCAGTCGGTCGAACCGGGAGTTGGGCCTTGGCGGGGGCCATGCCGGGCAAAATCAGAAACGCAAAGGAGATTGCTAGAAAGGAACGGAGCATCGGGTTCATTCGTTCAAAAGTTTGGGAAACATGGTCTCAGCGGCGTGGAATGTAAAATCCGTTCACGAAAGACTCCACACCGTCTCACCGGAAACGATGGTGCGCACCGCGCGGCCGCGCCAAGTGTGGCCGTGGAAGGGTGTGTTTTTCGACAACGAAAGCGAGGTGGTTTTATCGAAGGTCCAGTCGAGATTCGGGTCGATCAGCGTGATGTCGGCCGGCACACCGGGTGAGAGGGTGCCGCGATCGAGCTTCAGGAGTCTGGCTGGCTCGGAGGTATAGAGCGCGATGAGGCGCGGAAGGTCGATGACGCGTCGTTTGTGAACGAGGATGTCATGGAATGTGGCGAATTCGTTTTCGAGGCCGGTGATACCGAAGGGCGCGTGGTCGATCTCGACCTCCTTCTCGTAGGCGGCGTGCGGGGCGTGGTCGCTGCAGAGAATCGTGAGCGTGCCGTCGGCGATGCCTTCGATAATGGCCTCGATGTCGGCCTCGGCGCGCAACGGCGGATTCATTTTGAAATTGCTGTCGAACGCGGCGAGCTCCGCGTCGGTGAGCGCGATATGGTGAGGGCAAACTTCGCCAGAAATTTTCACGCCCCGCGCACGGGCTTCGCGGAGGAGCCGCACACTCCCGCCGGAGCTGATGTGCTGGCAGTGGATGGGTGAGTCGAGAAGTTCGGCGAGGAGGATGTTGCGGGCGACGATCATTTCCTCGCCTGCGCGAGGCCAACCGGGCAGGCCGAGGCGGAGGCTCCACTCGCCCTCGTGCATGATGCCGTCGCCGACGAGCGAATAATCCTGGCAATGATCCATCACGACGAGGCCGAACATTTTGGCGTATTCGACCGCACGGCGCATGACTTCGTGGTTCTGCACACAATGCCCATCGTCGGTGAGCGCGACGACCCCAGCGTTAAACAACGAGCCGTAGGGCGCGAGTTCCTCGCCCTTGAGCCCCTTGGTGATCGCCCCAGTGGTGAAGACATTCACGCAAGCCGTGCGCGCGGCTTTGTCTTTGATCCAGGCAATCGTCGCCGCGCTATCGGCGGTCGGTGAGGTGTTCGGCATGGCCACGACCGAGGTGAAACCTCCGGCCGCAGCGGCACGGGTGGCGCTCGCAATGGTTTCCTTGTGCGACTGCCCCGGTTCGCGGAGGTGGACATGGATGTCGATGAGGCCGGGAGCGACAACAAGATGGGTGGCATCGATCGTCTCGGTTTCGGTGCCAGGCTGGGGCGCGATAATTTTGCCATCGGCAAGCCAGAGGTCAGCGACTTCGTTGCGTTGGTTGGCGGGATCGATGATTCGGCCGTTGGCGATGCGGGTGATTTTCATGGATTGACCACAGAGGACACAGAGAGCACGGAGGAAGATTGTTGGGAGGTTGACTCGAACAGGAGGGCGCTGC
This sequence comes from uncultured Spartobacteria bacterium, assembly GCA_937919825.1. Classification (GTDB taxonomy): domain Bacteria; phylum Verrucomicrobiota; class Verrucomicrobiia; order Chthoniobacterales; family Terrimicrobiaceae; genus UBA967. The sequence goes on along the minus strand of CALFPA010000051.1, from coordinate 5,656 downwards.
TTGTCAGCGCCGGGCTGATGTGTTTGCGGGAACCGCTCCGGCTCTGACAAGCAGCGCCCTCCTGGGCTGCCGAAAGGCATGGGGGATTTTTCATGGTGCGGGGATGTGGGCGCCGCCGGCACAGGCGTAGAGGACAGCCATGCGGACCGCGATGCCGTTGGTGACCTGCTCGAGGATCACACTTTGTTTTCCATCGGCGACCTCGCTGTCGATCTCGACGCCGCGATTGATCGGACCGGGGTGCATGATGAGGCAGGAGGGTTTCAGTTTTTCCGCGCGGGCTTTGGTGAGGCCGAAAAGCGCGATGTATTCACCAAGGCCGGGGAAGTATTCCTTGCGCTGGCGTTCGTGCTGGATGCGGAGGAGGTTGACGACATCGGCCTCGGCGAGGATGTCGTCGATCCGGTGACTGACGCGGACACCGAGCTTTTCAAAGCGTTTCGGAACGAGAGTGGAGGGACCGACGAGCGTCACTTTCGCGCCAAGTTTGAGGAGGCCGAAGATGTTCGAGCGGGCGACTCGGCTGAAGAGGATATCACCGACGATGGCGATGTTCAGCCCTTCGATTTTTCCGAACTTTTCGCGGATGGTGAAGATGTCGAGAAGGCCCTGCGTCGGATGCTCGTGGGCGCCGTCGCCAGCGTTGATGATGCTGGAATCGAGTCGCTCGGCGAGGAACTTCGAGGAGCCAGGCGAGCTGTGACGGAGAACGATGATGTCGGCGCGGAGGGCTTGAAGATTGAGGGCGGTGTCTTTGAGCGTTTCGCCTTTTTGCAGGCTGGAGGCGGTGGCGGAGATGTTGACCACATCCGCGCTGAGCCGCATCGCGGCGACCTCGAACGAAGTGCGCGTGCGGGTGCTGGGCTCGACGAAGAAATTAACAAGCGTCTTACCGCGAAGGGCAGGGACTTTTTTGAGGCTGCGTTCGCCGACGCCTTTGAAGGCGCGGGCCGTGTCCAAGAGAAAGGTGATCTCCTCGGCGGAGAGTTCGTCGAGGCCGGTGAGGTCTTTGCGGGTCCAGATGCTCATGGTTTCACAACGAGGACGGAGTCGGGAAGGCCGTCGATGTTTTCAAAACGGACGCGGATTTTTTCCTCGCGCGCCGTGGGGAGGTTTTTCCCGACAAAATCGGGACGGATGGGAAGTTCGCGGTGGCCGCGGTCTACGAGGACAGCGAGTTGGATTTTCGAGGGACGGCCAAACGACGCCACCGCATCCAGCGCGGCGCGGGTCGTGCGTCCGGTGAAAAACACATCGTCCACCAGAATCAGTGGGCGGCTATCCAGATCGATAGGGAGATCGGTGACCTCGAGGGCGGTCAATTTACCGCGCGTAGAGAGGTCGTCGCGGTGCATCGAAATATCGACCGCGCCGAGGTAGGGACGGGCGCCGTCGATTTTCTCAATGTGATCGGCAAGGCGAAGGGCTACTTCGAGACCGCGTGTGGGAATGCCAGCAAGAACGAGTGTGGCGGGGTCGGGATGCTGCTCGACAATCTCGTGGGCCATTCGGCGAATGGCTTTTTGGATCGCATCGGCGTCGAGGGCGATTGCGGAGTTGGTCTCCGCTGGAGCGGTTTGGTTTTTCATGCGACCTTGGCGGCCTCGCGGGACCGCTTTAAAGGGCGGGTTGGTATTATTCTTTGGTGGTTGATTGATCCCTCATGACTTTGGCGCGCTCAGAGCGCCACGCGGACCTGTATTTTATAATCCAATCAAGCAAAGCCTTTTCGAAGCCGATATCGTGACCTCGTTTTTCGCTTTCGATCCACTTGTGGCGGAGAATTTCATCTCTTTCGGCCAAGAATTCTTTGTAGAGGACAGAGTTTTTGACCAAGTCGTTCATCTCGGTCGCTGGCGGGTTCATATCTGCCGTAAACATAATGAGAGAGTCGGAAGTGTCAATTTTAATCCCGATTTGAGCGGGATTACGGCAGGCCTCATTTGGAAGATACAAAAAGTTTCGATCCGGGAATTTCGGGGTTCATTTTGAACACGGGATGCGGGAGAGTGGACCAGACCGCATGGAGGATTTTTTTCAGCAAAAACCCGCAGACACCTTGAGCGACGCCCCGCTTTCCACTCGAATGCGCCCGGAGTCGTTGGAGGAATATGTCGGCCAAACCCACATCCTCGGACCGGGAAAACTTCTTCGCCGCGCCATTGAGGCCGACAGGATTTCCTCGCTGATTTTGTTCGGCCCGCCGGGAACCGGAAAAACCACCCTCGCGAAAATCATCGCCGGCGCGACCTGCTCGAAATTCGAGAGTCTGAGCGGCGTCGAGAGCAATGTGGCCGACATCCGCCGCGTGGTGGCTCAGGCCGCGCAACGCCGCGCGAATGGCGTCCGGACAATTCTCTTCATCGACGAAATCCACCGCTTCAACAAAGCCCAGCAGGATGTGCTCCTCCCCGAGGTCGAGAGCGGCGTGGTGCGATTGATCGGCGCGACAACGCAGAATCCGCTTTTCAGCATCAACAGCGCGCTCGTCTCGCGTTCGCAGATTTTCGAACTCCGTTCACTCGAGGAATCCGATTTGCTCGTGCTGATCCACCGCGCTTTAGCTGATGCGGGGCGGGGTCTCGGGAAACAAAAAAATATCATCGAGCCTGACGCGGCGGCCTTTTTGGCCAGGCTGGCCGATGGCGATGCGAGAAAATGCCTGAACGCCCTCGAAATCGCGGCACTGACCACGCCGCCCAGCTCCGATGGCGCAGTGCGGATCGACCTTGAAGCCGCGCAAGAGAGCATCCAGCGCAAGGCCGTGGTCTACGACGGCACGGGCGACGCGCACTACGACACGATCAGCGCGTTTATTAAAAGCATCCGCGGCAGCGACCCCGACGCCGCCATTTACTGGCTCGCGAAGATGCTCCACGCCGGCGAGGAGGTGCGCTTCATCACACGGCGGTTGGTGATTTGCGCCAGTGAGGACATCGGCCTGGCGGACTCCAACGCACTCGTCGTCGCCCAGGCTGCTGCGCAGGCGGTGGAGTTCATCGGCCTGCCGGAGGCGAATCTCCTCCTCGCCCACGCGACGCTCTATCTCGCCACCGCGCCGAAAAGCAACAGCGCCACCATGGCCATCGGTAAAGCCTCGGCAGAGGTGCGCGAAGGCCGCACACTCGCCGTCCCCGAACATCTCCGCGACGGCCACTACAAAGGCTCCGAGCGCCTCGGCCATGGCAAGGGCTACCTTTACAGTCATGACTTCGAGGGTTCCTATGTGCCCCAAGCCTACCTGCCCGAGGGACGGTGCTATTTCGAACCCACCGAGAACGGCCTCGAAAAACGCATCAAGGAACGCCTCGCCCACTGGCGCGAGATTTTCGAAGAGGCCAATAGAAAATAAACCCAGCAGCGCAAGATCAGGCAGGTGTTATCCAAGGAAACAATTTTCAAAAGCTGATCAAAACTCCTCTGTGCTTTCTGTATCCTCTGTGGTCAATCCATCCGTTTTTATAAAATTCGTGGCACTCGCCTTCGCCGCGGCATAGCTTGGCCGCGTTGCCCATGGTCGAACTCCGCAATGTCACCAAGCGCTTTGGCGCCTATGAGGCCCTCAAGGACGCCAACTTCGAGATTCGCGCAGGCGAATTCATGACCTTCCTCGGCCCCTCAGGCTGCGGCAAGACGACCTGCCTTCGCCTCATCAGCGGATTCGACACACCCACCTCCGGCCAAATCCTCCTCGACGGGAAAGATGTCACTTTGGAGCCGCCCTACCGGCGCGATGTGAATCAGGTTTTTCAAAATTACGCCCTCTTCCCCCACCTCACGATTTACGAAAACATCGCCTTCGGCCTGCGGATGAAAAAAGTCCCTGCCGCCCAAATCCGCGAGCGCGTGGACCGCGTGGTGAAGATGACCTCGCTCGAGGCCTTCATCGATCGCAAGCCGGCCCAACTCAGCGGCGGCCAGCGTCAACGCGTCGCCCTCGCCCGCGCCATCGTTTGCGAACCCAAGGTCCTCCTCCTCGACGAGCCCCTCAGCGCCCTAGATGCCAAACTCCGCACCCAAATGCGCGTCGAACTCAAACAGCTCCAGAAAAAACTCGGCATCACTTTTATTTTCGTCACCCACGATCAAGAGGAGGCTCTCACCATGAGCGACCGCGTGGCCGTCATCAACACCGGCCGCGTCGAGCAGATCGGCACCGTCAACGAGATCTACTACAAACCCGCCACCCGTTTCGTCGCCTCGTTCATCGGCGAATCGAACATTGTGGAAGCCGAAATCCTGCGCTCCGAGGGCGAGTTCCTCCATTGCCGCCTCGAGGGCGGACTCGAACTCGATGTCCGCACTCCAAATCCTCCCGCCCATTCCCAAATCCTCCTCTCCCTCCGTCCGGAAAAAATCCGCCTCACCCGCGAGAACCACGGTGGACGAAATTCCTTCCCTGGGACCATCGAGATGGAAATCTTCAAGGGCGCCGTGGACGATTTGACCATTTCCGTCCAAGGCGGGCTCCAACTCGGTGCCGTCTTGACCAACGACGGCCAGGCCGAGTCCGACCTCCACGAAGGTGAACGTGTCTTCGCCCGGATCCAGCCCGAAGATATTCACATCATCGCCGCTTAAAAAACGCCAAAGCCCTGTCTTAAATTTATCAAAAAATTTTCTATTCAGGGCTTGACAGGTTCAAATGGCTTGTGAGAAGCATGGCACGGTTAGTGCTAATAGATGTCGCCGCAAAGACGACGGCATCTAACCAACAAAAAAAACAAACATACATAAATAAACTATGAAACTCACCAAATCGTTGATCGCTCTCACGAGCGCCGTGGCCATCTCGGCCGCTCCCGTTTTTGCGGGATCCAAAACCTTCCAAGAGACCGTCGTGGTCCAAGAAGAGACTCCTGCTTGGGGCGCTGCCCTCAGCACCGGCTATGACAGCCTCTATATGTTCCGCGGCGTGAATGTGCTTCGGGATCGTAACGGCAATCGTGATAAAGGCGGCAACTATGGCGACGGCATCTTCTGGACCGATGTCAGCGCTACTTACAATATCACTGAAAATGATTCCATCACCGCCGGTGGTTGGATGGGTTGGGGTGCAGGCAACTGGGGGTATCAAGAATTTGATGCTCGCCTCAACTATGTGCATACAATCGATAACCTCGCCCTCGGATTGGGTTACACTCTGTATGCGGTATACCAAGACGATACCGATGGTTATGCCAATGAGCTGAACGCTAGTGCGGCTTACAATATTGACCTCGGTTTCATGACCTTGACTCCTTCGACAACCTACTACTTCAATCTCGGACCTGATAGCGACGCCGTCAATCCTGGCGCGAGCGGAGTCACTGTTGTCGGTAGCAGCTACCTTGACCTCCGACTCTCAGGTGCAATCCCTGTGATTGGAGATGTGGTTTCGATCAACCCTTGGACTGCATTTGGTTTGAATTTCGGTTCAAATCTCGAGGGACCCAACGCACAACCTTTTGATGGCGCAAACAATCTTGAGTTTGGTGCCGCTGTGCCTTGGAATATTAATGATGTGATCACTCTCTCTGGTTATGTCGCATACAGCATTGCTTTCAACGACTTGAAAGGCGCTGGAGCACAAACCACCGACCGCAACACAATCTGGGGTGGTGCAAAAGTCACCTTCTCGTTCTAATCTAATACCAGCTTAACACCTAAACCCTCC
>CALFPA010000050.1 GCA_937919825.1 uncultured Spartobacteria bacterium | reverse complement strand
GCAACGATGGTTTTGCGCTGTGACATGCAAACGGGATAGCCTGAGCGCGTGGAATTTTCCAGCGTTGGATATTCTTTCACTCCACTCTTGGTTTGTATGCGCTAAACCGAATATTGACATTTTATTCGTCTCGCCGCATATTTTCCTGAAATGCAACTCGCCCGCGATTCCAAGCAAATCGGCAACATCATTCGTCGTGTCCGGAAAAAACAAGGCCTGAACCAAACGCAACTTTCGGAAAAAACCGGCCTGCGCCAAGCCACGATTTCGCAGGTTGAAAACGGGCGTCCCTCAGCCCGCATCGATACCCTTCTCGCACTCTTTGCAGCGCTCGATCTCGAGTTGGGAGTCGCCCCGAGATCGAAGGAGTGGACCATCGACCCCGGAGGGGATTCCTGATGCCACGCCGCGCAGTCCATCAACCCTTGCGGGTTTTTATGAATGCTCGGCCCGTGGGCGTTTTGCTCAAGGAGCCCAGTGGGGCGATCTCATTCGGATACCACGAATCCTGGCTGGAAGGCGAAAACGCCATCCCAGTTTCTCTCTCGCTTCCCCTGCGCGAAGATGCGTTCAAGGGGCCCGTCGTCGCGGCGTTTTTTGAAAACCTGCTGCCCGATTCCGAGGCCCTGCGCCGCCGCGTTTCGGAAAAAGTCGGTGCCGAGGGAACCGACGCCTACAGCCTGCTCTCGCGCATCGGCCGCGATTGCGTGGGCGCCTTACAATTTCTCCCCGAGGACGAGGCGTCAGCGGCATCAGGAAAAATCGAGGGTCGACTTGCCAAGGACGAAGAGATCGAGGCCATGCTACTCAACCTCACGCAGACCCCGCTAGGCCTTGACCGTGAAAAGGATTTCCGCATTTCCATCGCCGGGGCGCAGGAAAAAACCGCCCTTCTTCGCCACAAGGGAAAATGGTGGAAGCCAACGGGCACCACGCCAACCACCCATATTTTCAAAAAACAAATGGGCACGCTGCCCAGCGGCTTGGACCTTTCAAACAGCATCGAAAACGAGTTCTACTGCCTGCGTTTGCTCGCCGCATTCGGCCTGCCGGTCAACCACGCGGAAATTTCCACCTTTGGAAAAACCAAGGCCCTCGTCATCGAACGCTTCGACCGGCGATGGACGGATGACCACCGCTTGCTGCGCTTGCCGCAGGAGGATTGCTGCCAGGCCTTGTCGACTCCGCCGTCGCGAAAATATCAGAACGACGGAGGTCCTGGTATCGCCGACATTCTTCGCTTGCTGCAGGCCGGAGACTCCCCCGCTGAGGATCAAAAGGGGTTTCTCAAGGCACAGATTGTCTTTTGTTTGATCGGTGCCACGGACGGCCACGCCAAAAACTTTAGCATCTTTTTGGGTCCGCTCGGCCGCTTCCGCCTGACTCCGCTCTACGATATCCTCTCTGCACAACCGAGTTTGGCCGCAGGGCAGATTCACAAGAAACAAATGCGCCTCGCGATGTTTGCTGGAGCCAATCGGCATTATGTGATCGACCGAATTTGCGGCAGGCATTTCATCCAGACCGCCGAAAGAGCGGGAGTATCCGCCGCTCTTGCAAAGGAGGCTCTGCAAGAAGTCATCGAGCAAGCCCCCCCCGCCAAGGAGGCATTGGAGAAAAATCTGCCCCCGGATTTTCCGGAATTCCTCCACCACACAATCTGGGACGGCATCGCCGCAAGACTGGGAAACATGCGAATGTAGTGGGCGGCGCGAAATCCCGCTCACGATGGCTTTGCCCAAGCCCCTCCCTGCGCGATAGACTTCTCCGATGGAATTTTCCAGCGACGAATACTTCATGCGCGAGGCGCTCCGGCAAGCCCGCCGAGCCTTGGCCGCCGACGAGGTGCCGATTGGCGCCGTCATCGTGCGCGAGGGCGAAATCATCGCCCGCGCTTGGAACCAGGTCGAAATGCTCAAGGACGCCACCGCCCATGCCGAAATGCTCGCCATCACACAAGCCGAGGCCGCTGTGGGCGATTGGCGACTCACGGACTGCGACCTCTATGTCACGAAGGAACCCTGCCCGATGTGCGCCGGGGCCATCGTCCACGCCCGCCTCCGGCGTGTTGTTTTCGGTTGTCCCGATCCCAAATGCGGCGGCGCGGGCGGCATGGTGAATCTCCTGCAAATGCCCGAACTCAACCACCGCTGCCTCACCACCTCCGGCATTCTCGCCGACGAATGCGGGGCGATGCTGAAGGATTTCTTCCGTGCGCGGCGGGAAGCGTGATGGTTTGTTTTCCAACTTCATGAAAATTTTTGCCACGCTTTGCCTTTTCGTCACATTGGCAGCCCAAGCCACAGAAATCCGTCTCACCGATTCTCAGGCTATCGAAATCGGCAAGCGCATTTGGAAAAACGAATGCGCCGGAACCGTGTCGGGCCTCACTTCGTGGAACGGCGGCGAGGAATTCCCATCGCTCGGCATCGCCCACTTCATTTGGTATACGCAAGGAAAATGCGGCCCCTTCGAGGAAAGCTGGCCCGGTCTCGCGAAGTTCCTGAAAACCCGAGGCGCGCCAGTCCAGGATTGGATGCTCGGCCCATGCCCATGGAAAAAACGCGCCGACTTCCTCGCTGATCTCGACGGCCCGCGCCTCACCGCTCTCCGCCAAATGCTCGCCGCCACTGTGGCCGACCAAGCCCGCTACGCCGCGATACGGTTGGAATCCGCCCTACCGAAAATCCTCGCTGCCGCCCCTGCCGCACAACGCCCGCGCATCGAGGCGAATTTCCGCCGCGTGACCGCCGAACCCCTCGGCTTCTACGCGCTCATGGACTATGTGAATTTCAAAGGCGAGGGTGTGAATCCCGCCGAACGCTACAACGGACAAAGCTGGGGCCTCCTCCAAGTCCTCGAAACCATGCCCGCCAGCGGAAACGCCCTGCCCGAATTCGCCAAGGCCGCCGACACCGTCCTCACCCGCCGCGTCAAAAACTCCCCGCCCGCCCGCAACGAGGCGAAATGGCTCCCCGGTTGGCGCAATCGCCTTGCGACCTACACACGATGAACAAAGACGAAATCATCGGAGTCTTCGAAAACATCGCCCGACTCCTCGAACTCAAGGGCGAGAATCCTTTCAAAATCCGCGCCTACCTCCACGCCGCGAAAGCCCTCGAAACGCTCGCCGAGCCCCTCGAGAAGCTCATTGCTGAGGATCGACTCGTCGCGGTCGACGGCATTGGCAAGGCGACCGCCGAGAAAATCGCCACCCTCTCCACCACGGACCGACTCGACTACTACAACGACCTCCGCGACGAATTCCCACCCGACATCCTTACGCTTTTCGACATCCAGGGCCTCGGCGGGAAAAAAATCAAAGCCCTCTGGGATTCGCTGAAAGTTCATTCCGTCACCAGCCTCGAGCGCGCCTGCAAGGCCGGCAAAGTCGCCGAACTGCCCGGCTTCGGAGAAAAAACTGCCACAAACATCCTCAAAGCCATCGAGCACATGCGCAGCCACGCGGGAGAATTTCGCTATGGCGACATCGCCGCGCTCGCCGGTAGTCTTTTGGACGACCTCCGCAGCCACGCCGATGTCGGGCAGGCCCAGATCGCCGGGAGCTTCCGCCGAAAAAAAGAAATCGTCCGCGACCTCGACTTCCTCGTTTCCACCAAAAACCCGGAAGCCGTGATGGAGTTTTTCACCAGCCATCCCTTGGTCGAAAACATCCTCGCCCACGGAGCGACCAAATCGAGCGTGATTCTCAAGAACGGCATCCAGTGCGACCTCCGCGCCGTCACCGCCGCCGAGTTTCCCTTCGCTTTGAATTACTTTACCGGCAGCAAAGAGCATAATGTTCGCATGCGCTCCCGCGCCCTCTCGCGAGGCTGGTCGCTCAACGAATACCGCTTCAGCGCCGCCGAGGGACGCCAACTCCGCGAGCCGCTTCCCGAGGTTCTTGAGGAATCCGACATCTACCGCGCCCTCGAGCTCGACCCCATCGAACCCGAACTCCGCGAGAACCACGGCGAGATCGAGGCCGCCGAGAAACACACCCTCCCCCGCCTGATCGAATGGAGCAACCTCCGTGGCGCCTTCCACAACCACACCACCGAAAGTGACGGCCGCTCCTCGCTCGAAGACATGGTTGCCGCCGCCAAGGAACTCGGCCTCGAATACCTCGGCATCGCCGACCACTCAAAAGCCTCCTTCCAAGCCAACGGCCTCGATGAAAAGCGCCTCGCCACCCAGGTCGCCCGCATCGCCGAAATCAACGCTACCGAGAAAGACATCCACATTTTCGCCGGCACCGAATGCGACATCCTCAAGGACGGCTCGCTGGATTTCTCCGACGAAATCCTCGCCTCGCTCGACTATGTCGTTGGCAGCATCCACTCGTCATTCACCATGCCCGCCGCCGAGATGACAAAGCGCATCATCCGCGCGATCGAAAATCCCCACATCACCATGCTCGCCCACCCGACTGGACGCCTCCTGCTCGGCCGCGAGCCCTACCAACTCGACATTCCGGCTATCCTCGACGCAGCCGCCGCCACTGGCACTTGGATCGAACTCAACGCCAACCCGCGCCGGCTGGATCTCGATTGGCGTTGGTGGCAAATGGCCAAGGAAAAAGGCGTGAAGTGTGTGATCAACCCTGACGCCCACTCCACCGCCGGCCTGCAGGATTTGATCTTTGGCATCGGCATCGCGCGCAAAGGCTGGCTCACTAAAGACGATGTCATCAACACCCTCCCGCTCGCCAAAGTCCGCTCGGTTCTCAATGCCAAGCGCACACGGAGTTGATTCCCTCATTCACCGATGCTAATTCGCAAATACTCTCTGGGTCATAAATGGTGAATATTTTCCGTAAATCCGCTGCGCTACTCTTCTGCACCAGTTCCTTAATCGCTCTTGAGGCAGGCCCCGAACCCGGCCTCGAGCGAGCCGTGAATTGGAAATGGTCCGTCATTCCCTCCCCTTCCAGCCAACCTTGGCGACTCCCGCCACAACGCGTCCAAGTCCTCGCCAAATCTCAAAAACACGCCGCAAAAACTCCCGAGGCTGACCCGGGAATCTATCTTGTCAAAAAAGGCGATGTCCTCGTGCGCGTCGCCAAGCGTTTCGACCTCACCGTTGCGCAACTCCGCGAATTCAACGGGCTCCAGAGCGACTTTCTCCTGATCGGACAGGAACTCCGGATTCCCAACGCCGAGGAACACCTCACCCTTCGCAACGCCGGGGCAAAAAAAACCGAGCAACCTACCGTTCCGCCGAATCTAGTTAGTAAAGTCCTCTTGCTCCGCGTCTTCCTCGACAAAGAAGGCTTTTCCACCGGGGCAATTTCGGACCAGCCCGACGCCATGTTTGGCCGCGTCCTTCACCTCTATCAGACTTCGCGCGGCGTCACGCTGGACCACTCCGAGGTGGTGGCGAGTGCTGTGGCGTCCACAGCGAAGACCGTTACCGACTACACCCTCCGAGTTGAGGATTTCCATTTTATCTCTCCGCCGAAGGCCACGCTCGCTTCCTCCGACGGCAAGCCCGCCCCAACTCCCCGCCACACCTACGAGGAACTCCTCTCCCCACCCATCCTCGCCTACCGCTCTCCGTGGGAATTCGTCGCCGAGCGTTTCCACTGCGATGAGAAATTCCTGCGAAAGCTCAACCCCAAGCTCGGAGCCAACCCTCCGGCCGGCTCAGTATTTCGCGTGCCGAATGTCGCGCCGTTTGAAATTGAAAAAATTCCGGCCCGCGAGATTCAGCCCCCAGCGAATTCCACCACCCGCGCCGTCATCCGTGACCTCGCCGTTCTGGAAATTTATCGCAACGAAAAACTCGCCGCCGTGATGCCGCTTTCCCGCTCCCGCCCGGGCCTTCGAGGCCGCGGTGAATGGAAAATCCTTGATGCCATCCCCCGCCCTCGCCTCGCCACCATCCGCGAACCGCGTGTCGTGCGTGAGGAAAAAACCGGCCCGTTTTATGTGAACCCCAACCCGACGCCGCGCCAGGCTCCAGCGGTGTTGAAGCGCGAGGAAATCCTCCCTGCCGGCCCGAACAACCCTGCGGGCGTGGTTTGGATCAACCTCGCAAAGGCGAACGAAACCACCGCCCTGCCCTTCGGCCTCCACGGCACATCGACCCCCTCGGAAATGTTCGGCTACGAAAGCCTCGGCGGATTCCGCCTCGCAAATTGGGACATCCTCCGCGCCGCCTCGCTTCTCCCTCCGGGCTCGAAGCTCGAGTGGTTACCTTGAGGCACAACCTCAAGAAGCACGGCCGACCACAATGTTCGATCCAGTGATCGCCAGCACCCGCACCGGCGTTCCTGACTCGAGGAATTCCCCGTTCGTCATGACATCGAAAATCCCCTCGTCGATTTGCGCGCGTCCACTGGGCCGCAGGATCGAGAGCGCCGTTCCGGTGTCGCCAGGTTGAAGGTTGGCGGCGGCGCCGAGTTCGTTGACAACCGGAGCGATCGAAGGCCCGGGACTGGCTTTGGAGGAGAGAAAGAGACTTTTAAACATGGGAATGGATGGCAGAAATCGGGCGATAATAGTGATAAGGACAATACTCGAAAGAAACGCCATGGAGAGGTTGAGCATCGGCACACGGAACATCTCGAAGGAAATTTGGATCGGTTGGGCAGGGTAGAAATCCGCCATCGTAAAAAATAGCGCCGTCACGGCCATGGCCGCCCCAGCGAGGGCTAAAACCACAATGCCCGGAAAAAAAATCAACTCGATGAGAATGCAAAGGATTCCGATCACAAAGATCGCCGGCATTTCCAAACCCGTCAGCCCGGCGATGTAGTGGCCACCGAAAAAAATCAAAAAACAAATCGCAGAAAGGACCCCGGCGACCCCGAAGCCCGGGGCCTTGAATTCCAGATACGCACCGATGATTCCGCCGAGCAGAAAGAGTGGCGCAAGTGTGGTGATCCACTGCGCGACATGCTCGAACCCAGACGGCTCGAAGTTCACGATGCGGCTGGCATCCAGCCCGCAAAGCCCGGCCAGCGCGGGCACATCGTCCGCGATGCCGCTGGCGAGAAGGGGCTTTCCTCCGATCACCCGCGTGGCCTCCTGCGCGCTCAGCGTGAGGAGCGCGCCCTTGGGGTTGATGACCTCGCCGCCGATTTTCACTTCCTTGTCCAGGTTCATGAAGCCATCCACCAACTCGGGGTGGTAACCATTTTTTTGCGCCACGCTGCGGAAGTATCCGGAGAAATAGGAAACGATTTTGGCGTTCATCGTTTCGGGTATTTCCTGTCCCGACCCCGCAACCGGCGCGGCAGCTCCGATGGCACTGATCGGCGCCATGAAGACTTTTTTTGTGGAGAGCGCGATGAGAGCGCCTGCCGAACCCGCGTTGGTATTCACATAGGTGTAGGCGGGCACCGGGCTTTTGGTGAGCATTTGGACGATTTTTTCCGTGGCCTTCAGGTCGCCGCCGGGGGTGTCCATATCGAGCACGATCGCCGCCGCACCGGCTGACTCGGAGTCTTTGAGCGCACGACGCAGGAAGAAAAATTGGGCTTGGCTGACCATGCCATCGACAGGCAGGACGACCACCGAACCGGCGGAAATTTTTCCCTCCTCGGCGCGAGCGCCAAACATCGCGGCAAACAGGGCCGCTACTAGCAGGAATCTTGCCATGGGATTTGAAATCTCCCTCGCGCCCAGCGGACCCGCAAGGTATTTTCCGCCCCGTGGGTTTTATCTCAGAGGAAAGCATCCAGCGCGTGGCGGACGCCAATGACATCGTCGATGTGGTTGGATCCTACTTCCCGCTCAAGCGCGCCGGAACCAGCTTCCGCGCCCTCTGCCCGTTTCATCAGGAGAAGTCCCCATCGTTCCATGTGAACCCATCGCGTCAGTCCTACCACTGCTTCGGCTGTGGCGCAGGTGGCGGCGTGCTGCGGTTCGTGATGGATTACGAGCATGTGGATTTCCCCTCCGCCGTCCGTCGCCTTGCCCAGCGTGCCAATATCCCCCTCGTCGAGGAGGCTTCGACTCCCGAGGACGAAAAAAAACACGGCCTCCGCAAGCGCCTGCTCGCCCTCCACGCCGAGGCGGCGCAGTGGTTCCACCAAAATCTCCTGAAATCCCAAGACGGGGCGGCAGCACGCGACTACCTGAAATCCCGTGGCCTGACCTCGGATATCGCGAAATCCTGGAAGCTCGGCTACGCGCCGGAGTCCTGGGATGCGTTGCTGAATCACCTGCGCGACCGGAAATTTTCTCGGGAAGAAATCGAGCAAAGCGGCCTCGCCTCGTCGAAGGACGACCGGCCCGGCGCCCAGCTCTACAGCCGCTTCCGGAACCGCGTGATGTTTCCGATCCACAATGATTACGGCGAGGTGGTCGCCTTCAGTGGACGCACCCTCGAGGCCGACCCGAAGGCCGCGAAATATGTGAACTCGCCCGAGACGCCGCTTTTCACAAAGGGCCGCGTCCTCTACGGCCTCGACAAAACCAAGCGCGACCTCATCGAAAAAAATGCCGCTATCGTGTGCGAAGGCCAGATCGATTTGATTTCAGCCTTCGAGGCCGGCGTGCGTCATGTCATCGCCCCGCAAGGAACGGCCTTCACCACCGATCAAGCCCGACTTCTTAAGCGCTATGTCGAGACCGTCCTGCTCTGTTTCGACTCCGACGCAGCGGGAAAAAAAGCTGCCGACCGCTCCGTTCCCGCGCTTCTTTCCCAAGGCCTCACTGTGAAAATCGTCGCCCTCCCCACCGGCGAGGATCCCGATTCGCTCATCCGCAAACAAGGCCCGGCGGCCTTTTTGAAATTGGTCGAGTCGGCCAAGGAATACTTTGATCACAACCTCGCCGAGGCCGTCGCCTCCGGGGAACTCGAAGACACAGCCGGAAAATCCCGCCTCGTCCGCCGCCTCGCGCCGCCGCTGGCGCTCGTGCAGGACGCCGTTTTGCGCGAAGCCCTCCTTGGTCGAATTTCCACCCGGCTCGGTGTCTCACCTGCCTCGATTCGCACTGGCATGAAGGCCCCCATGGTCGAGAGGGATTCCCAGGACGCCGGTCCGCAAGCCGCGCCTGAAGAGGTCATCTCACTCACCGAAGGCATGAAAATGCTCGGCCAACTTGTCCTCGCCAGCTCCGAGGTCCGCGAGTGGCTTCGCACCCAGCCCCCGCTCGCCGAGTTCGAACCCCAAGCCGCGATTCTTGATAAACTCTCCCACGCCGATTTCCCCGATCACTCCCCTCTTTCCGCGGCGTTGCTGTCCGAACTTTCCGGCGCCGAGGAACGATTCCTTTCTTCCCTCGAGACTCCCCGCACAGCCTCCGATCCCTTGCAACGAGCGAAATCCACCATTCATGGCCTCCGGATCCGCCAACTCGAACAACGCATCGAGGAACTCAAGAGCCGCGTCGGTGATTCCAGCCTGCCTCTCGAGGAGCGCCAAAAAATTCAAAAACAAATCCTTGACCTCAAAATTCGTATGGCCGATCTTCGTTGGCCTTTTGACCAAGGGTAAAGGACTTAATAGACAGCCGCTTGAAAACCAAATCCAAATCTTCTTCTAAGAGCTCAGCACGCTCGATTTCCAAAACGAAACCCGCCAAAAAAGCACCGGCTCCTAAAAAGCCCGCTGCGGCAAAAAAATCATCGGCGAAGAAGCTCCCTTCCAAGCCAGTGAAAAAACCGGTGCCAAAATCGGCGCAAAAACCTGCTCCGAAAAAGCCGGCCCCAGCCAAGAAAGCTCCGGCGAAGGTTTCCAAGCCCTCGAAGCCCGTCAAAAAAGCTCCAGCTCCCAAAAAGCCCGCGCCCTCTAAAAAAGCCCCGCCCGCCAAAAAGCCTGCGCCTGCTAAAAAACCAACTCCGGCAAAAAAGCCCGTTCCCGCCAAGGCGCCTGCAAAAGCTCCGGCCAAAGCCCCCTCCAAGGTTCCAGCTAAGACTCCAGACAAAGCTCCCGCGAAGTCGCCAGCGAAAGCACCAGCCAAAGCCACGGTAGCCGCGCCTGTCCCCGCTCCGTCCAAACCAAAGTCCAAGGGCAAATCAGGTGCTGCGGTGACTGCCATTCAACCCCTTCCTGCCGACATTCCGAAGTTGATTCAGGAAAAAGTCCGGGAACTCATTCGACTCGCCAAAGAGCAAGGCTATCTCACCTACGAAGATCTCGACGAGCACCTCCCCGAGGGCGTCAGCAACCCCGATCATCTCGACGCGATCATCAGCCAACTCCGCGGAGTTGAGATCGAGATCATCGAGGCCTCGGATGTCGACCGCGTCAAAGAAGTCGCCAAACCCGAAGAGGAGGAGGAAAAGGAAGAGAAAGAAGAGAAGGAAGAAAAAGAGGAGAAAGCCGACACCAAGCTCGACATCCTCGACGATCCCGTCCGGATGTATCTCAAGCAGATGGGCCAAGTCCCCCTGCTCACCCGCGAGCAAGAGGTGGAAATTTCCAAACGCATTGAAGATGCCGAGTTGAAAGTTCAGGAAATCCTTTACTGCTTCGGCTCCGTGGCCCGCGCCCATTCCGATCTCGGCCAGAAACTCCTCGACCAGCGCGAGCGATTCGACCGCGTGATTCTGGATAAGAAAATCGAGAGCCGCGACAGCTACATGAAGGCCCTCCCCCGCCTTTGCCAGCAACTCAAGCGCCAGTCCGACTCCGTTTCCAAGCTCTACCACGAGGCTTCCAAAGTCGGCCCGAACTCCGACAAGCGGAAGAAATTCGACAAGGCCCTTAAGAATCTCCAACTCCTCTATCCGAAATTTTTCTACAAACAAAAGGTCATCGAGGACTTCGTCATTCTGGTGGAAGAAAACCGCCTCTCCGTCGGCAATCTCCAACGCGAACTCGTTAAATCCAAGAAAAGCTCCAACAAGAAACTTCAAAAACAGCACACGGACGAACTCCGCGAGATGCAGATGAGGTTCTGGCTTTCACCCGAAGAACTCGGCTCCCAACACGACAAACTCAAGCTCTGGCACAAGCACGCACTCAAGGCCAAAACCGAGATGGTCGAAGCCAACCTGCGCCTCGTCATTTCCATCGCGAAAAAATACACCAACCGCGGCCTCTCATTCCTCGACCTCATCCAAGAGGGCAACATGGGCCTTATGAAAGCGGTCGAGAAATTCGAATACCGCCGCGGCTACAAATTTTCGACCTACGCGACCTGGTGGATCCGCCAAGCCATCACCCGCTCCATCGCCGACCAAGCCCGCACGATCCGCATCCCGGTGCACATGATCGAAACGATCAACAAGCTCATCCGCGTGCAGAAGCAACTCGTGCAGGAATACGGCCGCGAACCCTCGCCGGATGAAATCTCCGATGAGATTCAGCTCCCGGTCGAACGCGTGCGTGCCGTTCTCAAAATGGCCCAGCAACCGATCTCGCTCCAAGCCCCCGTGGGCGATAGCGACGACACGAGCTTCGGTGATTTCATTGAAGACAAGGGCGCGGAGAATCCCTCCGACATGGCTGCGATCGTCCTGCTCAAGGACAAGATTAAAGATGTGCTCGAGACGCTCACCGAGCGCGAACGCCAAGTGCTCGAGCAGCGCTTCGGCCTAGTGGATGGCTACAGCCGCACGCTCGAAGAGGTCGGTCGCCAATTCAAGGTCACCCGCGAGCGCATCCGACAGATCGAGGCCAAGGCTCTCCGCAAAATGCGTCACCCTACCCGTATCCGCCAACTCGAGGGCTTCCTCGACGCGCACGAAATGTGACCCGCACAGCTGGAATCCATTTCCAGTTTGTCAGATGGAAGGGCCAATGAATCCAACAAGGAAGTCCTGCGTCATGCCGACAATACCGTGAGTTCCCTCAAGACGCGCTAATCCATCGGTGCGGCAGCATCTATCTTGAACAGATGGCAGGGTCGGATCGCCGAGCGGACCCAAACTTCAGGCGACGCAGTCGCCGTTTTCTTTGGATGCAATAGCGGCTTCGCCGCGCAAGTCGGACGGATCGGCGAGCCATCCCTACCCTCGGTTTTCGAGGGCTTCGCCCGCGGCCTGAACCCGCATCGGCTAAGATCAGGCCGTTTTTACTCGCTGACCGGAGTCGGAGTGGGCTTGAAAACCTCGCCGATTTGCTCACCGAGATTTTTGACCGACTGCCCAAACCCATGAATCGCATTGCGGGCTTTTTGGAGCGAACCGGCCAAGCGAGCGGTGTCGTATCGCGAGCGAAGCGTGTCGACCTGGCGTTGCAGAGCCGCAGCCTCGGTCGCTTTGCCGGTTTCGTTGAGCTTGGCGATATCGGCGTCGAGTTTTTCAAACCCCGCTTCGATCTTTTTTTCCGCGACAGGCGTGGGCTCGATCGAATAGGCGGCGATTTCGTTCTGAAGACCATCGAGGGTTTTCTTGGGGCTGTCGCAGGCTGCGAGAAGGAGGAGAGGAATCAAGAGGAGGCATTTTTTCATAGTTTCAAAACATGGAGACTCCATCACCGAGGGCGGGAATGCCGAGCCATTTGGCGAGGGTTTGGCCGGTGTCGGCGAAGGTTTCGCGGCGGCCGAGGTTTTGGGTGGCGGGGTGGTTTGGGGAAAAAAATAAAACAGGCACTTGCTCGCGGGTGTGGTCGGCGCCGGTCCAAGTTGGGTCGTTTCCGTGGTCAGCGGTGAGGCACAAGAGGTCGCCGTCACGCAGTTTGCCCAAAAGCTCGGGCAGGCGGGCATCGAATTCCTCGAGCGCTTGGCCGTAGCCGATCGCATCGCGGCGGTGTCCGAAGACGGCATCGAAATCCACGAAGTTCGTCATCACCAACCCGCCGTCGCCGCATCGATCAAGAGCAGCGAGGGTTTCGCGCCACAGGGCGTCGTGGCCAGAAGCACGGACCTCCTCGGTCACTCCGGTGTGCGCGTATATGTCGGCGATTTTCCCGATGCCAATGACATCACGCCCCGCCTCGGAGACGCGCTGAAGCAGAGTGGGAGCAGGTGGCGGGACGGCGTAGTCGTGGCGGTTGCCTGTGCGCTGGAAGGGACCTCCGGGCGGGCCGGTGAAGGGACGGGCGATCACACGAGCGACTTTTAAATCACTCTCATCCAAAACTGCATGGGCGGTTTTGCAGAGTTCGAAGAGGCGATTGAGGCCGAAGGTTTCCTCGTGGCAGGCGATTTGAAAAACGCTGTCGGCGGATGTGTAAAAAATCGGCGCACCGGTGCGGAGGTGCTCCGCGCCGAGCCGATCCAAAATCTCGATGCCGGAGGCGTGGCAGTTGCCGAGGGAGCTTTTGATGCCCGAGCGGCGAAAGATTTCGTCGAGCAGGGGCGGCGGGAAACAGTCGGGCTGTTTAGGAAAATAGCTCCAGTCGAACCGCACAGGAACTCCGGCGATTTCCCAATGTCCGCTCGACGTGTCCTTGCCGGTGCTCATGGATCGCGCAGCGGCGTAGGCGCCGATCAGTGGAAGATCGCAGTTCCAGCCGGCAGGAAATTTCCCGTGCAAAAGTTGGTAAGCATGGCCGAGGCCGAGCCCCTGGAGGTTCGGAAGATGAAGCGGGGGTTTTGTGAACGCGGCGGCGATGTGGCCGAGCGTGTCAGCACCCTCGTCACCGAAATTGGCAGCATCGGGTGCGGCTCCGATGCCGAAGGAATCGAGAACAAGAAGAATGGCTCGGCGCTTGGTCATGCGCTCAGGAAATGGTTTCCAAAATCACGGGGGAGGATTTGGGCGGCGTTGCGGCTAGGTGGATGTGGCGGAGGACGGCTTTCGCGGCGGCTTCGGCCTTCGAGGAATTGGCAGCGTGGACGATGGCGAGAGTTTGACCAGCGGAGATTTTGTCCCCGAGGGCGGCTTGGAAAACGATCCCGACCGAGTGGTCGATTGTGTCCTCCACGCGGCTGCGTCCGCCGCCGAGGGCGACGACAGCGAGACCGAGGTCGCGGGTATCCATGCGTGAG
This sequence comes from uncultured Spartobacteria bacterium, assembly GCA_937919825.1. Lineage (GTDB taxonomy): Bacteria > Verrucomicrobiota > Verrucomicrobiia > Chthoniobacterales > Terrimicrobiaceae > UBA967. The sequence continues at coordinate 62,293 of CALFPA010000050.1, read as the reverse complement.
ACAAAACCTGCCTCGGAGGATTTGACCTCGAGAACCACCGGCGCCGAGGGGAGGAATTGGTCGGGATTTTCCAGAAAATTGGAGGGACCTCCGAGCCCACGGACCATTTTAGCGAAAACCTCAGCGGCGCGTCCGCTGGCGAGGGCGGCTTCAAGTTTGGCTTGGGCGTCGACTGGCGAGGCCGCGAGGCCGCTCACGGCGAGCTTTTGGGCGGAGAGGGCGAAGACCACCTCGCGCAGGCGCGGGTCGGTTTTTCCACCCTTGAGAAATTCGATCGCCTCGCGGACTTCGAGCGCGTTGCCGGCAGAGCGGGCGAGCGGCTGATGCATGTCGGTGAGGAGCGCGGTGGTCCGCATTCCGGCACCGTTGGCGACCTCGACGAGGCGCTTGGCGAGGATATGGGCGGAGCTCTCATCGGCCATGAATGCGCCGTTGCCAAATTTCACATCCATCACGAGGAACTGCAGGCCGGCGGCGAGTTTTTTGGAGAGGATCGAAGCGGTGATGAGGTCGATCGACTCCACGGTCGCGGTGATGTCGCGCACGGCGTAGATTTTTTTATCTGCCGGAGCGAGGGCGGAGGTCTGGCCGATGATCGCGAGGCCGCAGTCGCGCACCACTTTTCTGAATACCTCGGGGGCGGGTGTGACATTGTAGCCGGGGATCGACTCGAGTTTGTCGAGAGTGCCGCCGGTGTGGCTGAGGCCGCGGCCGGAGATCATCGGCACGAAACCGCCGCACGCCGCGACGAGCGGGCCGAGAACGAGGGAGACGAGATCGCCCACTCCGCCGGTCGAGTGCTTGTCCACCACCGGCCCGGGGAGGTCGCGCCAATCCAAAACCTCGCCGGAGTCGCGCATGGCGAGGGTGAGCGAGACGCATTCCTCGATCGACATACCTTTCAGCAATGTGGCCATGGCGAACGCGGCGATTTGGCCCTCGCCAACTGTGCCTTCCACGACCCCACGAATGAATTGACTGATTTGCTCACGCGGGACCGGGAGGCCGTCGCGTTTTTTGCGGATTGTCTCCTGGGGTAAAAACATGGTTTGGGATTGTGTCATCGGTGTCGGATGATTTCGAAAGCATAATCTGGCACCTAAACCATGAACTTGGCCCTCCTCATATCCCGCACTCTCGCCTTGGCAGGTATCGCGTTTTTTTTCGCCACGCTCGCGACGCCTGCGCCTGAAGGCCTGACCCAAGCCGGTTGGCACACGCTCGGCGCGGGGGTGCTCATGGCGACTTTTTGGATTTCTGAAATCCTCCCGTTTCCCGTAACGGCGCTTCTGCCACTTGTGCTGTTTCCGGCGGCGGGGATCTCCTCGGTGGAAGCCGCCGCCGCGCCCTACTCGAATCCGGTGATCTACTTGTTCCTCGGCGGGATTTTTATCGCGCTGGCGATGGAGTCTTCGAACCTCCACCGACGCATCGCGCTTCGGATCATTCGAGGCGCCGGCACGGGGCGCCTTCAAATCGTCGGCGGTTTTTTGGCGGCCTCGTTTTTCCTTTCGATGTGGATCAACAACACCTCTGTGGCCGTAATGATGCTTCCGATCGCGATGTCGGTGTTGGGCCTTTTCCGAAATGACGAGGACCCGGCGTTCGCTCCCGCGTTGCTGCTTTCCGTCGCCTACGGGGCGAATCTCGGTGGGATGTGCACCCTCGTCGGCACCGCGCCTAATGCCATCCTGGGGGGATTCATGGAGGAAACGCACGGCCTGCAGATCGGTTTCTTCGGGTGGATGGCAATGACGCTCCCAGTGGGAATGATTTTGGCGGTTTTGGCCTGGATCGTTTTGACCCGCTTGTCGCACCGAGTTTCCAAAAGCTCGCTCCCAAATGGCAAGGGCTTGCTGGAACGCGAAGCCCAGGCGGTCGGCCCGCTCGGCTGGGAGGAAAAAGCGGTCGCAATTGTTTTTTGCGCCACGGCGCTGTTATGGATCGCTCGAGGGTTTTTGGAGGACTGGCTCCCCTGGTTGAATGACTCGACGATCGGAATGGCAGGGGGTCTCGCGCTGTTCTTCATTCCCTCCGGCCGGGGCGACGGGAAAAAAATCCTCTCCTGGGGCCATGCCAAGAAAATCCCTTGGGAGGTCCTCGTTTTAATCGGAGGCGGGTTGAGCCTGGCGGCGGCGGTTCAAAAAAACGGCGTCGCCGAATGGATCGGAGGATTTGCCTCCGCCGTTGGCTGGCTTCCTGCGGCGGCGCTTGTGTTTTTGGTCGTCCTTCTCATCGTCTGGCTTACAGAGATCACCAGCAACTCCGCCACCACCTCGACCTTCCTGCCAATCGTCTCCGCCATGGCGGTGGCCTTGGGCCAATCTCCCCTCGCTCTTGGATCGGCCGTGGCGCTGGCCAGCAGTTGCGCCTTTATGCTGCCGGTCGCCACTCCGCCCAATTCCATCGTTTTTGGCAGTGGACGCCTCAGCATGCGCGAAATGATGCACGCTGGCGTCTGGATGAACATCTTCTGCTGGCTCATCCTTTCCTCCTGGCTCGCCTGGGTGGCGCCAAAATTTCCTTGGCTCGCTGAGTGACTGCCACAAGAACCGGGTTGCCAACCCCGGGGCTTGCCACTAGTTTCGCCCGCCTTGCCCGAAAAATGGGAGGCCGATCACGGCATCCCGATGATTTTCAAAACCGCTTCGCACCATGTCCAAGTCCCTGATTATCGCCGAAAAGCCCTCCGTCGCCCGCGACCTCGCCAAAGCTCTCGGCAAGTTCGCCAGTCAGGATGACTATTTCGAAAACGACAAGCACATCATCACCTCCGCGATCGGCCACCTCGTCGAACTCTGCCTCCCGAATGAGATGGATAAAAAACGAGGCAAGTGGAGCTTCGCCAGCCTTCCGATCATTCCCGACCACTTCGATCTCAAGGCAATAGAAAAAACCTCCTCGCGCCTGAATCTCCTGAAGCGCCTCCTCAAGCGCCCCGATGTCTCCGAAGTCGTCAACGCCTGCGACGCCGGCCGCGAGGGCGAACTCATTTTTCACTACATCGTCCAGCTCGCCGGTTCCAAAAAACCCACCCGACGCCTCTGGCTGCAGAGCATGACCCCCGACGCGATCCGCGATGGGTTTGCCCATCTGCGCACCGGCGAATCCATGGTTCCGCTCGCCGACGCCGCCGTCTGCCGTAGCGAAAGCGATTGGCTGGTCGGAATCAACGCCACCCGCGCCATGACCGCCTTCAACTCCAAGGGCGGCGGTTTCCAGCTCACCCCCGTCGGACGCGTCCAAACCCCCACCCTTGCCATCCTCGCCGAGCGCGAAGAGAAAATCCGCGCCTTCAAGCCCCGCCCCTACTTCGAGGTTTTCGCCGATTTCGGCGTCGCGGCCGGCACCTACCGCGGCCGCTGGTTCAACGAATCCTTCAAAAAAGACGGCGACGAGGACGCCAAGGCCGAGCGCCTCTGGGACCGCGCCTCCGCCGAGGCGATCATTGCCAAATGCACCGGCAAGCCAGGCGTCATCTCCGAGGAGAAAAAACCCACCACCCAGATCGCGCCTCAGCTTTACGACCTCACCACGCTCCAACGCGAGGCGAACTCCCGCTTCGGCCTCAGCGCCAAACGCACGCTCCAGATCGCCCAAGCCCTCTACGAGAAGCACAAAGTCCTCACCTACCCCCGAACCGACTCTCGCTACCTTCCCGACGACAACCTCGGGCAGGTCAAAAAAATCCTCTCTGGCCTCGAAATCCAAGACCTCGCCGCCCACGCCCGCCACGCGCTCGAGAAAGGCTGGATCGGCCTCAACCGCCGCGTTTTCAATTCCGCCAAAGTCACAGACCACTTTGCCATCATCCCCACCGGCGTCTCGCCCAGCAAACTCGACGACTTCGAGTTGAAAATCTACGACATGGTCGCCCGACGCTTCGTCGCCGCCTTCTACCCCGTCGCCAAATTCGAGGTCACCACCCGCATCACCCGCGTCGAGCAGGAAGCCTTCAAGACCGACGGAAAAATTCTCACCGACCCGGGTTGGCTCGCCGTTTATGGAAAAGACGCCGCCGGTGAGGATGAAAATGTCGTCCCGATCAAAACCGGCGAATCCGCCAAGACCGAATCTCTCGAACTCAAAGAGAACGAAACCCGCCCTCCGGCGCGCTACTCCGAAGCCACTCTCCTTTCCGCCATGGAAGGCGCCGGCAAGCTCGTCGATGACGAGGAACTCCGCGAAGCCATGTCCCAGCGCGGCCTCGGCACCCCCGCCACTCGCGCCCAAACGATCGAAGGCCTTCTCTACGACGGCTACCTCCTGCGCCAAGGCAAGGAACTCATCGTCACCTCCAAAGGCCTCGCGCTCATCACCCTCCTCCGCGGCCTCGGCATTCAGGCCCTCACCTCGCCCGAGCTGACCGGCGAGTGGGAATTCAAACTCAAGCAAATGGAGCAGGGCGGCCTAGACCGCAGCACCTTCATGCACGACATCCGGGCCTTCACCAGCGACATCGTCGAAAAAGCCAAATCCTTCGAAGGCGACCTCGTCTCCGGCAGTTTCCAAGACCTCGAAATCCCCTGCCCGAAATGCGGCCAGATCGGCTTCAAGGAATCCTTCAAAGCCTTCGAATGCAAATCCCCTGGCTGCGGCGCCATCGTCTGGAAAAACATGTCCGGCCGCCAATTTGAACGCGAAGAAATCGAAAAACTCCTCACCGACCTCCGCATCGGCCCACTCGAAGGCTTCCGCTCCAAACTCGGCCGCCCCTTCAACGCCGTCGTCCAGTTCGACAAAACCGAAGGCAAGCAGAGCTTCGACTTCGGCGACAGCGCCGACTCCGCCGCCCGCCTCGACTTTTCCCAACTCCCCTCCATCGGCCAATGCCCCGCCTGCCAAACCGGCACCGTCCACGATACCGGCACCGCGTGGCAGTGCTCGAATGTTGGCAAATGCAAATTCCGCATGGGCAAGTCCCTGTGCCAAAAAGAAATCCCCCGTGAGCAGGTCGAGAAAATCCTCACCGTCGGCAAAACCGACCTCATCCCCCGCTTCATCAGCAAAAAAGGCAAACCCTTCTCCGCCTACCTAAAGCTCGAAAAAGACAAAATCGTCTTCGAATTCGAACCCCGCGCCCCGCGCGAGAAAAAAACTGCTGCACCGAAAAGAAAAACCGCGAAGACCGCTTAATTCGCCGACTCCCTAGACCCGAGAACTTCAAGATAGATAAGAACCCGCCGTGGCACGGCGCGGAGAAGTCACGAGTCTAAAACTTGGAGGGCTGACCTCCGTGTCAGCCCAACCTTGGGGGATCAAAGCTGCGTTGGCAAAAAGCGATAAAACGCGGGGCTGCCCCACCTTCATTGAAAGCTCTTGACGCGGCTCCGCAAGTTCGTGCCAATGGCGCCATGAACAGGAGTATCCGCATAGCGTTTTTGGTGGCGTCGGCAGTTTTATTATGCGCCTGCGCCACCACGCCCGAAGCCCGTGTAGAACGGGCAAAGCGATACATTCTAAAACAGCCATTCGAACAGTGGCCCACTCTTTACGCAAAGTATGAACGCGACGGCACCATCACACCGGAAATCCGAAAGGTTTGGATGGAGTCTTGGACTACCGAGAATAACAAGCGCATTGCGGCGAGGCTTGCCTACGAGAAAGAGGTTCAGAAGCAAATTGAAGCCCAGAAGCGCGAGGAGCGCCGCCTTGCCGCCGAGCGCAAGAGGATTTGGGATTCACTCACTCCCGCGCAGAAGCTGGATTTTGAGATGAGACAGCAGGAGTTGGCTCAGCAACAGGCTTTTCTCGCCCAGCAGCAGGCGAACATGGATTACCAGATTCGGGCACAGCGACAGGCAAACATTGCGGCTGCATTCCAGAACTTGTCGCAGAACTTGCAGAACCAGCAAATGATCAACGCCTACAACCAGAGAACTCAGGCGATGTCCCAACCGGTAAATGTAAATGTTAACGGGAATATCAATCACACGTTCAACCGAGGTTACATCCAACCGCTAAACACACCTTATTACGGGTATTGATAAATTTTATTCGCGGGCCAGTGTCTTTCATGGCCGAGACGACCATGCCCCTTCTTTTCTTCCGTGTCCTCTGTGCGCTATGACTCGCCTGCTCCCGCAAGTCTCGCCCTTCAGGCCAACTTGCGTTGGTCCATCTCAAAGGCCCCCGCCTTTTCGATTGTGGTTAATTTCCCCTCCAAATGCGGGTTGCTGAAAATCAGCTCCCAACGTTGTGGTTGCCTAAAACCTCGAGATAAGTAATGCCGGTCGTTTTGCGCGTGGCGGGGTCGATGCGCTCGACGCGCATTTGTTTGAGCATCCACTGGCCGTCGATTTTCTGCGCGGAAACAACCTCGAAGCGCTTGGCGAGTTTGCCCTCGCGGTCGTAGCCTTCGATGCGCAGGAGCGCCGCCGAGGCTTTGTCGATCCACACACGAACCGCGCCGTATTGTGAGGAATCGGCCGGTGCCAAAACCTCGATTTTCCAAGCATCGCGCGAACGAACGTTTTCGCTGCCGAGCAACTTCGGGTTTTTCCAGTAGAGAAATTTCAACGCCAAATCCTCGTAGGTGATCAACCCGCCGCGCACCGAGTCATCCAACCGCGCAACGGCCACAGGATTCGCCCCGCCGGATTTCACCTCTTCCAAAATGGAGTCGTTCTCCTCGAGGCGGAGCCGGATTTCCTCGGTGGGGTTTTCAAAAAGGTAGCGCACCGCGCCATCGCGCACCTCGAGCAAAAACGGCACCTTTACCGAGCCCGCGCGGAGTTGCGCGCGCAAGGCCACCTCCTGCCCGACGGGATTCATCCGCGCCGCAGCGAGGATTTCCTCCGCCTTCGGCTCGGAGCCAAAAGCCACCGCCACCACCGCAAACCAAGCCACCAGAAATTTCCAATTCATCACCCGAACTATGCCCTCAATCTCTCCCGCACGCAGGTTTTTTTCCAACTTTGCGGAGTCCCCTTTTTTATTTTAGCTTTAGCCGCATGAAACTTGAGGAACCAGCCGCCGCATACACGGTGAATCAGACGGTCGATCCGTTGGTCGCCCGCGCGGAGGCGTTGGTGCGCGAGTTCAAGGAGTGTTTTTGGTTCCGGCATCCGGATGCGAAAGTCCGCAATCGGGATGATGTGCCGTTGGTAATAAAACACCTGCGGGAATATGGAGACAAACGAGCGTGGCGTGCCGCCCAGGAGCTTCGCAAATGCCTTTAACTCTTTTTCAAAAAGAGGTTCTCGAGACCATCGTTACCAACCGCTCGGATTTGAGTCATTTTGCGGGAGGTATTGTCTTGAACGCGCCCGACGAGTCCGCCCGTTTTTCCAAGGACTTCGATCTTTTTCATGAGGCCGTGGAGGATTTGGTGGTCTCGAGCGAGCGGGATGTGTCTGCATTGAGTGCCGCTGGTTACACGGTTGATTTTATCAACCATGAAGAATGCTGGAAAAATCCTTCCACCTTCCGGAAAGCCCGGATTTCCAGGGGCGACGAATCCGTGGAAATCGACTGGGCGCAGGATTCGGCGTGGCGATTTTTTCCGATTGTCCGCGACGAGGTGCTGGGCTGGAGGCTCCATCTTTTCGACATGGCGATAAACAAAGCGCTGGCCCTTGCCGCGCGCACCGAAACACGCGACTACATCGACATCGTCGAGTTGAGCCGCATCTATCCTCTCGAGGCGATTCTTTGGGCTGCTTGCGGCAAGGATCCCGGTTTCAGTCCGCTTTCTCTTTACATGATGGTTGTTCGCTTTGCCCGGATTGATCCAGTCTCGGTTTATGAAATCCAAGCTCGGAACCTCGACCCGATCGCGATGAAGAACGAATGGACGGATTTTCACGAGAGCGCGCGGGAGGAGTTGACCCAGCTTGCGGACGAGCAACCCGACATGCCAATGGGCGTTGCCTTTGTGGATGAAAAAGGCGAGCCCGGTTGGATTCGATCGAATCCCTCCCTGAAAATCCACGCGCCCTCCCTTCGCGGCTGCTGGCCGAGCATCAACGGCGGACATTTCGTGCCCTGATCCGACAACGCAGGTTTTTTCCGAGAAAAGAACTTTACCGGCGGGCGACTCCCGCAATGATTCCGCACCCATGAGCGACAAACAACAGACGGCCGTCACGCCCCGGCGCGACGAGGATTTTCCCGAGTGGTATCAACAGGTCATCCGCGCGGCGGACCTCGCCGAGAACTCGGAGGTGCGCGGTTGCATGGTCATCAAACCGACCGGCTACGCGCTCTGGGAGCGGATGCAGGCCGTGCTCGACGGGATGTTCAAGGCCACGGGACACAAGAACGCTTACTTTCCGCTCTTCATTCCGCTGAGCTACCTCGAGAAGGAGGCCGCGCATGTGGAGGGCTTCGCGAAGGAATGCGCCGTCGTCACCCATCACCGCCTTGAGGCCAAGGATGGAAAACTCGTGCCCGCCGGGGAGCTTTCCGAGCCGCTGGTGGTCCGTCCGACCTCCGAGACGATCATCGGCGCGGCCTACGCGCGCTGGGTGAAATCCTGGCGCGATCTGCCGATTTTGCTCAACCAATGGGCAAATGTTGTTCGCTGGGAAATGCGTCCGCGCCTGTTCCTCCGCACCGCCGAGTTTCTCTGGCAGGAGGGCCACACCGCGCATGAGACCCGCGAAGAGGCGGAAGAGGAGACGATGAAAATGCTGCGCGTTTATGAGACATTCGCGCGGGACTTTTTGGCGTTGCCGGTTCTCACCGGCGAGAAGAGCGAAAGCGAACGCTTCCCCGGCGCGCTTCGCACTTATTGCATCGAGGCGATGGTTCAAGACCGCAAAGCCATCCAAGCCGGAACCTCGCATTTCCTCGGGCAGAATTTCTCCAAGGCCGCAGGTATCGAATTCCAAGGTCGTGGCGGACAACTCGAGCACGCCTGGACGACGAGCTGGGGCGTGAGCACCCGCCTCATCGGCACGCTGATCATGATGCATTCTGACGACGACGGCTTGGTCGTTCCGCCGCGCATCGCCGCCACGCATGTCGTGATCCTTCCGATCACGCCCAAGGAGGACTCGAAAGCCGCCATCCTCGAGGCTGCCGAAAAACTCGCCGCCGAACTTCGCGCCATTTCCTTCCACGGCGCGCCGCTGGGAGTCGAGGTGGACACCCGCGATCTCGGAGGCGGAGTGAAAACCTGGGAGCATATCAAGAAAGGCGTTCCCATCCGCATCGAGATCGGCCCGCGCGACCTCGCACAAGGCACCGCCGCCGTGGCACGCCGCGACCGCGCGCACAAGGAAAAGGAATTCCTCCCTCTCGCCGAAATCCCGGCCCGTGTGGCGCCGATTCTGGACGACATCCAATCTACGCTCCTGCACCGCGCCACCGAATTCCGCGATGCCCACATGCAGCGCATCGATTCGAAGGAGGAGTTCTACCAATTCTTCACTCCAAAAAATCCCGCCAAGCCCGAGATTCACGGCGGCTTCGCGCTCACGCACTGGAACGGCTCTGCCGCCGTCGAAGAGCAGATCAAAGCCGACCTGAAGGTCACAATCCGCTGTATTCCTTTCGAGGAAAACCCCGAGTCCGGCGTGTGCCCCTTCAGCGGCGAACCCAGCAAACAACGGGTCGTTTGGGCGAAGTCCTACTGACCCGCACTCCGGCGATGCCGACCGATTCCAAGCCCACTTTTCGAGAGGCGGCGAGGTTTTGGGTGAAGCTCGGGTGCATTGGCTTTGGAGGGCCCGCTGGTCAAATCGCGATCATGCATCGCGAACTCGTCGAGCGGCGGCGCTGGATCGCGGAGGGGGATTTTTCGAAGGCGCTGGATTTTTGCATGCTCCTGCCCGGCCCCGAGGCGCAACAACTCGCGACTTGGCTCGGTTGGCGTCTCCACGGCACGAAAGGCGGCATCGCAGCGGGGGCACTGTTCGTGCTGCCGGCCGCGTTTCTTCTTCTCGCGCTGAGTTGGCTCTTCATGGCTGGCGGGCATCTGCCTTGGCTCGCCGATGTTTTCCGGGGACTCGCGGCGGCGGTCGTCGCGCTGGTTTTTGAGGCCGTGCCGCGCTTGGGTCGGCGGGCGCTGAAGTCCTCGCTGCATTGGGGCTTGGCGGTGGCGTCCTTTTTGGCACTGCAGATTTTCAACGCCCCGTTTGTCGGAATCCTCGCCGTCGCGGGTTTGGTGGGTTGGCTGTCGAACCGCTCGCACCCTCCCGTTTCCTTTGAAAAACTCCCCTCGACGCCCTGGCGGGAGACTTTGGCGACGGCGGGAGTGTGCCTCGCACTTTGGTGGGCTCCGGTTCTCGGCGTGGCTGCCTGGCTGGGCTGGGAGAGCGTGCCCGCGCGGATGGGTTTATTTTTTAGCCAAGCGGCGGTGGTGACCTTCGGCGGGGCTTACGCGGTGCTGCCATATGTCGCGCAGCAAGCGGTCGAAACCCACGGCTGGCTGAGCAGCTCGCAGATGATTTCCGGCCTCGCGCTCGCAGAGACGACGCCCGGGCCGTTGATCATGGTTCTGCAATTCGTCGGCTTCGTTGGCGGCTGGCAAAACCCGGGAACCCTCTCGCCTGCCACCGCCGCAGTGCTTTGCGCCGTGCTCACGACCTGGGTGACCTTTTTGCCGTCGTTTCTTTTTATTTTCGCTGGCGGTCCGCATGTTCAAAAACTCACTGCCCTGCCGTGGTTGTCCGGCGCGCTCTCGGGCATCACGGCTGCCGTGGTCGGGGTGGTTCTGAACCTCGCAGTGGATTTCACGCGGCACGCCCTGTGGCCGGGCGGAGGGTCGATGGATTGGTTCGTCGGCGTTTTGGCGCTGGCGGCGTTTTTCACGCTGAGAAAATTCCACTCGGCCCTTGTGCCGGTGATTGTGCTTTGCGGTTTGGCAGGCTGGCTCGGCGGCGTTTTGGGTTTTCTGCCTGTTCGGTGATTGTTTCGAAGCGTCGGCCTGTGTTGAATGCCGCCGCTTTGAGCGAAAAAAATTCCAAGCTTGCCTCGATGGCCGATGTGGAGCGGTGGCGCCGCGAGTTTCCTTTTTTGGATGGAGACAATCCGGCCGCGTATCTCGACAACGGTGCTTCCACCCAAAAGCCGCGCGCAGTAATCGAGCGGATGCGGCAGTTCGCGGGCCACGAATACGCGAATGTCCACCGGGGCATCCATGAACTCAGCGAGCGATCGACGGCAGTTTACGAGGGCTCGAGAGAACGGGCGCGGAAGTTTTTCAATGCGGCCACGGCGGAATCGATCGTCTTTACACGCGGAACGACCGAGGCGGTGAACCTCGTCGCCTTTGCGTGGGGCGGGCAGAATGTGAAGTCCGGCGACACGATCCTGCTGACCGAGATGGAGCACCACAGCAACATGGTGCCTTGGCAACAACTCGCCGCACGAACCGGGGCGACGATTAAATATGTGCCGGTGCTGGAAAACGGCGCGGGCCTCGACCTCGATGCCGCCCGGACCTTGCTTGCCGAGCGCCCGAGGATTTTCGCCTTCACTCATATCTCGAACACCATGGCTGTCGAAAATCCGGTCAAGGATCTCTGCCTCCTCGCGCGGGAAAACGGCGTGACGACATTGATCGATGCAGCCCAGAGCGCGGCGCACATCCCTGTCGATGTGCAGGAGATCGGTTGCGATTTCCTCGCCTGCTCGGCCCACAAAATGTGCGGCCCGACGGGAATCGGAGTTCTTTACGGCCGCCACGAAATCCTCGCGCAGATGCCGCCGTGGCAATTCGGCGGCGAGATGGTGGACCGCGTGGAATTCACCGGCGCGAAGTTCCGTCCACCGCCAGCGCGCTTCGAGGCAGGAACTCCTGCCATCATCGAGTCGGCCGGGCTCCACGCCGCGCTGGATTTTGTCGATTCCGTCGGCCTTGAAAGCATCGCAGCCCACTCCTCGGCCCTCGCCGAATACGCCGCCGAAAAGCTCCGCGCTCTCCCCGGTGTTCGCGTTTTCGGGCCCAGCGGCGAGCGGGCGCACCTCGTCACTTTCGCCGTCGAGGGAGTTCACGCCCACGACCTTGCGTTTTTTTGCAACGACCGCCGAGTCGCTATTCGGGCTGGTCACCACTGCGCGCAGCCACTCATGCGAAAGCTCGGCGCCCCGGCTTCTGCGCGGGCGAGCTTCCATTTTTACAACACGCCAGCCGAATCCGACCGATTGGTGGATGCCATCGCGGAGGCGATCCGGTTTTTCAATCCATGAACACGGACGAACTTTATCAGGAGATTTTGCTCCAGCACTCGCGGCGCCCGCGCAACCACGGCCCGCTCGAAAACCCCACCCATCGCGCCGATGGCCACAACGCGCTTTGCGGCGACGAGCTTTCGGTCGAGCTGCGGATCGTGGATGACCAGCTCGAGGCCGTGCGTTTCCAGGCGAGCGCGTGCGCGATTTGCACGGCGTCGGGGTCGCTCATGACCGGTGCCGTCACGGGCTTGAAAACCCACGAGGCCACCGCGCTGGCGGGAGACTTTCGTAAACTCGCCTCCACGGGCGAGGTCGCGCCTGCCATCGAAAGCCTCACCGCCCTGCGCGCGCTCGGAGCCGTGCACCGTTTTCCCCAGCGCGTGAAATGCGCGACGCTGGCTTGGGAAACCTTCTCCGCCGCCATCCGCGAGGGCGCTGTCGCCCAAGGTTGACCGCGCTGTTTTTCCGAACCCCAAAAAATCGCAAAAAACCATTGTGCGATTTTGCCGGGGAGGGGTATTTTTCCCAGCTTGCTTCGAAGACCCGTTGGACACGCCCTTCGGCGGAGCGGGCAAGGGATTAACTTAAGGAAACCATGGAAAATAAAAAATCGCGCCTCACCGGCCCGCCACCCAAGCAGGGCCTTTACGATCCGGCATTCGAGCATGACGCCTGCGGCGTCGGCTTCATCGCAGATATCCATGGCCGAAAATCGCACGCGATTGTTAAGGACGCGTTGACCATTTTGCTGAACCTTGATCACCGCGGCGCGGTCGGATCCGAGCATAACACCGGCGACGGAGCCGGCATCCTTACCCAGATGCCCGACAAATTTCTCCGCCGCGTCTGCGCGGAACAGGGCATCACGCTTCCCGAGTTTGGCAAATACGGCGCGGGTGTGGTTTTCGCTTCGCCCGAGGAGTCCGAGGCCAAGGCCGCTCAGGAGACTTTTGAAAAAATCGCCGCCGAGCAGGGTCTGGCCGTTCTGGGATGGCGTGAACTCGCCGTGGACAACTCGATGCTGGGCGCCACCGCCCTCGCGAGCGAGCCCCGGATGCGCCAGGTGTTCCTCGAGCGCAAAGCCGACTGCTCCGATGTGCTCGATTTCGAGCGCCAGCTTTTCATTATCCGCAAGCGCGCGCATCACCTCATCCGCACCGCCGGCGGGGATCCGATCTGGTATATCCCGAGCCTCTCGAGCCGCACGATGATCTACAAAGGCATGCTCATGCCCGAGCAGGTGGACCGCTATTTTCTCGACCTCAAATCCGAGGATTTCGAATCCGCGATCGGCCTCGTCCACTCGCGTTTCTCGACGAATACCTTCCCGAGCTGGGATCGTTCGCACCCTTACCGTTTCATCGCCCACAACGGCGAAATCAACACCCTGCGCGGCAATGTGAATTGGATGCGCGCCCGCGAGGCCCAACTCACCAGCAAGGTCCTTGGTGCCGATATTGCGAAGATTCTGCCGGTTATCAACAGCAATGGCTCGGACTCGGCGATGTTCGACAACTGCCTCGAGCTCCTCACGCTGGCCGGCCGCCCCTTGCCGCATGCGGTGATGATGATGATCCCCGAGCCGTGGGAGTTGAATGAGAACATGCCTGCCGACAAGCGGGCATTCTACGAATTCCACTCCTGCCTCATGGAGCCTTGGGACGGCCCGGCTTCTGTGGCCTTCACCGATGGCACGGTCATTGGCGCCACGCTGGACCGCAACGGCCTGCGCCCCTCACGTTATTGGGTTACCAAGGATGGCCTCGTTATCATGGCCTCCGAGGCTGGCGTGCTTCCGATCGAACCCGAGCGGATCGAGCAAAAAGGCCGCATCCAGCCTGGACGGATGTTCCTCGTGGATACCTCGAAGGGTCGCATCATTTCCGACGAGGAGATCAAAAACGAAATCATCAGCGAGCATCCCTACCAGAAGTGGCTCGATGAAAACCATGTCCTGCTCAGCGATCTGCCGAAGCCGCCACGCGAGTGGTTGCCAGACCATGAGACGATCCTCCAGCGCCAACAGGCGTTCGGTTACACCTTCGAAGACCAGCGCGTGATCCTCGGCCCGATGGCCCGCGACGGCGTTCAGCCCATCGGCTCGATGGGCACCGACACTCCGCTGGCGGTGCTCTCCGACAAGCCCGTTCTGCTCTACAGCTATTTCAAGCAACTCTTCGCGCAGGTCACGAACCCGCCGATTGATCCAATCCGCGAGGAAATCGTCACCGCCACGACCACCATGCTTGGCTCCGAGGGCAACCTCCTCGAACCGACGCCCGCGAGCTGCCGCATGATCAAGCTCAACGAGCCGATCATCGACAACGCCGCTCTGGAGCAAATCCGGCATCTCGACCGCGAGGGATTCCGTCCTGTCACTATCCCGATTCTTTTCGACTCCTCCGCAGGCTCGGAAGGCCTTGAGAAGGCGATGGAGACGCTTTTTGCGGATGCCGACAAGGCGCTCGCCGAAGGAAAAAACATCATCATTCTTAGCGATCGCGGCGTGGACCGCGACCATGTGGCGATCCCCGCGTTGCTTGCGGTGGCGGGCCTGCACCACCACCTCATCCGCGCCGGCACACGCACGAAGGCCAGCATCGTGCTGGAGTCGGGCGAACCCCGCGAAGTCCACCACTTCGCTCTCCTGCTGGGCTACGGCATCAGCGCGGTGAATCCCTACCTCGCCTTCGAGTCGCTCGATGACATGATCCGTCAGGGAATGCTCCCCGGAGTGGACCACAAAAAAGCGGTAAAGAATTTCATCAAGGCCGCCGTGAAGGGCGTCGTCAAGACGATGGCCAAGATGGGCATCTCCACGATCCAGAGCTACCGCGGCGCCCAGATTTTCGAAGCCGTCGGCATCAATCATGATGTTGTGGACAAGTATTTCTGCTGGACCCCGTCCCGCGTGGGAGGCATCGGCCTCAAAGAAATCGGTGAGGAACTTTTCCGCCGCCACCGCCGGGCCTACCCGGTTGGCGAAGTGGTCAACCCCACGCTCGACCCCGGCGGCGACTACCAGTGGCGCAGCGACGGTGAGCAGCATCTTTTCAATCCGGAGACGATCCATTCGCTTCAGAAAGCGGTCCGCACCGCTGACTTCGCGACTTTTAAGAAATACTCGGCACTGGTGAATGAGCAGGAGAAACACCACTTCACCCTGCGCGGGATGCTTCAGTTCAAAAAAACCACGCCCGTCCCGATCGATGAGGTGGAGACTGTGGAACAAATCGTCCGTCGTTTCAAAACCGGCGCGATGAGCTACGGCTCGATCTCGAAGGAAGCCCACGAAGCGCTCGCCATCGCGATGAACCGCCTGGGCGGAAAATCAAACACCGGCGAAGGCGGCGAAGACCCCGAGCGTTTCACTTGGTCGGAAAACGGCGACTCGATGAACTCCGCCATCAAGCAGGTCGCCTCCGGCCGCTTCGGCGTCACCTCCCACTACCTCACCAACGCCCGCGAAATCCAAATCAAGATGGCGCAGGGTGCGAAGCCTGGCGAGGGCGGTGAACTCCCTGGAAACAAGGTTAATCCTTCGATTGCCAAAACCCGCGGCACCACACCCGGCGTCGGCCTCATTTCGCCGCCACCGCACCATGACATTTACTCGATCGAGGACTTGGCGGAACTCATCCACGACCTCAAAAACGCCAACCGCGCCGCACGCATTTCGGTGAAGCTCGTCTCCGAAGTCGGCGTCGGCACGATTGCGGCCGGCGTTGCCAAGGCCCATGCGGATGTGGTTCTCATCAGCGGTTTCGACGGAGGAACTGGTGCCTCGCCGCTCTCGAGCATCAAGCACGCGGGAATGCCGTGGGAACTCGGTCTCGCCGAGACCCACCAAACCCTCGTTTTGAACAACCTCCGCAGCCGTATCGCAGTGGAGACCGATGGTCAGCTCAAGACAGGCCGCGATGTCGCCATCGCCGCGCTCCTCGGCGCCGAGGAATTCGGTTTCGCCACCGCGCCGCTCGTCACGCTCGGTTGCATCATGATGCGCGTTTGCCACAAAAACACCTGCCCGGTGGGCGTGGCCACGCAGAATCCCGAGCTCCGCAAAAACTTCACCGGCGATCCCGCCCATGCCGTGAACTTCATGCGCTTCATCGCGCAGGAACTCCGCGAGATCATGGCGGAACTCGGCTTCCGCACCGTTCAGGAAATGGTCGGCCGCGTCGATAAACTGGAAGCCCGCAAGGCCGTCGACCACTGGAAAGCCCGTGGCATCGACCTCTCGCCGCTCCTCTACTCGCCGCCCGTCGGCCCCGAGGTCGGCCGCTACTGCCAACTCGAGCAGGATCACGGCATCGCCAAGTCGCTCGACATGACGGTGCTCATGGATATCTGCAAGCCCGCCCTCGAACGCGGCGAGAAAGTCCGCGCCACCCTGCCGGTGAAAAACATCAACCGCGTCGTCGGCACGATCATTGGCAACGAGGTCACTCGCAAGCATGGCGCCGCCGGTTTGCCCGCCGATACGATCCATCTCCACTTCCAAGGCAGCTCGGGCCAAAGTCTCGGCGCGTTCATGCCCCACGGCATGACGATCGAGCTCGAGGGCGACACGAACGACTACCTCGGCAAGGGCCTCAGCGGCGGCCGCATCGTTCTTTATCCGCCGAAAGGTTCCACCTTCAAAGCCGAGGAAAACATCATTTGCGGCAATGTCGCCCTCTACGGCGCCACCCGCGGCGAGGTTTTCCTGCGCGGCATGGCTGGCGAGCGTTTTGGCGTCCGCAATTCCGGCGTGAATACCGTCGTCGAAGGTCTCGGCGACCATGGTTGTGAATACATGACCGGCGGCCGCGTGGTCGTTCTCGGAAACACGGGACGCAACTTCGCAGCGGGAATGTCAGGCGGCATCGCCTACATCCTCGACGAAGCCGGCGACTTCGCTTCGGAGCGTTGCAACAAGGCGATGGTGGCCCTCGAAAAACTCGAAGACCCCGCCGAGATCGAGGAACTCCGCGAACTCATCGAGCGCCATGTCGAATACACCGGCAGCGAGCGCGGCAAGGCCATCCTCGCCGACTGGAAAAATGTTTTGCCGAAATTTGTGAAGGTCATCCCCCACGACTATAAACGCGTGCTTCAGGCACTCGCCCAAGCCAAGGCCGACGGCCTGGACAGCGAGGAAGCCATCGATGCTGCTTTCGAAGCCAATTCGCGCGATATTTCGCGTGTGGGAGGAAACTAAGCCATGGGAAAACCAACCGGATTCATCGAATACGACCGCGAGGTCGCCACTGACATCACGCCACGCCAGCGTCTCAAAAACTGGGACGAGTTCCACGAGCACATGCCCGAGGAGAAACTCAAAATCCAGGGCTCGCGCTGCATGGATTGCGGCATTCCCTTTTGCCACACCGGAAAAATGATCTCCGGCATGGCCAGTGGCTGCCCGGTCAACAACCTCATTCCCGAGTGGAACGACCTCGTCTACCGTGGCCTCTGGCGCGAAGCGCTCGACCGCCTGCACAAGACGAACAACTTCCCCGAGTTCACCGGCCGCGTCTGCCCCGCTCCTTGCGAAGGCTCCTGCACGCTCGGCATCATCGAGCCGCCTGTGGCGATCAAAACGATCGAAGCTGCGATCATCGACAAGGGCTTTGAAGAAGGTTGGGTCGTGCCCCAGCCGCCCGAGGTTCGCACGAACCGCAAAGTCGCCGTCGTTGGCTCCGGCCCCGCCGGTCTTGCCTGCGCCGCCCAGCTCAACAAGGCCGGACATCATGTCACCGTCCTCGAACGCGCCGACCGCATTGGCGGCCTGCTCCAATACGGCATTCCGAACATGAAGCTCGACAAGCAAAAGGTCGTCGACCGCCGCGTGAAAATTCTCGAAGACGAAGGCATCGTTTTCAAAACCGGCATCGAGGTTGGAAAAAACCTTCCCGCCGAAAAGCTCGTCTCTGATTTTGACGCCGTCGTTCTTTGCACCGGCGCCACCAAGCCCCGCGATCTTCCGATCCCCGGCCGCGAGTCCTCGGGAGTCCATTTCGCGATGGAATTCCTCACCGAAAACACCCGCTTCCTCCGCGTTCACGGCTCGCCGAATGGCGTGCGCCCGCCGATCGATGCGATTGGCAAGAATGTGGTCGTGATTGGCGGTGGCGACACCGGCACCGATTGCGTCGGCACCTCGCTCCGCCACGGCTGCAAATCCGTGACCCAACTCGAAATCCTGCCCAAGCCACCTCTCGCCCGCGCGGCGAACAACCCCTGGCCCGAATGGCCCAAGGTTTACAAGATGGATTACGGCCAAGAGGAAGCCGCCGCCGTCCAAGGTGAGGATCCGCGCAAATACGAAGTCACCGCCAAGCGTTTCGTTACGGGATCGAACGGCGAAGTTACCGGCATCGAGATCGTGAACATCGAGTGGGCGAAAAACGAGCAAGGCCAATTCGTGCCGAAGGATGTCGAAGGCAGCCTGCGCGTTGTCCCTGCAGACCTCGTCCTGCTCGCTATGGGATTCCTCGGGCCTGAACAACCGCTCCTCGAAGCCCTCGGCCTCGAGCGCGACGCCCGCAGCAACGCCAAAGCCGAACACGAAAAATACACCACGAACATCCCGAAAGTCTTCGCCGCCGGCGATTGCCGCCGTGGACAATCGTTGGTCGTGTGGGCCATCAACGAAGGCCGCGGCGCCGCCCGTGAAGTCGATCGCTTCCTGATGGGCAGCACCCAGCTACCGTAACCGCAAAAGTAGCGATTGCGGGCCATACTCAGATTACATTTTTAAAATTAGCTCAGGCCATGTGGAAGCACTCGACCAGTTCCAAGCTGCTGGGCGAATGATCCGAGGAGGGCGCTGCTTGTCAGCGCCGGATCAGTCCGTTTTCTGAAGCGATTCCGGTTCTAACAAGCAGGTCCCTCCTGCTCGATCGGTGGAATTCAAAGTTTAGGAATAAATCACTGATCCGATAAAGAATCCAAAAGCAAACAGCCGTTGGTATTAAGTGCGAAGGAAGCGGGTCGGGAAGAAGTTTTGAACACAGAGCCACTAGGGCCAATCCCTGTCGATTTCCTTGGCTATCCACAAAGCAAAAATGCCTGTGAGGTTTCCCCCACAGGCATTTGCTATGAAAACACCCAACCACCTGGCCGGGAAATTTTAGAAATTACTTTTTGGCCGATTTCTTTTTGGAAGGACGGACTACGACGAAGGTGCCTTTCGCGCCGGGGATCGCTCCCGCGACGATGATCACACCTTCTTCACCACGCACTTGGAGCACGCGGAGGTTTTGGACTGTGACACGCTCATCACCCATGTGACCGGGCATGCCCATGTTTTTCCAAACGCGGCCTGGAGTGGAGCGGTTGCCGATGGCGCCGTTTCGGCGGTGCATCGTGGAACCGTGGGTCATTGGCTGACCGTGGAAATTGTGCCTCTTGATCGTGCCTTGGAAGCCTTTGCCCTTAGATTGGCCGATGACATCCACGAACTGGCCGACTTCGAAGCCGGTGACGGGAAGGTCGACGGACTCGGGTGCGGCGGCTCCGTCAGCAAGACGGAACTCGCGGATGAAGCGTTTGGGAGTGGATGAGGATTTGGCGAAATGGCCGGTCATGGCCTTGCCCACACGCTGGGGCTTTTGGTCGCCGTAGCCGACTTGAACGGCCGAGTAGCCGTCTTTATCGGTCGCCTTGACCTGAAGAATACGGTTTCCGCCGGCTTCGATGACGGTGGCGGGTGTCACACGACCTTTATCGTCGTAGATACGGGTCATGCCGATTTTTTTTCCGAGTAGTCCGATGCTCATGGCGGTTAGATTTTGATGGTGATGTCGACGCCGGCTGGGAGATTCAGCTTACGGAGTTCATCGACGGTTTTGGAAGTGGGCTCGACGATATCGAGGAGGCGCTTGTGGGTGCGGATCTCAAATTGATCCATGGATTTTTTGTCCACGTGCGGGGAGCGGTTGACGGTGAAGCGCTCGATGCGGGTCGGAAGAGGGATTGGGCCCGTGACTTTCGAGCCGGTGCGCTTCGCGGTTTCCACAATCTCAGAGGCCGAGGCGTCGAGAATGCGATAGTCGAATGCCTTCAGGCGGATTCGAATTTTTTGTGCAGGTGCTGCCATATTTCTAAAGATCTGTTGATTGTTTTTGAAACCCGACTTTCGGCGGGAGGTGGGAAGTTAGGGATTCGTCTTATTTAGGCAAGAAGGTTTTTGCGAAATACGAAAAAAAACTCACGCGGCGAGCGCCGCAGTGATCTCGCGGATCAAGGCGGGGCCTGAGTAAACGAAGCCCGTGTAAAGCTGAACGAGGCTGGCGCCGGCATCGATTTTCTCGCGGGCATCCGCTCCGGTCATCACACCGCCGGAAGCAATGATCGGGAGCGAGGTGTGGCGGCGCAGAGTTTTCAGAACCTCGGTCGAGCGGCGGGAAAGCGGGGAGCCGCTGAGCCCACCCTGCTGGCGCGACTCGGGCGGGACGGCGCTTTGGTCGAGCGTGGTGTTGGTGGCTATAAGCCCGGCGAGGTTTTCGGAGTTGGCGACATCGGCGATCTCGGCGAGCTGGGCCTCATCAAGGTCAGGCGCGATTTTTACCAGCACCGGCTTGGCGGCATTCACCTCGCGCAGGCTGCGAATGATGCGAACCAGTGAGTCGCGCTCCTGCAGGGCGCGGAGCTCGGGGGTATTTGGCGAGCTGACATTGATCGTGAAGTAATCACCGAAGGGCAGCAGAAGCCGGAAGCTCGTCGCGTAGTCGGAGGCCGCTTGGTCGTTCGGCGTGACCTTTGACTTGCCGATATTGATGCCCACCGGCACGGAGGGCCAGCGGCGGGAGGATTTGAGTTTTGCGAGCCGCTTGGCGATCACACTGGCGCCGGCGTTGTTGAAACCCATGCGATTGATGAGCGCGCTTTGCGCGGGGAAGCGAAAACAGCGCGGCTTGGGGTTTCCTGGCTGGGCGAGCGCGGTGATCGTTCCCGCCTCGATGAAGCCGAAGCCCATCGCCGCCCACGCGCCGAGGGCGGAAGCATTTTTATCCATCCCGGCGCCAAGGCCCACACGGTTGGGAAAATTCAGCCCGAAAAGCCGCACCGGATCCTGAGGCAAGGGGCCAAAGGCACCTTTTAGAACAAGACGCGGCGTGGTGCGCAGTCCCATCAACGCGAGGTTGTGGGCGGCCTCGGCAGGCAGGCAGAAAAGCAGCGGTCGCAGAAACGAGTGATACAAATCCATGGCTCTACCATCGGGATTGGGACCGCGTTGGACAAACAAATCCCGCCGCCCGCTCCCTGATCCGCTTCCGCATTGGCTTTTCACTGGTCTCATGACCACTTTGAGGCCCGAAAGTTTTCCCTCACCCTGAAAGAGGACAATTTCATTTTTCACGACCACCGGGGTCGGTGCCGCCCCCGAATGGATTGCCGCCCCGCCAAGGCCCTGAGTATTTTTCGTAAAATTCCTTCACCCTTCTTGCGCTCGGCACGAGCCTGTGCATTCATGGAAGCCTATGAAAAAAGCACTCTTCATCCTGTTCGCCACCATGGCCATCGCCAACGCCGAGGTTTCCATCGGCCAGCCCGCCCCCGACTTCTCGCTTACCGATTGCTCGGGTAAAAAAGTGTCCCTCTCCGACTTCAAAGGCAAAGTCGTCGTGCTCGAGTGGGTGAACCACAACTGTCCGTTTGTCGCGAAGCACTACGGCTCCGGCAACATGCAAAAACTCCAAGCTGATGCCACCGCGAAAGGCGTCGCCTGGCTCTCGATCTGCTCCTCCGCACCCGGCAAGCAAGGTTATGCCACTCCCGCCGATGCCTCGAAAAAATGCGCCGAGACCCAATCCGCCGCCACCGCCTTCCTGCTCGATGAGTCTGGAGAAGTCGGCAAAACCTACGGCGCCAAAGTCACCCCCGAGATGTATGTGATCGATGCCAAGGGCGTCCTCGTTTACCACGGCGCGATCGACGACAAAAAATCCACCAACCCCGGTGATATTGCAGGCGCGAAAAACTATGTTTCCGCCGCGCTGGACGAGGTTTTGGGCGGGAAGCCCGTTTCGACTCCCAAGACGGACCCCTACGGCTGCGGAGTAAAATACGCGAACTGATCTGTCCGCCCTCCCGCTCCGTGGGGGTGCAAATCGGTTTTTTGGGGTTGCGCGCCACCATGCCGGGGGAGAAAGTCCGCCCCCATGGGTGCATTGATTATTTTTCTCATTGTCCTCGCCGCCATCGCGGTGCTGGCGCTGGTGTTTGTCGTTGGCCAATACAACGCTCTCGTTGTCCTGCGGAACCGCTTCAAAAATGCCTTCTCGCAGATCGATGTTCAGCTCAAACGCCGCCACGATCTCATTCCGAATCTCGTCGAAACCGCCAAGGCCTACATGCAGCATGAGAGCAAAACGCTCGAAGCCGTTACACAGGCCCGCAACCTCGCCCAATCCGCCGGAGGCCGCGCCGCCGCGAATCCCGGTGATCCCTCCGCCATGCGCGAACTCGCCGGCGCCGAGGCGGGCCTCACCGGTGCGCTTGGCCGCTTGCTCGCCGTCGCCGAGAATTACCCCGACCTCAAGGCGAATCAAAATATGATGCAGCTCACCGAGGAGCTGACCTCGACGGAAAACAAGGTCGCCTTCGCTCGGCAGGCCTACAACGACTCCGTGATGACCTACAACACGAAGCGCGAGGTTTTCCCGACGAACCTCATCGCCGGCCTCTTCAACTTCGCGGCCGCCGAGTTGTTCCAAGTGGACAACGCCGCCGAGCGCCAGGCCCCGAAGGTTTCGTTTTCATGATTCCGCTGAATCTGCCGCGCTCCGCTTTTCTGGAAAAAGCGGCCACGGCCCGCGTGCTCCCGGTTTCTTGCGAGATCGTCGCCGATTCCGACACGCCGGTCTCGGCGTTCGCCAAGCTCTGCGGCGAAGCCCCCTCATTCCTCCTCGAGTCCGCCGAGCAGAGCGACCAAGTCGGGCGCTACTCGTTCCTCGGTTTTGGTGCAAAGGCCACATTCACCGCCACGGGAAAAAACATCACGATCAGCGAAGGCGGCGCGAACCGTTCGTTCGAAGCCGCGCGCGATCCTCTCGATGAATTGGAAAAATGGATGGCGCCCTATCGCATGGCGTCCGATCCCGCGATCGCCCCGTTCCTCGGCGGGGCCGTGGGCTACCTCGGCTACGATTGCATCCGCTGGTTCGAACCAACCATTGCCGCTCCGCCAAAAGACGAACTCGGCATCCCCGATATGTTTTTTATGGTTACTGAGACGGTTGTCGTCTTCGACCACCGCCGCCGCCGGATTCGAATTGTCGCGAATGTTTTTCCGAACGAGGGCGATCCCGGCGCGGCCTATGACGCCGCCGCGGCGAGGATTCAAGGCATCCTGAAAAACCTCCGACGCCCTCTCGCGTTCGATCCCATTTTTACAGAAACCACCGCCGCCGCCGCGCCCGCGGCGTCGAACACCACCCGCGAGGAATACCACGCCATGGTCCACCGCGCGCAGGAATACATCCGCGCCGGCGACATCTTCCAAATCGTGCTCGCACAGCGGTTCGAGACGGATTTTACCGGCGACGCGCTGGATCTCTACCGCTCCCTGCGGTTCGTGAATCCCTCGCCCTACATGTTCTGCCTGCGCTGTCCTGGCGGCTACTCGCTCGTCGGAAGTTCGCCCGAAGTCCATGTGCGCCTCACTGGCGACCTCGTGGAAATCCGCCCCATCGCCGGCACCCGTCGCCGTGGAGCAACGGTTGAGGAGGACAATGCCAACGCCGCCGATCTCATGGCCGATCCGAAGGAATGCGCCGAGCACCTCATGCTCGTTGACCTCGCCCGCAACGATGTCGGCCGCATCGCGGAATACGGCTCCGTCAAAGTCACCGACTTCATGACCATCGAGCGCTACAGCCATGTCATGCACATCGTCTCGCATGTCTCGGGAAAACTCGCCGGAGGCCGCAGCGCCTACGATGTCATGCGCGCCACCTTCCCCGCCGGAACCGTCTCCGGAGCGCCCAAGGTCCGCGCCATGCAAATCCTCAACGAACTCGAAAAAAGCAAACGCTGCTCCTACTCCGGCGCCGTCGGCTACTTCGGCTTCGACGGCAACCACGACTCCTGCATCGCGCTGCGCACAGTCTTGCTCAAGGACGGCAAAGCCTATGTCCAATCCGGCGGTGGCGTCGTCGCCGATTCCACGCCGGAGGGCGAATACCAAGAGACCGTCAACAAAGCCATGGCCGGCATGCGCGCCATCGACCGCGCCAGAAAAACAAAATGATTATTAACCACAGAGGACACAGAGAACACGGAGGGGATTCAAAAACATATTTCCCCCTCAACCATCTTCTTTCCCTCCTCTGTGCTCTCTGTGTCCTCTGTGGTCAATTCCCATGATCCTCGTCATCGATAACTACGATTCCTTCACCTACAACCTCGTCCAGTATTTCGGCGAGTTGGGCGCCGACCTGCTCGTGAAGCGCAACGACGAAATCACCCTCGCCGACATCGCCAAGCTTGCCCCCGAAAAAATCGTCGTCTCCCCCGGTCCCTGCTCACCCACCGAGGCCGGCATCAGTTGCGACACCATCCGCGAATTCAGCGGAAAAATCCCCATCCTCGGAGTCTGTCTCGGCCACCAAAGCATCGGCCAGGTCTTCGGAGGCGAAGTCATCCGCGCCCCGCGCCTCATGCACGGCAAAACCTCGCCCATCCTCCACACTGGCGAGAATGTCTTCGCTGGCCTCCCCAGCCCCTTCGAAGCCACCCGCTACCACTCCCTCATCGTCAAACGCGAAACCCTCCCCCCCTGCCTCAAAATCACCGCCGAAACCGCCGAAGGCGAAATCATGGGCCTCGCCCACCGCGAGTTACCCGTCTACGGCGTCCAATTCCATCCCGAATCCATCCTGACCCAACACGGCAAACAAATGCTGAAGAATTTTTTGGAGTCGTAGCGGGTCATTCCAGTTGAGCTTCTCGGCAATATGATTTCCGTCGTTTGTGCAATTATTGAGGACGAAACCGGGAGGTTCCTTCTTGCCAAGCGACCCGAGGGAAAGTGTCTCGGCGGCTTTTGGGAATTTCCCGGAGGAAAGCTTGAGGAAGGCGAGTCGATTGAGGCGGCCTTGGTCCGGGAACTTCAAGAAGAACTCCTTATTCAGACTGAGATTTTTCAAATCCTTGAAATGGTTGAACACCACTACGAAAAATCCTCGATCCGTCTCGTCCCGTGTCGGGCAAGGATTCTTTCTGGCGTTCCGACGGCGTTGGAGCACTCGGAAATTGGTTGGTTTTCAAACCACGAGATTGATCGAAGCATCCTTGCGCCAGCCGATGTGCCTATTCTTGCTATGCTCGCCACGCCATGAGTTCCGGCAACTTTCTCCCCGGCATCTACGAGCAGGTTCAAAGCAAGAGACTGGAAAGTTTTCTCGAAGCGCACCCGGAATTGCGCTCGATTTTCTCAAAGATCGATCCCGAGGAGGAGCCTTCGAAATACTCGGCCTTTGTTTCCCGTTTCATCGAAGCAGCATTGCGCCAAAAGACTTCCACCGCAGACCGCCTCGCCCTGTGCAACGAACTCCTCGAAAAAATCTTTTCCCTCGGGGAAATGCAACATGCCAGCGGCGATTTCCTTCCGTCCCCTGAGCCGAAACTGCTGACCGAAATCACACCGTCCTATCTCGCCAAGCCCGGTCTTCCTCGTCCTCTCACCCCGCTTGCCGAAAGCAGTCTCTTTACTGGGGCGCAGACCGATCCACCCCTCGCCAACGAGTTGGCACTGGAAATGGCATCCGCCGATCGCGTGGACATTCTCGTTTCTTTCATCAAGTGGTCTGGCTTGCGCCTTCTCGCGGACTCATTGTGCGAGCTTTCGGATCGCGGCGTGCCGATCCGCTTGATCACGACTTCCTACATGGGCGCCTCGGATGCCCGCGCTGTTGAATGGATTGCCCGACTTGCCACAGCACAGGTTCGCGTGTCCTACGACACGAAACGCACCCGACTTCACGCAAAAGCTTACCACTTCCACCGCGAGTCAGGATTTTCCACGGCCTACATCGGCTCATCCAATATGTCGGATGCCGCTATGACGGAGGGTCTTGAGTGGAATCTGAAAGTGACCGCGCAGGACCAGCCCCACATCATTGAAAAATTCCGGGTTGAATTTGAGACATACTGGAACAGCCGGGAATTCATTCCGTTCGACCCCTCCCAGCCAGAAGTCCTGCGCGAAGCCATCAGCTACGCGAAGCAGAAATCCGATGCCGGACTGCCGATGGTGTTCTTTGAAATCAAGCCGCATGCTTTTCAGGAACGAATCCTTGAAGCCCTCGAAAGCGAGCGGGCCGCCGGTTATCGCCGAAATCTTGTGGTTGCCGCGACGGGAACTGGGAAAACGGTTGTCGCCGCCTTTGATTACAAACGCCAAAGCGATCGCCTCGGTCAAAGGCCGCGCCTGCTTTTCACGGCGCATCGCGAGGAAATCCTCAAACAAGCCCTCTTCACTTATCGGACTGTTCTTCGCGACCCGAACTTCGGTGATCTCTTGGTGGGCAACCATGAACCGGAGCGCCATGACCATTTGTTCTGCTCGATTGGCATGCTGGCAAACCGGGGTCTGCTCCAGCGCCTCGGAAAGGATTTCTACCGCATCATCGTTATCGACGAGGCGCATCACAGCACGGCTCCGACCTATCGAACCATCACCCAAGACTTTGAGCCCAACATTCTACTGGGCCTCACGGCTACACCGGAGCGAATGGACGGCAGCAGCGTCGTGGCGGAGTTCCACAATCGCTTCGCTGCTGAGATTCGTCTTCCCGAGGCCCTCGACGAAAAGCTCCTCGTGCCATTTCACTATTTTGTGGTTGAGGATCCGGTGTCGCTGGATGCCGATAGATTCTGGACGCAGGGGCGATTCAACCAAACCGAGTTGACCAATGTTTACACCGGGGCCCACGCTCTGGCCGAGCAGCGCCTGCGGGCGATTGTTTCAGCGCTCGAGAGATACCAGAACGACATCCGCAGTGTCCGCTGCATCGGATTTTGCGCGAGCGTTGGCCACGCTCAGTTCATGGTCGAGCAATTCAATGCGCAAGGTCTCCCATCGGCATGTTTCATCGGCGAAACCATCGACCAAGACCGTGCCGAAACATTGAAAAAGTTTCGCCAAGGAGAGCTGAACTTTCTCTTTACGGTCGATGTGCTCAGCGAGGGGGCGGACATTCCTGAGGTAGATACCGTTTTATTCCTCCGGCCCACGGATAGCTTGACGGTTTTTCTGCAGCAACTCGGGCGAGGCTTGCGCCTGCACCCAGGCAAGGAATGCCTGACTGTTCTGGATTTCGTTGGGCATCTCCACAAACGCTATCGGGTTGACCGCAAATTCAAAGCACTCCTCCGCAAGGACCGCTTCAATATCGTTCGAGAACTCGAGTCTGGTTTTCCACACCTCCCGGCCGGTTGCAGCATCCGCTTTGAAAAAGTCGCCCGCGAACATGTGCTTCGGAACATCAAAGCGAATCTCGACAACCTCCGTGCCCAACTCATCGAACATCTCGAAACCTTCCAATCGGACACGCAGAGTGCCCCAACATTTAAAAACTTTGCCAACCACCACGGCTACGAAGCCCTTGAAATCCTCGGCAAAAACAAAACCTGGTCGGAACTCAAGTCCGCCGCCCGCTTGCAAGAGACGCCAACGGATCCCGATCTGGAAAAGCTCCGCGCAGGATTGATCAAACTGGCCGGCATGTCCGGGCGAAGCGGAATCGCCCGCCTGCGTCATGTTCTTTTACTTCTTCAGGCCAGCAACATTGAGGAGGCCATCGAAAAAGCCGACTCGAGCGCCATGGCGATCCATTTCCAATTGTGGGGAAAACCCGGTGCCCAGCTTGGATTCAGCACCATCAAGGAATCGTTCAGTAAACTTGCTGCCAACCAGACCATCCTTTCCGATTGCATTGAAATTCTAGATCTTGTGAATGATCGCACACGCGTCCTGAGCCTGAATGATGCCACGCCTTTCGAAGTCCATGCAAACTACACTAATTCCAGCATTCAGTCCCTAATGGGCGCAACCTCAATGACCAGTCCAGGGCAACAAGGCGTTGGCGTTTTGCATTTTCCGAACCATCGTGCTTACGCGCTGCTAGTTACATTTCAAAAATCCGAAAACGAATTTTCTCTAAGCACCATGTATGCAGACTACCCAATCAGTTCAGATAGAATTCATTGGGAATCACAATCCAATACCTCGGAGGCAAGCCCTACAGGACAAAATCTGATCAATCATGCCAACCGGGGTTACAGAATCCTGGTTTTTGCCCGAGAAAAAAAGCGGCAGAACGATTTCACTCTTCCCTTCACCTATCTCGGCCAAGCCAATTATGTGAGCCACGAAAGCGAACGCCCGATCAAGATGGTCTGGCAACTCGGTCACCCCATGCCCGCCGAAATGTTCGAAAACTGCCGTAAAGGCGGGTGAAAAAGCTAGAGAGACCATTCCACCAAGCTTAATAAAATATCGCTCCTGTAATTTTCTGATACCACTTTTTAAAGAATGATGTATTAATTGATACATGCAGCGGTCTATCCAAGCAGCGTTGGAGCAATGGAGGGTGAGCCCTCAGCGGAAACCCCTTGTGGTGCTGGGAGCTCGTCAGGTTGGGAAGACCTATGCGCTGGATCATTTTGGAAAGGGCTCGTTTTCAGCCAGTCACATCATCAATTTTGAGCAGAATCCGCTGTTCGGCGATGTCTTCAAGGGATCGTTGGAGCCCTCCCGCATCTTGCAGGAACTGGCTCTTGTGCAGGGGAGGCCTATCGATGCCTTTGGAGATTTAGTTTTTTTTGATGAAATCCAGGAATGTCCGCGCGCGTTGACCTCGCTGAAATATTTCGCGGAGCAGATGCCGGCCCTCGCGATCTGCGCGGCCGGGTCGCTTCTCGGGGTGCATTTGAGCGATGTTTCCTACCCGGTTGGCAAGGTGGAGGAATTGAAGATGATGCCGATGACTTTCGAGGAATTCCTGCTCGCTGGGCCTGATCCCGCCTTGGCCGCGTATTTCCAAAGCCTCTCTGCAACAAATCTCCCCAGCGAGGCCGTGCATGGTGTGCTGTGGAGGGAATTCACGATGTATCTCGCCGTTGGGGGAATGCCGGAGGTGGTTGCGGCTTTCCAATCCCTGCGATCCGACCTGTGGAGCGCCTGCGAAGAAGTCCGAAAAATCCAAGAGCGGCTCACAACAAACCACCTTGCCGATATGGCCAAGCATTGCGGCAAGCAGAATGCCATGCACCTCGAGAGGCTGTGGCAAAACATCCCCGCGCAGTTGAGCCGGGACCAGAGCGGATCCGCGCCGAAGTTCGCCTTCAAGGAGGCCATCCCCGGCTTGCGTGGCTACGAAAGAATGGCCGGAGTGATCGACTGGCTGCAGGCTGCCGGGCTCATTCTGCGGCATCCGATCGTCAATAGCGGCCATCTCCCGTTCGCGGCACACTCGAAGGAGAATTTTTTCAAACTCTTCGTCTTCGATACCGGCCTACTGGGAGCCTTAAGCAGACTCCCCATGGCGAACATCCTGCGCCAGGACTATGGTTCCTACAAAGGCTACTACGCGGAAAATTTTGTGGCGCAGGAATTTCACGCTCTAGGTTGGCACACCGCTTGTTGGAGGGAAGGCCAGGCTGAAGTGGAGTTTCTTTGCGAACACGGAGGCCGGGCCATTCCGGTGGAGGTCAAATCCGGCCAAGCCACGCAGTCAAAAAGTCTCGCCGCATTCCAGGCCAAATATCAACCGCCAGTCTCATTCATTCTCAGCGGCAAAACTCCGCGTGCTCAGGTCAGCACCACAAAACACCACCTCCCGCTCTACATGGCTTCAAAGCTGTGGTCATAAAACGATCGCAGAACACCCCAACAAGCTTGACGCAGGGAAGGCGGTTTGGTTTGACGGAACTATGAACAAAATTCTCGTCCAAATGCTCGCCCTGATCGCGCTGACCGGAACTTCGTTGGCGGAACCTGCGCAAGTTTTGAAGGAGAAGTCGGAAACCGCTCTCCGGCATCTTTACCGCACCAATCCTGGCGCTCAGGCGATCGGGGAAAAGTCTCTGGCTGTTTTGGTTTTTCCCGAAATCTATAAGGCGGGCTTTATTTTTGGGGCCCAGCGTGGAGACGGAGTTCTTTTCAAGGACGGCGCGGTGGATGGCTACTTCAACACCACATCGGCCTCCTACGGCCTCCAGGCGGGAATCCAGAAGTTTTCCTATGCCCTGTTCTTTATGGATGAAAAATCCCTGAATTATCTTAAAAAATCCGATGGGTTCGAACTCGGTGCCGCGCCTTCTTTGGTGGTCGCCGACACGGGATTTGCGAGCTCGATCTCCACGACCACGACACACCAGGGGATCTATGTGTTTTTCTTCAGCCAGCAGGGGTTGATGGCCGGCATTGGAATCCAAGGCACGAAGATCACAAAATTCACCCCCAGCGAGTAATCCCACAATCTGTTGGAAAAATGTGGCCGATGGGGCTCTGTTTTGAGTCAACCGTGATCACGGTAGCCCTTCGATAAAAACCCGCTCGCCGGCTTGGAGGCCTTCCAGAACGGGATACCAACCATCGATCTCGGAGCCGACCCGAACAGGAATCGGCACGGGGTTTCCCATTTCCTCGCGGAGGACGATCGTTCCGTTTTCGGTAAAACGCACCGCCTGCGTCGGGACGACCGGGCCGGCGGGGAAAGCCTCGGTTTCGATTTCCACCGTGCCTGGAGTTTTGGCGGAAACATCGCGGTTGGGGTTGTTGAGGACGGCTTCGATTTTGATGAGGCCGGTTTGCGGGTCTGCGGCGGGGTGGACGAAGAGGATTTCGGGGCGATGCGTCTCGCGGCCCATGCGGAGGAGAAATCGTTCGCCCGGCTTGAAAAAGCCAACCTCCGCCACGGGGACATGAATGAAAACCCGGAGTTTTTCGACATCTGCCACGACGCCGATCAGTTGATTCAACTCCACGGTGTCCCCCGCCTTGGCGCTCAAAATGGTTAAGACACCACTGATTGGCGCGCGAACCGTGTGCCGGGCCAAAAGCTCCCTCGCCCGGTCGAGCCGGCCGCGACTCCCACGCACTTCCGCCAGGGAAGCCTCGAGAGCCGTTGGGCCGACAGCGCCGGTTTTTTCGAGCCGCTCGGTTTCCACCAACAAACCCGAAGCCTCGCTATGCCGGGCCAGTTCGGCATCCGCCGCATTGCGCGCGCCGGTCTCATCCATGCGAATCAACGGGGCGCCTTTTTTTACCAGGGCTCCCGACTCGACCAATTTTTCCAACACCAATCCCGCCACGCCGCAACGGATCTCCGCATCGATCCATGGCTGGATTTCGGCGGGATATTTTATGATCCGCGCGAGTCGATCGTATCCCACCTCTACAGAAACCGGGGCGGACGGGAGCTCCTGATCGGCCGTGGGAGCGGGGCGCTGGCGTTCGTGACGCACTCCAAGAAACGCCATGAGAAACAGCAGGAGGGCTGCGGCTCCGGGGGCGATGCGTTTGGCCCGACTGGTCAACATCATGGCCACCGAACTTACCTCTTGCCTCGCCGCTGGCAAGAAGCTCGCGGAGTTCAGAACATGGCGGTTGAAAAACAAGCCACGACCGGTATTTTCCGCCCCATGTCACTCGATCGGACTCTGCTAGCAGCCCAAGGCTATATCGAACTCGATATGCCTGTGGACGCTCTGGCGGAGTTGGACGCCCTGGGCCCGGAGTATTGCGAGGTCGAGCCTGTGCTCCAAATGCGGCTTTTTATTTTGATGAAAACCCGCGCTTGGGTTGACGCGCTGGCGTTGTGCCGGAGGTTGCGCGAATTGTATCCCGATGGCGTGGCTGGCTACATCCACGGAGCATTTTGCCTCCACGAGAATGGCCGCACCGCCGAGGCGCGCGACCTGCTCCTCAGCGCCCCGGCGATCCTCGAGGACGAGGCGACTTATTTCTACAACCTCGCCTGCTACTCCGCTGTGCTTGGCGATATCAACGCCGCGCGCGACTATGTGCAGACGAGCTTCGCGATGGATGAGAAGTTCCGTGAGATCGCGAGACTCGATCCGGACCTCCTCTCGCTGCACAAGGAACTGTGAGGGGCATCGAGGAGGCATTCCGCCGAAATTTCGAGGAGGGCCGCGAGGTTGGCGCGGCGGTGTGTGTTTTCGAGGATGGCGAGGAGGTTCTTTCGCTCCAGGGCGGTTTTCGCGACGCCGCACGAAGCGGTCCTTGGGAGGATTCGACCCTCGTTCTGGTCTGGTCCGCAACGAAAGCCCCGGCCAGTGCCTGCGCGCTCCACGCGATTCATGCCGCAGGGTTGGATTTGGAAACGACGGTCGCGGAGTTTTGGCCGGAGTTCGCGCAATCCGGGAAGGAACACCTCACGCTCGGGCAAGTGATGACGCACCGCGCGGGGCTTTTCGCTTTGGATGATTCCTCGGCGAGTCTGCTCGACCGCGAAAGTGTGGTTCAGGCCATCGAGCGACAGCGCCCGCAAATTCCGCCGAACGCCGGCCCAGCCTACGCGCCGAGGGTTTTTGGATTTCTCCTCGATGAAATCGTCCGGCGCCTGGCTGGTGGAGAATCCTTGGAGACGCGCTGGCGGAGAGTTTTTGCCTCACCGCTCAAGCTGGATTTCTGGATCGGGCTTCCCGAGAGCGAGCACCACCGCGTGGCGACCATGCTGGCTCCCAAGCCAGGCCCCCCCGCGAAAGCCGATGAGCTTTTTATCAAAGCCTTCAACGACCCCACGTCTCCCACGCGTCGCGCCTTCGCGAGCCCCGCTGGCCTCGCGGCGGCCTCGGCGATGAATGCTCCGCAAGTCCGATCCACCTCACTCCCCGCGACGGGTGGGATCGGCTCGGCGCGGGCCTTGGCGAAATTTTTTGCGATGCTGGCGAATGGCGGCACATGGCAGGGCAGGGAGTTTTTGGATCCCGAAATCCTCGGTTGGATCGCCGCCCCCGCCGCGCAGGGATTCGACCCCGTGCTTCAGCGCGAAATGGCATTTTCGGCGGGCTTCACCCGCGATCCGATCGACGCCGATGGCAGAAAAATCCGCGCGATGCTAGGGCCCTCAACCTCGGCGTTCGGCCATGCCGGAGCGGGCGGGAGCCTCGCCTTCGCCGACCCCACCCGCCACCTCGGCTTCGCGTATGTGATGAACCAAATGGAACTCGGCGTGCTCCCCCACGAGCGGTGTCAGTCCCTCGTCCGCGCGTTGTATTCTTGAACCGAATTCTTTCGCCACAACGGAAGGAGGTTTGTGCTATGGGTCGGATCATGAAAGTCGGCGAGAATTTGACGGGGGCGCTCCTCGTCGCGCATCCCGACCTGCGGGACCCCAATTTCCGCAGGACGATTATTTTTTTGTCCCAACATATCCCGGAGGAAGGCGCGACGGGATTTGTGCTGAACCGCCCGATCCCGTTCGAGGGGGATGGGGGGCTAAAAGCTCCGGCGTATTTTGGTGGTCCGGTGGAAGCGGGAAAAATGCTGCTCACGAGCCTGCAATGGCGCGAAAACCCGAGCATGGTGGCATTCCGCGCGTTCAACGGCGGCGAGGAAGATGAGTCGCGACGCGGCTGGGAGGATGGGCTTCGCCTTTTCGCCGGCTACTCGGGCTGGTCCGTCGGTCAACTCGAGCAGGAACTCGAGCAGAATGCCTGGCTGCTTCTGACTCCCACGCGGGAGCTGATCGAAATGAAAAACCCCGACACGGCGTGGAAAAATATCATGCGCGCCTCGGGGCCATTTTTTCATCTCCTCTCGGACGCGCCCGAAGACCCCCGCCAGAATTGACGAACCCTCCCCTTGAGGGCGGCTTGCATTTCTCAAGAAGCGGCTTAGTTTCCTCTCACCCAAATAAGGGGGCGTAATGGTTTCGACTTTGAGTGTGAAGCCCGGCCCGCATGTCGAGGATGATTCGTTGGCCTCGTAAAAAATCGGATCAAACAAATAAATGCAGATTACGAAGATCTCGCTCTCGCGGCCTAATTGAGCTGCGACGCATCCCGGATGACGCCTGCTGGTCCGGAATGCGACGACAGCAGGCTGGTCTGGGATGGAGCGACCGCTACCCCGGATGAATCGATTTCGTGGACGCTCTGGAGAAGGAAGCGTGACGGTTCGCCCGCCTTCTCCGAGATTAAAGATCGTCTAAACATGTAGAAGGTTGTGTGGATCGTTTGAAGGACAGGGGTTCGACTCCCCTCGCCTCCAGTTTTTTTCATGATGGCTCGCCGCGCGATTTTTGGTTTTTTGGCCTTCGGAGTTCTCTTCGGGGGAGGGCGGTCTATGGCGCAGGGCAAGGTGGAGGATGTTTATCGCGCGAACTGTGCTTCGTGCCACGGGGCAGAGATGGAGGGTGGTAGTGGCGGCGCGCTGGCCGATGGCGTTTGGAAACACGGTGCAGCCGATGCGGAAATCGCCAACGCGATTTCCCAAGGCGTCCCCGAAGCGGGTATGCCAGCGTTCGGCCAATCGCTTTCCCCGGAGTTGATCCGGGCCCTGGTGGTTTATATCCATGAAAAGGAAAAAGCCTTCGACCAATCGGGGAAAACCTCCACGCCAAAACTCCCCGCTGGCCCGGTGCAAACGAAATACGCCACGCACATCGTGGAACCGGTGGTCACGGGTGGATTGGAAACTCCTTGGGCGCTGGCGTTCCTGCCGGATGGTCGGAAGTTGGTGACGGAGAAACCAGGGCGTCTCAGGATTCTGGATGAAAACTGGAAACTCGAGCCCAAGCCGGTTGCGGGCACTCCGGCGGTGGTGGTTTCGAACCAAGGCGGGTTGCTGGATGTCGCGCCCACGCCGGATTTCGAGCAGAGCGGCTGGATTTACCTGTCGTATTCCGCGCCTTCACCGGGCGACGCCAAATCCTCGATGACGAAAATCTCGCGCGGGCAGATCGCGGGCAACAAGTGGACTGATGAGGAAACGATCTTCGAGGCGGACCCGAAGCACTACACAAAGAGCGGAGTGCACTTTGGATCACGCATCGTTTTCGATCGTGGGCATGTATTTTTTTCGATCGGAGAGCGCGGGGATAAAGACAAGGCTCAAGACATCGGACTTCCCAATGGGAAAATCTACCGCCTTCTGCCTGATGGAAAAATCCCCGCTGACAATCCCTTCGCAGATCGCAAGGACGCGTTGGCGGCAGTGTGGAGTTATGGTCACCGCAACCCGCAGGGGCTGGTGGTGGACCCGCGCGACCATGCGATTTACGAGACGGAACACGGCCCGCGCGGGGGCGATGAGTTCAACCGAATCCGCAAGGGCGCGAACTATGGCTGGCCGGTGGTGTGTTTTGGGATGAACTACAACGGAACACCGCTCACGGCGCTGACGGAAAATGAAGGTATCGAGCCGCCGCTGCATCACTGGACGCCCTCGATCGGCACTTGCGGCCTGGCTTTTTACAACGGCGACAAATTTCCCGAATGGAAGAACGACTTTTTCGTCGGCGGGTTGCGCGGCAGCCTGCATCGACTCCGCGTGGTGTATGGCAAGGTCACCGAGGACGAAGTGGTGCTCCAGGGCGCGGGCCGTGTGCGGGATGTGCATTGCGGACCGGACGGGTTTCTTTATGTCGTTCTCAACAACCCCGACATGATCGTGCGGCTCGTTCCTGAGGGAGCGGAGAGCGGCGGGGAGAAATGAAACGGCACGCTAGGCGCGCAGGATTCACTCTCATCGAATTGCTGGCCACCATCGCAATTATCGCCATTCTCGCGGCGCTGGCATTGACCGCCATAAGCGCCGCTCGGACTCAAGGAGATCGAGCCAAAGCCATCTCGAACATGCGCCAAATAGGTAGCGCCATTGCCAGCTACGCCGCCGATAAAGACAGTCAACTCCCAGGCCCGCTTTGGCCTGGCCAACTCGCCGAGTTCGACCCCGCCCGAGCTGGCCGTCTCGTGCGCGAACTCGCCCCGTATCTCGGCCTCGAAACTCCCGCCAAGCCTGTAGTCATGGACCTCTTTGTGCCTCCTGCCTACCGAAGAATCATGCCCGCCGCCTCGCTCTCCACCTCGCGCACTTTCGTGATGAACATGGCGTTCGCGAGTGGCAATGCGACGATCAATCCCTGGGGTTCGCTAGCCGCCAATGACGGCTCCGGCCCGTTGCGCTTGGGATCGATCCCCGCGAATGTGTGGGGATTTTCGGATGCCGACCGCCAGCACCCGCGCGTCGCTGGCGCCTCGTGGGCCGCGAATACTCCCGCCGAACCCATCCACAAAAAACGCCTCGCATGGTTTTTCAACGGCGCCGTCTCGGCCATCGAAACCGCCGAACTCCAGTGACGCTCGCCGTGTGCAGATGCGTATATGAAGAATTTAACCACAGAGGACACAGAGAACACGGAGAGGGAGCAGCAGGCTTGGATTCTTTGTATACCTAAAAGCTCCTCCTCTGTGCTCTCTGTGTCCTCTGTGGTCAATCCCCTCAGAAAATCAGGTTGCCGATGAGTGATATCGATGTATGATATCGCCTGTGCGAACCATCGTTGATATCCCCGACCAGTTCATTGAATCCCTGGACCGGCTCGGAACCACAAACCACCAATCTCGAGCAGCTCTTATCCGTGAGGCGATTGCAGATTTTTTAAAGTTGAAATCCCTCCCGCCCTCGGAGGCTGCTTTCGGGATTTGGAAAAGTAGAAAAATGGATGGAGTCGATTATCAGAACGCGCTGCGCGAGGAATGGGAGGGCCGATGAAGGCCGTTTTCGATACCAATATTCTCATCGATTACCTGAATGGAATCGAAGCCGCGAGGACCGAACTCGCCCACTACACTACCCGGCAGATCAGCGTCATTTCCTTCATCGAGGTTTTGGTTGGGGCCAAAAGCTCCGCCGAGGAGAATGCGATCCGGGGATTTCTCGGCACTTTTGAAATCCTGAATTTGTCCGCCGAGATCG
This sequence comes from uncultured Spartobacteria bacterium, assembly GCA_937919825.1. Classification (GTDB taxonomy): domain Bacteria; phylum Verrucomicrobiota; class Verrucomicrobiia; order Chthoniobacterales; family Terrimicrobiaceae; genus UBA967. Next base: position 25,227 of record CALFPA010000050.1, on the reverse strand, counting down.
CGAACCAGACCATTGAGATTCGAAAAAAATACCGCCTGAAAATTCCCGACGCAATGGTCTACGCCACCGCCCGCACGCAAGGCTGCATCCTGGTTTCGCGCAACAGCAAGGAGCTGAAACAAGAGTGGCCCGACATCAGGATTCCCTATCAGGTGTAATAATCCCGAGCTGAACCGGCGCGGGAGATTGACATTTCCCCACCCGCCTTCTTGCTTGTCGGCGGTCTATTCTAACCTCACCCATGAACCGACAACTCACCCACCCACGCGACGAAATTATGGCGACCATGGAGCGGATTTACCGCTACCGGATGACGACCACTTCGGGCGGGAACCTTTCGATTCGCGAACCCGGAGGCGATATTTGGATCACGCCGGCGCGGGTGGACAAGGGCAGCCTCACGCGGAATGACATCGTGCGGGTGAAGCCCGATGGCTCGGTGGATGGGCCGCATCCGCCGTCGTCGGAATTTCCGTTTCACAAGGCGGTCTATGCCGTGCGGCCCGACATTCGCGCGATTGTGCATGCGCATCCGGTGGCGCTGGTGGCTTTCAGCATTTGCCGCGAGGTGCCGGACACGCGGGTGTTCCATCAAGCGAACTCGGTATGCGGACGCACGGGGTTCGCGCCCTACGCGCTGCCGGGGAGTGCGCAGCTCGGTGAGAAAATCGCGGCGGCGTTTGAGCAGGGAAACGACAGCGTGATCCTCGAGAACCACGGCGTGGTGGTCGGCGGCGCCTCGCTCTCGCAGGCGTTCCAGCGTTTCGAGGCCTTCGAGTTTGCGGCGAAAACCATCATCAAAGGCAACCAGATCGGAAAAATCCGGACGCTCTCGGCGGAGCAACTCACGCTCACGCAAAACCGGAAAACCGCCTGCGGAAAATACCAGCCCGGCGAGGCGTGCGGCCGCGAGCAGGAATTGCGCCGGCAGCTTCAGCTTTTCCTGCGGCGCGGGTGTCGTCAGCGGCTTTTCATCAGCACCGAGGGGAGCTTTTCGGCGCGGGTGGATGGCGACTCGATCTTGATCACGCCGACCGGGCGGGACCGCGAATTGCTGGGCATTAAGGATTTCGTGCTGGTGAAGGACGGCGAGGCGGAGGCGGGGAAATTTCCCAGCCGTGTGCTGCCCGCGCACCGTGCGATTTACCGCAAGCACCCTCATGTGCAGGCGATCGTGATGAGCCATCCGGTGAATGCCACGGCGTTCAGCATCACCGATTCGGAGTTCGACAGCCGCACAATCCCGGAGAGCTATGTCTTCCTGCGCGAGGTCGGCCGCGTGCCGCACGGCCTGCAATACGGCACCGACGACCGCATCGCGGATCACATCACCGCCGCCTCGCCGGCCGCGATTTTGGAAAACGACGGCGTGCTGGTGACAGGCGGGAGTGTGTTGGATGTGTTCGACCGGCTCGAGGTGCTGGAATCCACCGCCGAGGCGGTGATCAACGCCACCGCGATCGGGCAGGTCAGCAAAATGTCCGACGCCGTGATTCAAGAGCTCCGAGAGGCGTTCAAGATCGGCTGAGCCCTTCGCCGAAGGCGCTGTGATCGACCGCGTGGGCGGAGCTAGACGAGAGCTGGGAGCCTATCCGCTGGAAGGGAGAATGGCTGGGAGGAGGCACGGCCCAGAAGACCTGACTTGATGGGAAGGCCTGAAGCAGAGATTAAAAGGGCTGGGATGATTTTCGGGAATACAATCGCGCCGATGGTGGCGGCTGGGGCTCCGGCGATGTTTTCGCTGCTCGCGCTGATGTTTGTCGGCGTGGTGGTGGCGTCGCTGATCCTTCTGAAGCTGCGGCAGTCCTTGCTGGTGGCGTATTTTTTGTGCGGGCTGGCGATAGCCAATTCCGGGTTGCTCGAGATGGTCGCTGGCGCCGAGGCGCGGGAGGCGGTGGCGACAATGTCCGAGGTGGGCGTGATGTTGCTCTTGTTCGTGCTGGGGATGGAATTTTCGCTCGGGGAGTTGAGGCATCTGCGGCGGTATGCGTTTCTTGGTGGTGCGGCGCAGATGCTGGTGACAATGGCGGCTGCGGGTGCGGCTTCGCACTGGCTGTTGGGGTTGGATATCGCGCTATCGGTCGTGGTGGCGGTGGCGTGTGCGCTGAGTTCCACGGCGATAAGCGTGAAGCTCTACCAAGACATGGGCGTCTCGGCGAGTTCCGGCGCAAGGATGGCGCTGGGGGTGGCGATTTTTCAGGATATTTTCATCATCGTTTTTCTAGTGCTGCTGCCGGGGCTCTTCCTGGGCCGAGGAGAAAATGGCTTGGGGCCGATGCTTGCGATCACACTCGGCAAGGGGGTGGCTTTTGTGGCGATCGCGATCGCTTTGGCGCGATATGTCATTCCCCGGCTCCTGCGCGCGGTGGCTGCGACGAGGAGTCGGGAGCTCTTCACCCTCACGGTGGTGGGGCTATGTCTCGGGGTCGCGTTTCTCGCGGCGCTGATGGATTTGAGCCTGGTGCTGGGAGCTTTCGTCGCGGGCCTGGCGGTCAGCGAATGTATCTACAAACACCGCATCCTCTCGGATATTGCTCCGTTGAAGGATTTGTTTCTTACCATTTTCTTTGTTTCGGTCGGGTTGGGCATCGATCTCGGCGTGGCGGTGCAGGAATGGCAACTCATCCTTGCGATTGCTACGGGTCTGATCGTTGGCAAGGCCCTCCTGATCGGTGGCATCGCCAGGTTCATGGGGCTCTCTTGGCGTGCGGCGACGATCGCCGCGATCGGGCTCGGCAGCGCGGGCGAATTCTCTCTCGTGCTTTTGGCGAAAACCCCCGAGGCGGCGGTTTGGCCTGATGGGACTCGACAGGCCCTCATGGCAGCAATGGCCCTCTCAATGGCCGCTGTGCCGGTGCTCATTCGTTTCGCCAAACCCGTGGGCGGCTGGCTTGAGAGCCACACCCAAAAGTGGATGGATGTGCCATCCGTGGCAGCCATTCCTTCCCAGCGAGTGAAGGAACTCGAAAACCACGCGATTATTTGCGGCTATGGCCCGGTCGGTCGCGACTTGGCCTCTGCGCTGGCGGATCATGGCATCCCCTCCCTCGTGATCGAATTGAATGCCGATACGGTGCATCAACTCCATGAGGAGAAGCAACCGGCGCTCTTTGCCGACTCCCTTCAACAGGAAGTGTGGGACCTCGCGGGGGTGCAGCGAGCGCGGCTTGTGGCGTTCACCTTTCCCTCCACGATGGAAATTGCCCCCGCGATCCAGTTCATCAGGGAGAGAAACCCCTCCATCGCGATTCTGGTGCGCACGAAGTTCAGCTCCGAGGCAGACAAACTCGTTTCCATGGGCGCGGACTTGGCGATTCTCGACGAGGCGGAGAGCGGTCGCGCCGTGGTGCGCCAAGCTCTCGGCGCTTTTAATATGACCAACGAAATTTAAAAAAGGGTCTGGAGATTACTCGAAGCCTAAGCCGAGGCAGTCGAGCATCCGGAGATGCTGATTTTGTCGCCGCGAACGACGCTCGGGATCGAGAGGGTGCAATTGTAGCTGCGGTCGCAGAGCATGGATTTGAGGTTTCCAGCGAACATATTTGTCAACTCGGCCAATACGCCCTCCAAGCTCTCGAGGCCGGCGCGGTAGATGTTCTCGCCAAACCCTCGGGGGAAACTTTCAGCCCCGACCTCGCGCGCGAACTCATCTCGAAAGTCAAAGCCGCCGCCGGTTCCAACCGCATCGTGCGCCCGGCACCGCAGCGCAAGCGCGCTGAGGCTTCTCGACGGCACCTACCCCAGCCGCGTCTTCGCGTCGGCTGAGAGGTTTTCCCACAAGCGCGCGAGGGAGGATTTGACCGACGCGCGGGCCTCGGCGACCTCGGCGGGCGTGAAGGATTTTCCGGCCTCGGGGACTTTGGCACCGAACATGTAGTATTTGATTTTCGGCTCGGTGCCGGACGGGCGGATCGCCACGCGGCGGCGGTCGGCGAGCGTGACCATCAACATGGCCTCGGCGGGAATGCGGTCGCCCTCGACATCGTGGATCGTGTCGGTGGCGAAGTTGAGGATTTCGACGACCTTCGCGCCGTCGATTTCGGCGGGCGGGTTCGACGCGTAGGACTCGACGAGTTTTTTGATCTGCGCGGCTCCGGCGGCCCCGTCCATCGTGAGGGATTCGCCGCGCTCGAGAAAGACGCCGAACTCGGCGAAGATGCGGTCGAGCAGTCCGACGAGCGTGAGGTTTTGGGATTTCGCGTAGGCGGCGGCCTCGGCGATGAGGACGGCGGCGGAGTTGCCATCCTTGTCGCGCACGAAGTCCGAGGCGCTGTAGCCGTAGCTCTCCTCGCCACCGAAGACATAAAAGCTCGAGTGCTCAAGGCGCAGGCGGCGGGTGGTTTCCTCGGAGAGTGCGGTGTAGTCGGCGCGGAGTTGGGCGGGAATGGCGGCTTCGTATTTGCCGAGTTTTTCGCCGATGTATTTGAAACCGGTGAGCGTCTCGACGCAGCGGAGGCCGAATTTTTCAGCGATGGCTTTTTGAAGATCGGTGGTGACGAAGGTCTTGATGATCACGCCGCGTGAGCGGTTGGAGTCGTTGAGGACGCCTTTCTCGAAAAAGCGCGACGCGCGATACCACGCGAGAATCGAGCCGATCTGGTTGCCGGTGAGGAGTTCCATTTCCCCGGCGGCGTTGCGGGCGGCGATGCCCATGCGGTCGTCGTCGGGATCGGTGGCAATGACGAGATCGGCCCCGGTGCGGTCGGCTTGCGCGATGGCCATGGAAAGCGCCTCGGCGTTCTCGGGGTTCGGGGATTTGACGGTTGGAAAGCGCCCGTCGGGAATTTCCTGCTCGGCGACGGCGTCACACTGGAAGCCCAACCGCGCGAGCATCGGCTTGATGATCACGCCGCCGACGCCGTGGAGCGGGGTGTAGACGATCTTGAGCGAGTTCTCGCGGCGGATGAGGTCGGGGTCGATCGGGAGCGTGGCGAGGCGGGCCATGTAGGCCTCGTCGATCTCGGCGCCCATGGGAATCACACGGCCGCGCTGGGCCTTGGGAACCGCCGGGAAGTTTTCGCTCTCGACCGCGTTGACCTTTTCAATGATCGCAGAGGCGTGGGGCTCTGTGACCTGGCAGCCGTCCTCGAAGTAAACTTTGTAGCCATTGTATTCGGGCGGGTTGTGGCTGGCGGTGAGGTTAATACCCGCCTGGGCCTTCACATGGCGAACGGCAAAGGACAGCTCGGGCGTGGAGCGCGGGCCCTCGAAAAGGTAGGCGTCGCAGCCGAGGTCGGTGATGACTTTGGCGGCGAGTTCGGCGAATTCGCGGGAGAAAAACCGCGTGTCGTGGCAGAGGCAGACGGCGGGTTTTCCGGCGCGGCCGTGCTTGGCGAAATGCTCCTTCACATAATGCACGAGCCCCTGGGTGGCGCGGCTGATGTTGTAGGGATTCATTGCGTTCGTGCCCACGCAGGCGAACTCGGGACGGCCGAGTGGCTGGGGCGCACCCTGCTCGGCTTTCGTGACGACGGCGCCGATCGTTTTGCCCCGCAAGCCGCCGGTTCCGAAGGCGAGGGTGCGGAAAAAGCGGTTGTTCAGCTCGGCCCAATTTCCAGCGGCGGCCAATTCCTCGATTGAGGCGCGATCGATCGGCGACGAGCTTTTGGCGAGAAGGCCGTGGATGTTTTTAGCGGACTCGGAGAGAAGTTTCCCGTCCGTGACGGCTTGCTGGATCGAGGCGTCGAGGGTGCTCATGCCGTCTGGGATACCACGCCGAACGCAAAATTGTCCATCCATGGGTTGATCCGAGTCCCCGCGCGAGGCGAGACTTTCGGATTCCTGGGGCTTTTCCCTACCCTCAGGCTTGCATTACTTAGGGGATCAGCGATGATTTGAGCTCGTTCGTTTTCAAGCCCATCAGCACCTCTCCTATTGTTTCATGAAAAAACTACTCCGCAAAATCCGGGTTACTAACAGTGTGTTTCTTATTGGAACCTTTGCCACTACTTGCACGGCGGTCCCGTATTATCTCTGGAACTACGGGCTCGATCTCTTCCAAATCGCACTATTCCTTTTCTTCGCCATCTCCACGGCGATGAGCATCACGCTGGGCTATCATCGGCTTTTTTCCCACCTCACCTTCCAAGCAAGTCCGATCGTGAGGCTCTACACGCTGCTTTTCGGTGCGGCGGCCTTCGAAGGTTCCGCTCTTGGCTGGTGTGCGGACCATCGCCGGCACCACAAACATGTGGATCACGAAGAGGATCCCTACGATATCAACCGGGGTCTTTTCCACGCTCACATCGGCTGGCTGCTCTTCCGTCGCGGCCCTGAATCGCCGCTCACTTGGGTGCGGGATTTGCAAAAAGACAAACTCGCCTGGCTCCAGCATGAATATTATGTGCCGATCGCGATGTTTATGAGCTTTGTTCTGCCAACGGCCATCGGTTGGGTCTATGGCGGACCCACCGCGGCACTCGGAGCCTTCCTCATCGCCGGCGTGGCTCGGGTCGTGTTCGTGCATCACATGACATTCTGCATCAATTCCCTATGCCACTGGATCGGCAAGCGCCCGTATTCCAGCAATGTCTCGGCACGCGACAGCCTGCTCATGGCGATTTTCACATTTGGCGAGGGCTACCACAACTTCCACCACGAATTTCAGCACGATTATCGCAACGGTGTGAAGCCCTGGCAGTTTGATCCTACCAAATGGACAATCTGGCTCCTCGAAAAAGTCGGCCTCGCGCATGGTCTCCGCACCGTGCCGGAGGAAAAAATCATCAAAGCCGAGGTGCGGGAGCACGAACGCCAGCTCGAGGCGAAATTGCAAGCCACGCCTGTGGCCGACTCGTTCCATGCGATGGTCGAATCCGCCCGCGCTCAAATGAACGAGGCGTTGCTCTCTTGGGAGGAATTGCTGGTCGAATACCGCGCCGTCCTCGCCGGCCAAAAGGAAGTATCCCGCCGCGAAATGGCTGAACTCCAAAAGCAAGTGCAAGAGGCGGCCGGGGAATTCCGCAAATCCCTGCGCGCCTGGCTCGACACCTGGCAAGTGCTCCCCACCCCGCAACCGGCCTAAGCCAGAGAAACCTCAGCGCGTGCGCTGACGGATTGTGGCCATCGCCTCCTCGATCCGGGTTTTTAATTCGGGGGGAGGATTTTCTTGGAGGGCGGCTTGGTAATTTTCCAGCGCTTGGTTGGGGAAACCATGTTTCGCCCAAGCTTGGCCCAAGAGCAGGTGGAGGTTGCCGGTAGGCAGTTGGCGTTTTTTGGAGAGGGCGAGGAGTTTTCCCAGTGCCTCGACCTCGGTGGCGGGGTCGTTTTCGGCGCTGGCAATGCGCGCTTGGAGCCGGAGGATTTGGGAATCGTTCGGATGACGCGCGGCGAGGGAGGCAATCTCAGCAGAGGCTTTGGAAACCGCCCCGGATTCGAACATCGCCAGCGCGAGAAGATAGGATGCCGTCGCGGAGTGCGGCGTGATTTTGAGAACCTTCTTGGCTGCATCGCGGGCGGCGCTCCACCGGCCCTCCCCCGTGGCCAAACTGGCGGAGCACAAAAGAACATGCGGATTGTCGGGATCGAGTTCGAGCGCATGGCTCATGAGTTTCCCGGCGGATTCGGAACGCTGAACGGCCTCAAGAATCAAGGCGGACTGGGCGAGATAGACGGCCCGATCCGCAGGATTCGGGAAGAGGATTTGGGCGGACTCAACAGTTGGCTCCTCCATGCCCCTGCCGCCGCGCACAAAAAGAACCCCGTGGTTGTCGGCAGCCGCCAGACGCCAACCAGGCAAGGCCGAGAGCATTTCCAAAAGCGGATTGGATGGCGCGAGTTGGCCAGTGATTAAAGCGGCAGAGAAGGGAGACTTCCGATCCTCCGCGCGCCACTCGGCGGGAAAAGCGGACAAGCGCGCGGATTCGGCGAGGGAGGAATTGGGTGTGATTTTTTCCGGCGCGAAAAGTGGCGCGAGGAAAAGGGCGTTCGGGCTGAAAAAAATGTGGCCCTGGATTTTTGAGGCCTTGCCCAAAAGCTCGGACGGCACGAGCAGGCGCGGCTCGTGGATTCCATGATGCCAAACCGAAAAACCATTCCACGCACCCCACGCAAAAACTCCCAACGCCAGCAGTGGAATCAATCGGCGTCCGCGTCGCACCAAATTCCATGGAAGCCGCAAGACCAGTGTGGACGCGAGGAGCAACGAGAGAAAAACCGGCACGGCAGTTCCCAAGCCACGGAGCACATCAGCGGCCGTCCAGCCGCCCGACACGTAAGCGAGTGCCACGAGTTTGTCGCGCAACCCCGCCTCCACCAGACCATGACGCGCGGCGAATCCCGAGGCGGCGCGCTGCATGGTTTCGGCGTGGTCGAAAAAACTCCCCGATCCGGCGGCCACGGCGGCGGCAAGACAGAGGGCAAGGAAGGCGAATTTTTTCACTTCGGATCTGGACTGGCGGTTTGCCAACAAGCTTGAAGAGGTTTAGGGGTTGCCCATGCCTACTCACAAAATTGTCGGCGTTTTTCTTACTATGGGTCTTTTCGGATTAATCGGCAAAGTCAAAGCCTTGGAAGTCGGTTCGCCTGCCCCCGACATCACGGCTCTGGATGAAAACGGCGCGGAATTTCGATTCGCCGACGCCTACGCGAAGGGACCGGCTTTGGTTTTCTTCTATCCCAAAGCCGACACGCCCGGTTGCACGGCGCAGGCTTGTTCGTTGCGCGACGCGTTCGAGAGTCTTCAGGCCAAAAATCTGCAAATCGTCGGCGTGAGCCGGGACACGGCGGAGTCACAAAAAAAATTCCAAGATCACTACAAACTCCCCTTCCCGCTCATCGCCGACGCCGATGGCAAGGTCGCCGAGGCGTTTGGAGTTCCTGCCATGTTGGGCGTGCTGCCGGTCACAAAACGCCAGTCGTTTTTGATCAAAGACGGAAAAATTGTCTGGAAGGCCGAATCCGCGCAGACCGCCAAGCATGCGGCGGAGGTTCAGGCCGCGCTGGATTCGCTCAAGTAGCGGGCGCGAAAAAATCCTCAGCGCGGCGCAGCGCCGATCAAGTCTTGCACCGAGGCGAGGCTGCCGCGACGCAGGATCATGAAACACATGCCGTCCATTTCGCGAATCGCGGCGGCATACAATTCATCGATCGGAGCCGAGCGCCATTCGCCCTCGGGAAGATCGATTCCGAATGGCTCGGCCGGGAAAACAAGGAAGCGCGCATTGCGTTGAGGAATCGTGACGATGGCCACCGGCTGGTTGTTTATTTTTAGGATTCCCCCGCTTTCGGCGAGATTGGCCGCGAGATGTTCCGGCACCTTGAAGCCATCGAATCCCTTCATCAAAAACCAATCCTCCAGCTCGCCGGAGGGCTCTCCGACGGGGTCCAAAGGCTCGTCTTCCAATTCAATCACCCGCTCGGCAATCTCGGCCGCGTCGGGGGGAAATGCCGCCGGACGGCCTAGAAAATTCCAGGTCAGCACGAGCACCAGCAGGAGAAACCCAATCCCCGCCGCCAAAATCGCGGGATCCCGAGGATTGATCCTTCCGGCTGGCAGCGCGGAGACTTTGGAGGCTAGAGATTCCTCGACCTCGAAAGGAACATCCGCCGCTCCAAGAATCTTGCGCGCTCGAGCGTCGATGCGGGTTTGTTCGTCGAACTCCGCCTGGAGTTCGGGCGAGCGTTCAAGCGCCTTCATGGCCTTTTGAACCAGCGGCGACTTGGTTTCGTTCGGCTCGTCGAGGTAAGACGCAAGGAGCCCTCTGGCAGTGCGGGGGTTCATGCGGAGGCAGGGAGTTTTTGGGCGAGTTCCGCCCTGGCGTTGGCGAGAATTCCGGGCAGATCTTTCTCGGCCCGTCCGATCACATTGGCCAATTGCTCAGGGGCAAAAAACCGGAAGTAGAGAAGCACGAGAGCGCTTCGACCAGGCTCTTGGAGTTCGTGAAAAGGAAACAGACCGGACGGCCCAGTAAAATCCGTCTCAGCCAGTCGCGGCAGGCCCGATGATTCCCTCAGAAGCTTGGCAAAAAAAAGTCGTCTCCGTCGCCATGAGGTCACCACATCATGACGGGTGATCATTTCCCTGAAGACGGAATCCAGCAATTCCGTGGCCTTCGTGGACGAGCCAGACAAGATCGCCGCAAAAAGCCAAGCGGACCGCAAAAATCGCCAATCTTTTGGGAGGTGGGACATCGATAACCCGAAATTAATCCCCACTTCGCTCAGGGCTCAAGACTCGATTGCCCGATGTGGACAATGACCACGCCTTGATTTTCTCGGTGCATCCCTCTTATTTTAAAAATCTGAGTGTTTAAGAAAGCGGGTAAATCGACACCTCAACGGGTTCAGCAACCAGCATTGAAAGGGGAGGGCCGCTCGGAACTGCGAACCCGTTTTCTCGGATAGGTTCGGCGGTCCATTCGGGGCAATCCGCCTGCTGGATTCGATAGGGCTTGTGGTGAACACGACCACAGCGGATGCGCCCCATGCCATCGGTTGTGAACAGGAGGTATCGCTCGACGAGAAACCATTCAAGCGAACGGTCCCGAGCCGGCTCGGCATGAAGTGGGCGCCGGTAGCGAAAGCGAGACACTTGGTCGGTTCCCCTCCGCTGGCTGGAGTAGATGACTTCCCCGGTCTGGTAATCAGCGCGCATTCGAGCGTGGTTGTAGGGTAGGTGGAAAAAGCGCCTCGCCACTTCCACGGCGATGGGCTGATTGCAATCAAGCGAGAAGAACCACACCCCCGGCCTGCCAGACTCGTCGTGAACATAGGTGCGGACATTGAGTTCGAGAAACCAGGAAAGCCACGGAAAGGGCGGCAATCCTACGGGATGCACGCGCTCCATCGCAAAAGGCACAATACCGATCCAAGCCTTACCCTCAAACAAGTCGACATGCAGACCAGCGGGCAACTGGGACTGGATGAATTTCGGTTCAATCTCCCAGTGCAGGAAAAGGAGGTCGCTCCAGCGTTGCCGCATGACCGGGCTTCCAATCGGTGCTTCCCTAACCGAAAGCCGCTGGAGGAATGAGGGCGTCTTGTCATGAATCCCGCCCTTCAAATTAATCTCAGTTTGCTCGAATTTCATGAGGCGAGGAGAACCTAATCGAGCAGGAAGGGGAGTTCACGATAGATTCACAGAGGTCCTAAGCGCGTCGTTGTCGAAAAAGAAAATTTTGAGGAGATAAAAAAACTGTTCTCGATGCGCCGGCTTGCTTGAAAACCTCACGCAGAAAGCATCGGTGAACTTGGATATTCAGCGATGGAAGTTGGTGGAAAATTTCCCTTTTTCTTTCCCGCTTTTCGATTTTTTAAAGGGAGTCACCCGAAAAGCTAGATCTGAACTGGGTGGCTGCCCCGCATGGACTCGAACCATGAATAATGCCTCCAAAGGGCACTGTGTTACCATTACACCACAGGGCAAAACGGAGATTCATATTGCCGACGGAGCGCGGGGGACGCAAATGTTTTCCATGAGCAAAAAATTTCGCAACCGGCTGCTCGCTCTTTTTTGCCTGCTCGTTTTTCTCGGACTTGGAGGTGTGTTTTATGTGAAATGGGTCGTGCAGCGGCCGTTCGCCGTGATTCTTTTTTTAGCGGACAACCTGACTCCCTCCGTGCTCACACCGGCCCGGAACTACGAGGGCGGCGCCGATCACCGCCTCGCTCTCGAGTCTTTTCCCTACCTCGCTCTCGCCACGACCCACGCGAATGATTTCGCTGTTTGCGATGGGGCGGCCGCGGCGACCTCAATCGGCACGGGCCGCAAGGGCAACAACGGCTCGCTTGGCGTGGTGAGTGGAAATACCAAACTCCCGAATCTTCTGGAACTCGCCACTCGGTGCGGTCGCCTGACGGGGCTTGTCTCCAATGCCTCGCTCACGGATGCCACGCCGGCGGCCTTTTACGCCTCCACTTCCGACCCACTCGACTACATGACGATCTCCAGGCAACTCGCGGAGAATCCCACCATCGATATTCTTCTCGGCGGTGGCGCGGCGGATTTTTTGCCGACGCTCCAAGGCGGCCGCCGTCAAGATGGACGAGACCTCCTCCAAGAAATGCGCGACCGAGGCTACGATGTGGCCCTCACGCAGACGGAACTCGAGCAAACCCCGCGCTGGCACAGCCCAAAAACCCTTGGCCTTTTTGCCATGGGAAACTTGGCGTTTGCCGATGAAGTCGCGGCGGCCGCCACCCAACCTTCGCTCGCCACGATGGTCCGCCACGCGATCCAATTGCTCCAATACAACCAGCGCGGATATTTATTGGTCGTCGATGCCGCCCTCGCTGGAAAATCGGGAACGCAAAACGAGGGCGAGCGGACGCTGCGCGAACTCCTCGCCTTGGATGATGCCGTGAGGGAAGCCAAAGCTTATGCGGGCGAAGACGCGCTGATCATCGTCGCCGGAAAGCGAAATGTCGGGGGACTTCGCCTGAATGGATACCCCTTCCGAAACGACAAAGGCGCCGGACTTTTGGGAACAAACGCGCAAGGTGTGCCATCGATCACCTGGTCCACCGGTCCCGAATCAGGCACGCGCGTCACGCCAGAGGGGCCCGTATCCACCGAGCCCGCCGCGAGCAAGCGCGCCGCTGCGATTGGCACAGCCGAGGACGCTGTGGTCGTCGCCACCGGCCCGGGCTCCGAAAAAATCCACGGCTTTCTCGACAACACGGATCTTTTCAGGATCGTCGAAAAAGGTCTTTGATCGCCGTCGCCGTTGGCTGAGATTGGAAAGGATTCGAAGAGATTTTTGATCATGAAACTTCACCTGCGCCAGATTCCCGAAGGGGACACCCTGCATTTGGAGGGAGAGGAAAATGCGGAGCCGCTCGGCCTCGAGGAGGCGGGCGTCACGGCCGTCTCTCCGTTGAGCTACTCGCTCGATGTCGGATTGAGCGACGGAGGGCTTTTCGCCACCGGTCGACTGGCCGTGCGCGTTCGGATGGAATGCGTGTCCTGCTTGGAAAATTTCGAGCGCGATATCGTGGTGGATTCCTTTTCCCTGCAGATGGACTTGCCGAGTGGCGAGTTGATAGACTTGACCCCGTTGGCGCGGGAGGATATTCACCTCAACCTGCCTGCGCATCCCAGGTGCGACAGTAATGGAGAACCGAAATGCCCTGCCTCGCGTGAAGGCGTGCCGGGTTTTGACAGGCAACCGGCCCAAAAACGGGATTCGGCATGGGATGCATTGGACAAGCTGCAAAATAAAAATAATTAAAGACCTATGGGAGTTCCCAAACGCAAAACCTCGAAGATGCGCCTGCGCACCCGCAAAGCGGCCAACCGCTGGCAGGCCCCGAAACTCAGCAAATGCCCGCAATGCGGAGTGGCCGTTCCCGGCCATATCGCTTGCCCTGCTTGCGGTTACTACAATAAACGGCAAGTTCTTACGATCGGCGCTGAATAGTTTCGCGGGAACTTTTATCCCCGGATGAAAATCGCCCTCGACGCCATGGGAGGGGACTTCTCCCCGCAAAATCCCGTCGCGGGCGCCGTTCAGGCCCTGCGTGATTTTCCCGATATCGAGCTGATTCTCGTTGGCGACGAGGAAAAAATCCGCGCCGAACTCTGCAAGCACAACACTGCAGGGATCGAGTCGCGCCTTTCTTTCCACCACGCCTCGCAAGTCGTGGACATGACCGACAACGGTCTCGATAGCGTGCGCCGAAAAAAAGATTCCTCCATCAGCCGCGCGGTGGATTTGGTGAAAGACGGCCAAGCGGCGGCGGTGGTTTCTGCTGGTCACACCGGCGCGCTCGTCGCTGCAGCCACGATCAAACTCCGCACCCTGCCCGGCATCGACCGCGCTGGACTTGGCGTGTTGATTCCCGCCGAGGGCGGCGTTTTTTTGCTCATCGATGGCGGAGCAAATATCGACCCCAGCCCGAAACACATCGTCGGCTTTGCCGTCATGGGGAGTGTTTACTATCAAGCCGTCGTCGGCGGGAACCGCGCCCGCGTCGGCTTGCTCAACATCGGCACCGAACCCGGCAAAGGCACCGAATTTTGCCTTCAATGCCACGAACTCCTTCAATCCGCGCCGATCGCCTTCGCCGGAAATGTCGAGGGACACGGGATTTTTAAGAAGCCCGTCGAGGTCGTCGTTTGTGACGGATTCACTGGAAATATTTTTTTAAAAACCATCGAGGGCCTTGCGAAGTCGATGGTCGGCTGGATCAAGGACGAGTTGAAAAAATCCCCGATCCGCATGGCTGGGGCGCTTCTTTCCAAGGGTGCGTTCGACGCCGTGAAGGCCCGCACCAGCACCGATGAATACGGCGGCACCCCGCTCCTTGGCGTGAACGGCATTTGCATCAAAGCCCACGGCAATTCTTCCGTCCGAGCCCTTCGCAATGCCATCCGCGCGGCTCGCACCGCCATCGAACAGAATATCAACACCCGCATCGTCGAGGCGATGCAGCCACTCCATGAAAAAGTCCCTGCGCGACATCCCGCCGAAACTTAGCCGATCCGCCTCCATCATCGGCACGGGCAGTTATGTGCCCGACCGTGTGCTCACGAATGCCGACCTCGAATCGATGGTCGAAACTTCAGATCAATGGATCGTCGAGCGCACCGGCATCCGCGAGCGCCGCCTCGCCGCCGACACCGAATTCACGAGCCACATGGCCGCGAAGGCCGCGCAAGCCGCGATGGAAAACGCGGGGATCAAGCCCGAAGAGATCGATCTGATTCTCGTCGGCACGGTCACGCCGGATAATTTTTTTCCCTCCACCGCCTGCCATGTCCAAAGACTCATCGGCGCGAAAAATGCCGCCTGCATGGATGTCAGCGCCGCCTGCTCGGGTTTTCTCTACTGCCTCGAGATCGCCCACCAATTCATCGCCACCGGAACGAACGAAACGATCCTGGTCATTGGCGCCGACAAACTCAGCAGCATCGTGAATTGGACCGACCGCAACACCTGCGTCCTCTTTGGCGACGGCGCGGGGGCGGCAATCCTCCGACACCGCCCGGGCTCGCGCGGCATCGTGACGACCTACATGGCGAGTGATGGAAATCTCTCCGACATTCTTCATATGCCCGGCGGCGGGTGCGCCTGCCCGACCACGGCCGAAAACATCGAGAAAAATCTCAACACCCTCCACATGAATGGCCGAGAGACTTATAAGCAGGCCGTCACCTCCATGATGCGCGCTGCGGGCGTCGTTCTCGAGCGTTGCGGAATCACCGCCGATGACATCGCGTGCGTGATTCCCCACCAAGCCAATCTCCGAATCATCGAAGCCATGGCCGATCGCATGAGGTTGGGCTTGGACAAGTTCCACATCAATCTCGACAAATACGGCAACACCTCCGCCGCCGCCGTCGCCATCGCCCTCGACGAAGCCGCCCGCTCGGGCCGATTCCAGATTGGCGATCCGATCCTTCTCGTGGTTTTCGGCGGAGGTCTCACCTACGCCAGCGCCGTCATCGAGTGGTGACTCCGACTCCTCCCGCCGACCGCCGCCGCGAGGCCGAGGATTTCCTCGACACTATCGCGCAGGAAAAGCATTGGAGCGCCAAACACCTCGCCTCCCGCAAAGAAAACGCCTTTTCGGAAATCGAAAAAACGGGGGGCTGGAATTTGGAATTCAAAGAGTTGGAACACGGAGCGCGAATGGCTTGGCGCAACAACGCCCGCTGCATCGGTCGCCTCTTTTGGAGTTCCCTGAAGGTCCGCGACCTTCGAGATATGAGCGATCCCGATCATATAAATGCGGCTTTGCTCGAGCATTTGGAGATTGGAACGAATGGCGGGAAAATCCAACCCCTGGTTACGGTTTTCCCTCCCGCGACATCCGAAGGGGCGACCGTTCGGATTTGGAATCACCAACTCCTCGGCTACGCCGGCTACGAGCAACCGGACGGCACGATTCTCGGCGACCCGAAGAATGTGGAATTCACCCGCGAGGCCCAAAAACTCGGCTGGCAGGGTGCGGGCACGCGGTTCGATTTGCTGCCGTGGATCATTCAAAAGCGCGGCGAGTCTCCCCGGCTTTACCCTCCACCAAAAGCTTTGGAGGTTGCCCTGGAGCACCCCGAGTTTCCGTGGTTCTCAGAACTCGGCCTGAAGTGGTATGCGGTTCCGATCCTCTCGGACATGGTTCTGCGCATCGGCGGCGTGGATTTTCCCGCTGCGCCGTTCAACGGCTGGTATATGGGAACCGAGATTGGTTCGCGCGATCTAGGCGATACCGGGCGTTACGATGCGCTCCCCGCCATCGCCGACCGCATGGGCCTCGACCTCTCTCGTGACTCCTCGCTGTGGAAAGACCGCGCGCTCGTCGAACTCAATGCCGCCGTCCTCCATTCCTATTCCAAGGCCGGCGTGCGGATCGTGGATCACCACCGGGCGTCCTCGGAGTTCATGGATTTTGTCGACCGCGAAAAAAAAGCCGGTCGGCTTGTCTCGGCCGATTGGAGCTGGATCGTGCCGCCGATGTCGGGATCCGCGACTCCGGTTTTCCACAAAGGCTGGAAAGACCGTTCACTCCTGCCCGACTACCAAGTTCAACCCAAGGCCTGGGTTCGTTTTTGAGAATCAGGCGAAATTGATCTCCCCTGCCGGGTTGATGAATCTCTGGATGGTTTGGAGGATTTCGGGAATCGCCGCGTCGAGTTCTGCCTCCTTGAAGCCAGCCTTTTTCAACGCCTCCTCGTCGGGATCGGTGTAGTAGCCGTCAATCCCCACGCCGTAGCCGAGCTGTGTGGCGACATGCTTCGACGCGTGAATCAGCGTGGCGAGATTGCGGTGTTCTTCGGGAGCCAGGGAGGGCTTTTGATAGTGGAAACCCACCGAGACGAATGAAGCCGGAAAGCCCCAATTTTGCAGGAGCGCTTGAGTCACCTGCGCGGAATCGTAGCCGAGGATGGCGAGCTCCGCCTCGCGCCAGGTGGAAAATTCATCCGGCACGCGACTGGCGATTTCATCCAGTGCGCTGAAGTTCGCGTAGGCGAGCGCGAATTTGCCAAGGTCATGGATCAAGCCGGCCGTGTAGGCGGTTGAGGGCTCGGCGAGGCGGGTGGATTTGGCGAAAGTCTCGGCGCAAATGGCCACGCAGAGCGAGTGGCGGCAGAGGTCTCCCGGCTCCCAACCATAGCCCCGCACGGGATGGACCAACCAGCGACCGGTGAGCGTGGTGGCAGCGATGCGGTAGAGGGTTTTGCTCCCGAGACGCAAGATGGCGTCGGCGATGTTGTCGCAACGCTGGGTGCCACCGAAGTAGGCGGAATTCGAAGTGCGGAGAACGCTGGTCGCGAGCCCCGTATCCAGGCTGATGAGCATTTCGAGCTCTCCCAGATCGGAGGCACTGCCCTCGGTGAGCTGGAGAAGCTTCGGTAAAATCGCAGGTGCGCAGGGGATTGACCTCGTCATCTCGACGACTGTCTGGAAGTCGGCAGCAGATTTCATCAACGAATAAATTCGGGTTTGGAGGGAACTTTCACAATCACATCACCGGTATGGTTGGCGAGGCGGATGGTTCGATTGATTCGACCGCTAATCTCCCAAGCCACCACATCGAGCTGCAACTCTTGGCTGAGCTTGTAGAACATATCGATATTCTTGGAGCCGATGCGGAAAAAATTATCCGTGGCCATGAGTTGCGCGCCGCCGAAAACCTTGCAGCGAATGTCGTCCTTCTTCGAACCGACGCGGATCATCGCCGAAAGGACTTTTGGGATGCCGGTATCGAGAAACATCGCTTCGCGGATTTTCTGCCCAGGATGCAAGCTGGCACTGGGAAGCATCGCGTGGAGCAGACCCCCGATGCGGCGTTTTTCATCATAGAAAGTGATCCCCAGGCAGGAGCCCAGCGCATAGGTCACGAGGTAGGTGAGCGGATCGGTGCTGATTTTAAAATCGGCAACGCCCACCACAACCGTGCGCATCTGCTCTTCGATTTGTGAGGCTATTGTTTCCATGAGTAAAGGCGGACAGAACCGCCGACCAAGTCGCATGAACTAAACCGAATGCCACAAGCGCACAACTGATTTCCGAACCAAAACAAAAATGCCTCCGCTGTTTTTTGCCGAGCGGGCGCAGTTTGCCGAATTCCCCAGCCGTGCTAAAGAAACCGCATGTCGATGCTCCTTCGTCTGCCCCTGCTGTTGCTGGCCCTCGCCCTCGCCGCCCCGCAGGCTTCCGCGCAAAGTGCCCCCCTCGTCCGTGCTCAACTTCTTGCCGATACGAATGCCATCGTGCCAGGTCAATCCTTCCAAGCCGGGCTTCTTCTCGAAATGGCCGATGGCTGGCATACATATTGGGAATATAGCGGCGACGCGGGTCTGCCCACGACGATCCAGTGGCAACTTCCCAAAGGCTTCACCGCCGGCCCGATCGACTGGCCCGTGCCAGAGGCGAAACTCGAGCCCGGTGACATCCAGACCTACGCTTACGGCGGCCGCGTGCTTTTACTCACCACGATCACGCCCCCGGCGGGAGTGTCGGGAAATATCACTCTGAAAGCCAAAGCCGATTGGCTCGTTTGCAAGGAAACCTGCATCCCAGGAGGTGCCGAGCTCGAATTAGCCCTCCCCGTTGCGACGAATTTCTCCCCGGCGAATGCGGCGCTTTTCGAGGAATTCCGCTCCCAACTTCCCTCTGAAAAAAAACCGCCCTACCCGATTTCATGGAAGCGCACGGCCAACCAACTCACGCTGGAAGTGGGAGGTATCCCTGCGAATACCCCGCTCGCCCTTTTTCCACTTCCTGCAGACAACCAAGAAGTCGGCCATCCCGAATTCCTCCCTCCCTCCTCGCTCCGGATTTCGTCTCAAGGAAACTTCCGTGGCGTTCTCTCCGTCGGCGAAGGCCCAAGCCGACGCGCTTGGTTCGTTTCTGAGAATTCCGCCGAGACTGAAAAAACCGCCACCGCAACGATGGGCCTCTGGCTCGCACTTTTCTACGGCTTCCTCGGAGGATTGATCCTGAACCTCATGCCGTGCGTCCTGCCGGTAATCTCGCTGAAAATTTTCGGCTTCATCAAGCAATCCGGCGACTCGCGCACCGCGATCCTTTCGCATGGACTCGCCTTCGCCGCCGGTATCTTCGCGTGGTTCCTCGGGCTCGCCGCCATCATCATCGCTCTCAAATCCAGCGGCGCCGAAGTCACCTGGGCATTCCAGTTCCAGAACCCCTGGTTCAATATCGCCATTGGCTCGATTGTTTTCGTCTTCGCCCTCAACCTCGCCGGCGTTTTCGAACTCATCCTTCCTGGCCGAGCCGCCACCGCGATGGAATCCGCCGGATCGGGCGAAGGGCTCGGCGGGCCGTTTTTTCAAGGCGTCTTCGCCACCCTGCTCGCCACGCCCTGCACCGCTCCGTTTCTCGGCAGCGCACTCGGATTTGCCTTCAGCCAAAGCTCCGCCGTCATTCTCGCGATGTTCGCCTCCGTCGCGTTCGGCATGGCACTTCCCTACCTGCTTCTCAGTGCCCAGCCGGGCTGGATGAAATTCCTCCCCCGCCCCGGCGCGTGGATGGAACGCCTCAAGCAATTCATGGCGTTTCCCCTCCTCGCCACGCTCGTCTGGATCCTCTCGATTCTTGGAGGCCAGCGCGGGGTTGAGGGCGTGGTGTGGTTCTCCGCATTCCTTGTTTGCCTCGCGTTCGCCGCGTGGCTCTACGGGGCCTTCTGCGGTCCCCTCGCCTCCTCGAAACAACGCGTGATCGCGATCCTTCTCGCCCTCGCCTCGATCATTGGTGGCGGCTGGTATTTCCTGGGAAAAAATTTCACTCAAATTGGAAAAACCGATCCCGACTCGATTGCGTGGGTTGATTTCTCCGAAGCCCGATTGAAAAGCGAACTCGCCGCCGAGAGGAATGTCTTCGTCGACTTCACCGCCGACTGGTGCATCACCTGCAAATTCAACGAGCGCACCGCGATCAACACCCCCGCCGTCCGCGCCCTGCTCGCCGAGAAAAACATCGTCCCCATCAAAGCCGACTGGACGAATTCCAATCCCGAAATCACCGCCGCGCTCAAACACTTCGGCCGTGTCGGCGTGCCACTCTATGTCCTCTACCCCGCCGCCGACCCATCAAACCCCATCGTCCTGCCAGAACTCCTCACCGAGTCCATCCTTGTCGACGCGCTGAAGAAGCTGCCATGACATCGGCGCTTCGGGCCTGAATCTTGGGATGGGTCAGAGCCCATCCCTCCAAGGTTCATCTGGAGGGCGACGCTCCGTTGGCGCCTTTTAACGCCCCGAGTTTTTCTCCATAGCGACATCGAGCGATTTCGGCAGATCCAGCGGGCGATAGACAACGATGCCGTAATTTTCCGGCGAGCGCTTGAGGTAATCGGAAATGCGGCAGTCGAGGATGACCTTGCGGCCTTTGTCGCGTTTGGAAGTGGCGTGCATGAACCATGTGCCGTCGCGTTTTTTCACGGCGATGCCGACATGGGAAGTGTAGGCACCGGGGTATTTGCAGGTGATCGCAATGATGTCGCCGGTGCGCAGGTGACGCTCGATCGAGGCGACGCGATTTTTGGGAATGTGATACACGGGCAGGGCGGAGACTTTCTCTTGGATGCTGGCCATCTCGGGGAGGAGCGACGGGTTGTTGCGGAGGTAGCGGTAGCTTTTCCACATGGCGGTCATTTCGCGGATTTGGCGTGAAAGCCGCTCGCCGCCGAGTTCCTTCGTGGGGTCTTCTGACAGGCCCCGCGCGCCGTTGTCAGCGAAGACCTCCTCGAGAAAATGCATGCGCGACAAGTAGCCGCCATCGCAGCGACCGTTGCGGTAACGCTCGAGCTCAATGAGCGCCAACAAATCCTCGGTCCGATAATCGCCATCCTTCGCTTGCAGCATCCGCGCGAAAGCGAGTGAGATTTCATAAAAGGTCCAACAATCCAGTCCGTTGAAATTCACCGAGGCCGACTCGATTCGGTCATCGATTTCGAGGGTGTAATTCACATACGGCGTGCCGAGCAGGGCCTTCCCGACCGCGGCCGTGCGCTCACCGATCGGGAGCGCCGCCCAATTTTCCTTCTTCGCCTGCTTCACCAGGCGGTCGAATGTTTTCTGGCCTTTGAAAATCACACTCATTGGCAAGCGTGACTTGAATTCCGGAATCGCCGGAGATTGGGCGCTCAAAGGCGCGAGGCCGGCGCAAAGAAGAAAAAGGAAAATGACGAGTCGCAACATGCCCCTCACGATTGGCACACGGGCAAGGATGTCAAACGCGAATCCGATCCTTAGCCTATTCTGACCATCTCTGGAGGCCGTAAGACCTCGGGCGGGCAATCATAAGAAAATAAAAACCGCCCGGGGCTTTTGGAGCCACCGGGCGGTTTTTTTAAGGGGAAAGCGGATTAGCTTTCGAGGGCGGCTTGGGCTGCGGCCAGGCGCGCGACGGGCACGCGGTAGGGCGAGCAGCTCACATAGGCGAGGCCAATGCGGTGACAGAATTTCACCGAGTCCGGATCGCCGCCGTGTTCGCCGCAGATGCCAAGCTTGATGTCTTTGCGGGTCGAACGGCCTTTTTCGATAGCGGTCTTCATGAGTTGGCCGACGCCGTCTTGGTCGAGGGTGGCGAAGGGGTTTTTCTTGAAGATTTCGTTCTCGGTGTAGGCACCGAGGAAGGCTCCCATATCGTCGCGGCTGATGCCGAGCGCGGTCTGGGTGAGGTCGTTTGTGCCGAAGCTGAAGAACTGTGCAGTCTTCGCAATCTCATCAGCCGTGAGGGCGCCACGGGGCACTTCGATCATCGTTCCAACGAGGTAATCGAATTTCACCTTTTTCTCAGCCATGACGGCCTTGGCGATGCGGTGGACGATCTCGACTTGGAGTTCGAGTTCCTTGCTGAATCCGACGAGCGGGATCATGACTTCGGGCTTCACCTTGATCTTCTTCTTCGCCACATCCGCGGCGGCTTCGAAGATGGCACGGGCCTGCATTTCGGTGATTTCCGGATAAGCGATGCCGAGGCGGCAACCGCGGTGGCCGAGCATGGGGTTCGATTCGTGGAGGCTATGGACTCGCTGGATGATGGTTTCCACTTTCATGCCGATGCTGCGGGCGAGGTCGAGCTGCTGCTCTTTGGTGTGCGGCAGGAATTCGTGGAGCGGCGGATCGAGGAGGCGGATCGTGGCGGGGTGGCCTTTGAGCGCTTTGAAGATGCCGGTGAAGTCGGCGCGTTGGTAGGGCAGGAGCTTGGCGAGGGCCGCACGGCGGCTGGTTTCGTCGGTGGCGAGAATCATCTCGCGCATGGCGTCGATGCGATTTCCCTCGAAGAACATGTGCTCGGTGCGGGTGAGGCCGATGCCGTTGGCGCCAAAAGCGATCGCGGTTTCGGTCTGCTCCGGCGTGTCGGCATTCGTGCGGACATCGAGCTTGGTGACTTTCGAGCACCAATCCATGAGCTGCTTGAAGTTTTTAACCTTCTCGGTTTTGAGAGCGGCTTTGTTGCCTTGGATGAGACCGGTGATGATCTCGGAGGGCGAGGTTTTGAGCTGTCCGGCGTAAACGCTGCCGGCGGTGCCGTCGATGGAGAGGAAGTCGCCTTCCTTGAAGACTTCGCCTTTCACGGTGACCGTGCGGGCGTTGTAGTCGATCTCGAGGGCGGCGGCGCCGCAGATGCAAACCTTGCCCATCTGACGGGCCACGAGAGCGGCGTGCGAGGAGACGCCGCCTTTGGCGGTGAGAATGCCTTCGGCGGCGATCATGCCACGGAGGTCTTCAGGCGATGTCTCGGTGCGGACGAGAAGGACTTTTTCACCTTTCTCGGCGGCTTCAACCGCGCGCTCGGCGTTCATGTAGATCTTGCCGGAAGCGGCGCCAGGGCCGGCGGGAAGGCCGGTGGCAATGACTTTGGCTTTCTTGGCCTCGGCGATGTCGAACACCGGCGCGAGGAGTTGGTCGAGCTGATCGGCTGGGTTGCGAAGGATCGCGGTCTTCCAGTCGATGAGTTTTTCTTTGACCATGTCCATCGAGAACTTGAGCGCGGCCATGGCGGTGCGCTTGCCGTTTCGGGTCTGGAGCATGAACAGCTTGCCCTCTTGCACGGTGAACTCGACATCCTGCACGTCCTTGTAGTGCTTCTCGAGGGTCGCACGGACCTTCATGAGCTCCGCATAGGACTTTGGCATCACCTTTTTGAGTTTGCTGACGGGCTCGGGCGTGCGGACGCCGGCGACGACATCTTCACCTTGGGCGTTGATGAGGAATTCGCCGTAGAATTCGTTGACTCCGTTGGCTGGGTTGCGGGTGAATGCCACGCCGGATCCGGATGTTTCGCCGGTGTTGCCGAAAACCATGGCCTGAACATTGACGGCCGTGCCCCACGCGGCAGGGATGTTGTATTTGCGGCGATAGACGATCGCGCGGTCATTCATCCAAGAGCCAAAGACGGCTCCGACGGCGCCTTTGAGCTGATCCCAAGGATTGGCCGGGAAGCTTTTTCCGGTGCGGGTTTTGACGAGTTCTTTGAAAAGTTTGACGAGTTCTTTTTGGTCCTCGGCGGTGAGTTCGCTGTCCACGATGTCCTCGTGGTATTTGGCGTGTTTGTATTCCTCGATGACGGACTCGAATGGCTCGTGGTCTTCGCCTTCGCGCTTTTGCACGCCAAGCACGACATCGCCATACATTTGAACAAAGCGGCGGTAGCAATCCCAGGCGAAGCGCTCGTTTTTGGTGGCCTTCGCGAGCGAGAGAACGGTCTCATCGTTGAGGCCGAGGTTGAGGATGGTATCCATCATGCCGGGCATCGAATCGCGGGCGCCGGAGCGGACCGCGACGAGGAGCGGGAAGCCCTTCGAATCGCCGAATTTCGTGCCCATGATTTTTTCCATGTTGCGCACGCCGGCCTCCATCTGGGCCTGGAGTTCCTTCGGATAGGTCTTTTTGTTGTCGTAGAAATAAGTGCAGACCTCTGTGGAGATCGTGAAGCCGGGAGGCACGGGGAGCCCGATGCGGGTCATCTCGGCAAGGTTGGCACCTTTGCCGCCGAGCAGGGATTTCATTTTGCCGTCGCCGTCGGCTTTTGCGGCTCCGAATGTGTAAACGAATTTGCCCTTCTTCGGGGCGGTGGATTTAGCGGATTTGGTGGTTTTTGCCATAAAATGGGCCGCAAGGTTTAGCACATGCGATCGGGCTGTCAATGTGGTGCGCAGGGGCGATTTTAGGCGTTCCATTTTGGTTCGCGGGCGATAGAAAAAACAAACTCCACCCATGAAAAAAGTCTTTCTCGGAACTGATAGCGGCGCGACCACCTCGAAAACCTCCGGCGTTTGGGAGGATGGCTCTCCGATCAGTCTACAACTCGCTCAAAGCTCGACCAATTCCCAACTCGGCACGCGCGCGGTCGTCGATGGATGGGTTCAGGGCGTCGAAAAATTCCTCGCCGAAAACCAGCTCACCTGGCCGCAGGTCGAAGGCGTCGGCCTTGCGATGCCTGGCCCGTATCAGGCTTACGGCGTGCTCGACCGATCCCCGAATCTCCCAGCCAGTTTCGCCGGTTGGAATTTCCTCGAAGACTACTCCACTGCCCTCTCACAAAAAGCCGGACGCCCGCTCCTGGTGGTCACCGGCAACGATGGCAACTTCGGCGGGGTCGCTGAGGCCGCTCATGTGCGCGGCGCGAAAAAATGCGGTGTCCTCATGCTCGCGCCCGGCTCGGGACTCGGCGCCGCCTATACCGGAGCCGACGGGCTATCCTTGAATGGCGACACGCTCAACGGCGTCGAAGCCGGCCACATGCCCGCCCCTCTCCAAATCCTCAGCCTGCCGCGCTTCACCTGCGGTTGCGGGCGGGACTGGGGGTGCTTCGAGGCCTACACAACCATCTCCGGCCTGCCGCAGTATTTGAACCACCTCCTGCCGAAATACCCCGGCCACGAACTCCACAACGCCGCCATTCCGCCCAAGGAAAAAGCCCTCTCGCTCCGCACCCGCGCCCAAAAAGGCGACCCGCTCGCGCTCGAGATTTTCGACCTTCAGGCGAAAGCTATGGGCCTGCATGTCGCCAATCTCTCGATCGCCTTCGACGCCGAATTTGTCGTGATCGGCGGGGGTTTGATCGATCCGCACTCGACCACCGAGGAATTCCGCAAACGCTACCTCGACGGAATCCGCGCTGCCGCCGAACCCTGGCTTTTTCCCGTCCAGCAACGAAACATCCAAATCGTCCCCGCCGCCCTCGGAGAACTCTCCCAAGCCATCGGCGCGGGACTCACCGCGCTCTACACTTGGAAATCCCTAGCGACTTGAACCCCGCTCAGCGCGAGTTCTGCGACACTCCCGCCGTGGGGCCTTGGATCGAGTTCATCACG
>CALFPA010000049.1 GCA_937919825.1 uncultured Spartobacteria bacterium | reverse complement strand
GCATCGATGCCTTGATGATGCGCGTCGTCGACATTCTCTACTCGGTGCCGCGCCTCATTTTCATTCTGATCGCGATCAATGCCTTCAATGCCGGCCTTCAGGAATGGGCCTCGCAAGAGGGGCTGCAATGGCTCGTCCAATCCTCCCGCATCGCGATCCTCATTCTCACGCTCGGCTTCATCGAATGGCTCACCATGGCCCGCATCGTGCGGGGTCAGGTCCTGTCGTTGAAGGAGCGCCAATTCGTCACTGCCGCTCGGGCCTTGGGCCAGTCCCACACGAAAATCCTCACCCGACACCTGCTTCCGAACCTCGCCGGAATCATCCTCGTTTATCTCACCCTCACGATCCCCGCTGTGGTTATTGACGAATCGTTCCTGAGTTTCCTCGGCCTGGGCATTCAGGCCCCGCAGGCGAGTTGGGGTTCCCTGCTCGCCGACGGCGCAGGCGCGATCAATCCCCTTCGCAGCTTCTGGTGGCTGCTCGTCTTCCCCGCCGCCGCGATGTCCCTCACACTCCTCGCGCTGAATTTCCTCGGCGACGCCCTCCGCGACGCCTTCGACACCCGCGGGCGCTGAGCGAGGAATCGGCTATTTCTGCATTTTTCTGACAACTCAGGCTTGACCCGGTTGCCATCTGTGGTATCAACACCCTCCGCGCTAATCCAATCGCGCCGTTGGTCCTGTGGTTTCCACCAATGTGGGTAACCGTCAGCGCACAGGGTAACCCGGCGAAATCCTATACATCACATGCCTGTTCGTCTCGGTCGGTTTGAAATGCCGAAATCTCTCGTCAAAGACGAGTCCACTGCCACTGAAACCTATGCCAGCTTCATTGCTGAGCCTTTCGAGGCCGGCTATGGCCATACGGTTGGAAACTCGCTCCGTCGCGTGCTTCTCAGCTCGCTCGAAGGTGCCGCCATCACTTCGGTGAAAATCGAAGGGGCGCTCCATGAGTTCAGCACCCTGCCCGGCGTCGTCGAAGATGCCGTGGACATCATTCTCAATCTTAAGAAAATCAAGTTCAAGGCTCACGACCACGAAGTCCGCACCCTCAAGCTTTCGGTGAATAAAGAAGGTGTCATCACTGCCGGCGACATCCAGAAAAGCTCGCAGTGCGAAGTTCTCAATCCCGAGCAGATCATTTGCACGCTCGACAAGAAGCAGAAGTTTGAAGCCGAGTTCGATGTCCGCGTTGGTCGCGGTTTCGCCACCGGTGATGAAAACAAGCGCTCAGACCAACCGATCGGCGTCATTGCCATCGATTCGATCTTTTCGCCTGTGACCCGCGTCAAGTATGCGGTGCAAAACACCCGCGTCGGCCAACGCACCGATTACGACAAGATCATTCTCGAAATCTGGACCGATGGTCGCATCACTCCTGATGACGCCCTTCTCCAAGCCTCCGCGATCCTCCGCCATCACCTCGATGTGTTTGTTGGATTCGAAGAGAATGTGGTCGAGTTCGATGAGACCCCGCAAGAGGTCAGCCAGGAAAACAACCGCATGAAGAAGCTCCTCGGAATGAGCGTCAACGAGATCGAACTCTCGGTTCGTGCGGCCAACTGCCTCAACAACGCCAACATCACCACCGTCGGCCAGCTCGCCATGAAGAGCGAGGCCGAGATGCTCAAATACCGCAACTTCGGCAAGAAGTCGCTCAACGAAATCAAGGACAAGCTCCAGCAACTCGGCTTAGGACTTGGTCAGAAATTCGACAGCGGAGTTGTCGAAATCACCGAAGAATCCGCCAACTAACACGCCATGCGTCACCAGAAAAAAACCGTCAAACTCGGCCGCACGGCCTCTCATAGAAAATCGTTGCTCGCTAATCAGGTCTGCAGCCTGATCGAACACAAACGCATCAAGACCACCCTCGCCAAGGCCAAGGCTGTCCGGCCTCTCGCCGAGAAAATGGTCACCCTCGGCAAGCGGGGCGATTTGCACGCCCGCCGTCTCGCCGCTGGCTACCTCGGCCAGAAAGATGCGGTGAAAAAACTCTTCGCCGAAATCGCGCCTCGTGCTGCGGATCGCAAGGGTGGCTACACCCGCATCATCAAACTCGGCCAGCGCCTCAGCGATTCCGCTCCGATGGCTTACATCGAGTGGGTCGATTCCGAGGGCGCCGCTGCCGAGACTGCACCTGTCGCTGCAAAAACGACTTCCAAAAAAGCCGAATAAGCGGTAGATAAAAAATTATTCCAACCCCGGGTGAAAAATTTCTCCCGAGAGTCCCCTCGCGGACCGGGCGGAACCCATTGTGGTTCCGCCCGTTTCACTTTTAGAAAATGAGCGAATTATCCGAAGCCTACACGAGCTATGTCGTTCCCACTTACGGTCGTTTCGATCTCGATATCGAAAGCGGAGCGGGATGCCGCGTGCGGGATTTTAGCGGCCGCGAGTATTTGGATTTTGGCGCAGGCATCGCGGTGTGTTCTCTCGGTCACTCGCACCCCGAGGTTGCTGCAGCGGTGGCGGATCAGGCCTCGCGCCTCGTTCATTGCTCGAACCTCTATCGCACCGGTCCACAAGCCCAACTCGCCAAGCGCCTCGTGGAAATCACCGGTCCCGGAAAGGCATTTTTCTGCAACAGCGGGGCCGAGGCGAACGAGGGCTTGATCAAGCTCGCGCGCCGTTTTGGAAGCGCCACGGGCCGCCATCGCATTCTCACCTTCACAAATTCCTTTCACGGCCGAACCCTGGCCTGCATCGCCGCGACCGGTCAGGACAAGGTGAAAAAAGATTTCGGCCCGCTGCCCGAGGGCTTTGCCCATTTGCCATTCAACGACCTCGAGGCCGTGCGCGCTGAGGCGGATGAAAAAACCATCGCGATCCTCGTGGAGCCGATTCAAGGCGAGGGCGGCATCCATCCCGCGACGCCCGAATTTTTGCGCGGACTGCGCGAACTCTGCGACGAGCGCGACATGCTCCTTTTTTTCGACGAGGTCCAATGTGGTCTCGGTCGCACCGGCGATTGGTGCGGGTGGCGGAGCATTGTCGAGGGCGTGGAACCCGATGGCGTTTCCTGGGCGAAGGGCATTGCGAATGGATTTCCTCTCGGGTCGTTTTGGGTTTCCTCGAAAAAGTTCGATGAGCGCGGGCCGCTCTGCGACCTGCTCGGGCCCGGGAGCCACGGCACGACCTATGGCGGCAATCCCGTATGCTGCGCCGCCGCGCTCAAGGTTCTCGAGATCATCGAGCGCGACGATCTCTTGGCCAAATCCTCGGAACTCGGAAACGCTTTGGCCGCCGCGTTGAAATCCCTCGCCTCGCCACTCATTGGCGAGGTTCGCCACATTGGCTTGATGGTCGGTGTCGAGTTGTCGCCCGACTTTCCCAAAACCGAACGCACCCCCGCGCTGGAGGTCGTGAACCGCGCGATGGCGGCGGGGCTTTTGGTGATTCCCTCGGGCGAGAGAGTTATTCGTTTCCTGCCCCCACTGAATGTCGATTCCCGCGAGATCGACGAAGCGGTTCAAAAATTCGCCGCCGTTTTGAAAGGCGTTTCCACCGCCGCCTGAATCTTCCGTTCCACCTAACCGAACTATGAAAAATCTCCTTTCCATCGAATCTCTTTCCCGTGACGAGATTCTCGCCGTCCTCGCTGACACCGCCGCGATGAAATCCTCCCGCGGCCACCATACCTCGCACCCGCTCCGCCACCAGTGCTGGGCTTTGATTTTCTCGAAATCCTCCACCCGCACCCGCGTTTCCTTCGAAGTCGGCATTCGCGAACTCGGCGGCGATCCGATGTTTCTCGCGGCCGCCGACATCCAACTCGGGCGTGGCGAACCGATCAAAGACACCGCCCGAGTGATGGGCCGCATGCTCCATGGCGCGGTGATCCGGACCTTCGCTCAAAAGGATGTCGAGGATTTCGCCGAGTTCAGCGGCATTCCCACCATCAACGCACTCACTGACGAGGAGCACCCCTGCCAAATCCTCGCCGATCTTTTTACGATCCGTGAATCGCGCGGCTCGCTCGATGGTTTGAAGGTCGCGTTCATCGGGGACGGGGATTGCAATGTTTCCCGATCCTGGATCTGGGCTGCCGCGCGGCTGGGTTTCGAACTCGTCATCGCCGCTCCGAAAAAATACCAACCCTGTCCTGAACTCCTCGCCCGAGCTGGAGGTTCCATCCATGTCACTGACGACATCCATGATGCGGCCAAGGGCTCGCATGTTCTCTACACCGATGTGTGGGTGAGCATGGGCAAGGAAGAGGAGGCCGCTTACCGTTTGGCGCAGTTGGCAGGCTACCAGATCAACGCCTCGCTCTGCACCGCCGCGCCCGGTGCGCTCGTCATGCACTGCCTGCCAGCCTACCGGGGCAAGGAAATCGACGACGCGACTTTTGAAGCCCATGCCGATACGATATTCCGCCAAGCCGAAAACCGGCTCCATGCCCAAAAGGCGGTGATGGCTCGATTGCTGGACGCCCGCCGGGCGATGTGAAAAATTGACACCCGCTCGGGGATTTGAGATTGGTCTGCCCAGTCAAACCACCCGATCCCCTTTATGTCCGAGCCCAAAAAAGAAACCGTTCGCATCAGTCTCTCGCCTCAAGATGCCCCAAGTTCTCCCCCGGCTCCGGCACCAGCGCCCTCTCCTGGCCTTCAAAAAAGCACCGTCATCCCGCCAGCTCCTCCTAGCTTTAAGGCACCCGCGCCTCTTCCCAAACCGCCATCGGCTGTTCCTGCCGCTCCCATACCCAAGCCGCCGATGATGGCTTCCATCCCTAAGCCGCCATCCGCCCCTGGTGCCATGCCCTCAATACCGAAGCCTCCGAGTGCTCCCGGAATAGCCAAGCCTGTTTCGGTAGCGCCTGCTGCCCCCGGTCTTGCCAAGCCAGTTTCCCTAGCTCCCACAGCGCCTGGGATTGCCAAACCTGTCTCAGTCGCTCCCGCAGCGCCCGGAGTCGCGAAGCCAGTTTCCCCGGCGGCCCCCGCAGTTCCTGCCGCTTCGATTTCCCAAACTCCCACCCCAATAGACCCTTTATTACAGACGGCAAAAATCAGTCTGCCTCCTGTCTCTAAGCCCGTTCCGCAGGCGACAGTGAATTTGAAAGCCGCTCCGTCTCCAGGGGCTTCGATTTCTGTGAAGCCCGGCATTTCTCCCGTGCCAGCGGCTCCCGGCTCCTCCGCGACTCCACCCAGTGCCAGTATTTCGGGTATCAAACCCGGAATCTCCACCGCGAAGCCCGGTGCTCCCGTATCAAAAGCCAGCGTTGTGGCTTCGAATCCCGGCTCCGATACAGCGCCTATCGCTCCGATGTCCGTCGCAAAAGCTTCGCCGATGATGGCGAGTCCTCAGGAAGCCCCGCCTGTCTTCGCCCTTGCGGCTGCTGCGGTCGCTCTGGTCGCTCTTGGAGTGCAGATTTTGACCATGCTCGGGTAGTTTTTTCTTTTATGGCACATCCTAATGTTACCGAACTGAACGACTCGTCGTTCGCGAACTTCATCGAAAAAGCCGCTGGCCCTGTGCTGGTGGATTTCTGGGCTCCTTGGTGCGCTCCTTGCCGGATGCTAGGTCCGGTCGTCGAGGAGGTCGCTGCGGAGAACGCGGGGAAATATCACATCGCGAAAGTGAATGTGGATGATGCTCCCGAAGTATCGGCCCAGTTCGGCATTCGCAGCATTCCGACCCTCATGTATTTCCAAGGTGGAGCCAAAAAAGATCAGTCGATCGGAGTTTGCTCCAAGTCGGAAATCCTCTCCAAGCTCGGCGCGCTCTAAATCGGACTCGACCTTCGGCTGGTGTAGACGAACAGCAAACGCTGCCGGTTCAGGTTACCATTTCCTGAACCGCGAGAACCAAATGATGCCGACCGATACGAGGATGGCCAGTGCGTTCACCATCATAAACGGCCAAAGTTGACCCTCTGTTGGCATCGGGAGTTCCACATTCATCGAAAAAATTCCGACCACCAAATTGGCCATCATGATGGCGATCGTCCAGATGGTGAATTTTTTAATAAGGGTGTTGAGGTTGTGGCTCACGATGGAGGCCCGGGCGTCCATGAGACCGGCCACGACCTGCGAGTAGATTTCCGAGCGGCGAAGGCACTGCTGGTTTTCGATGATGATGTCTTCCAAGATACCGAGTTGCTCGTGGTCGAAGCCAAGCCGCTTGGCGTAGCTTTTCATTTTATCAAAAAGAGCGCTGTTGGAATTGATCGCATTCAGGATGTAAACAAGGCTCTTCTCGAGAGCGAACATGTTAAGGAGGTAGCGGGTCTCCATGGAGGTGATGATTCTCCGCTCGAGCGAGTCGGAGAGCATGTTGATGGCCTTCAAGTGACCTTCGAAATGGCTGATGCTCTGGTAGAGAAGTCGCAGAATCACATCTTGGACTGAAAAAATCCGAAGTGGTGCACGGCCCTCGAAAAGCGGCGCGTCATCCGGCATCACGACCACCATGTGATCCTCGTAGAGGAACACGCCGGTGGAGGTCATTTTTAAAAGAAAATTATCGTCCGCAGAGAAACTTTTCGGGCGTTTAAAAATGAGCGCCGCATGGTCGGCCTCAAATTCGAGTCGGGAGAGTTCGTCGGGGTCCAACGAGGAGTGGAGCGTGTGATAGTCGATATTGTAATACTCCATCAAGTCCGCCTCGTCCTCGATGGTGGGGGAGTTGAAGACGATGATTTGGGCCTCGGCGGGCTCGCAGCGAACGACGGTGCCAGCTTCCTCGGCCACGCGGTAATACGAACGCACCCCGCCGGAGCGCGGCTCCGGAGCGGTTCCGGATGACGGGTGGTCTGTCACCTGCATGTCTGGCATCGTGGACATCGAACCAAGACTTTCCCCAATTCATGAAGGGCGTCGATCCGTTTTTTTGTGAGCCTGTCATTTGGTGGTGGAATTTCGCATTCCCCAAAAAAAACCGGAGGGTTAGGATTTAGACATGAGCAAGATTCGTTTTCGGATCATCCCCCCGGTCGACCGGCCCGAGGCAAAAGTTTTCATTGCGGGAAGCCATCGCGATCTCGGCAGTTGGGATCCCGCAAAAGCCATGCCGCTCGATTTTGACGGGGTATTCCACAATGGTTCCATCGAGGCGGATACCGGATCGCATGTGGAATACAAAATCACCCGAGGCTCTTGGGAGAGCGAGGCGGTGGAAGCCTTCGGTCATGTTCCCGCAAATAGCCGCCATGAAATTTGGCTGGATGCCACGCTCCAACACACGGTGGCAGACTGGAAGGATCGGTATTGCGGGCGTTTAACGCGCGAGCGTTTGCATTCCCGCATCCTGGCGGGGGAGCGCGAACTTCTCATCTGGCTCCCGCCAGGCTACGGCGCTCAGACGGAAACTCGCTTCCCGGTGATTTTCCTGCACGACGGCTCGAATGTCTTCGATCCCCTCGGGAGCGTTGTCTCTGGAGTGGACTGGGCTGCGGACGAATGGGCGTCGCTCCTGGCGCGGCGTTCGGTGATTCCCGAAACGATCGTCGTGGGGGTTTGTCACCCCGAGGGCTACTCGGATGACAATCTCACGATGCGTGATTTCGAGCTGTCGCCGGAATTCGGCGGAGCCGCCTACGCCCAGTTCCTCGTCTCGGAACTCGTCCCGCACATGGATCAGCATTACCGCACCATCGCCAAGCGCTCGGCTCGCACGCTCGGCGGAGCGGGGCTTGGTGCGCTGAATGCCTTCCGAACGGCTCTCGCGCATCCCGGTGTCTTTCGGAATTTCATCTGCCTCTCCACTTCTTTCGAGGATATGTCGCAATCCTTGCCGCGAGATTCCGCCTCCCTTCAAGCGCTCGAAGCCGAGCCCGCTTTGGACAAAGAGATCCGGATGTATTTCGACCATGGCGACCAAGGGTTGGACGAATGCTACCGGGGATATCATGACCTCCTCGGCGAACATCTTCGCGCCAAGGGTTGGAGGGATGGAAAAGAATTCACCATCCGCGAAGTCCCCGGCGGTTCGCACAGTGAAATCTCGTGGCGCTCGAGATTCGGGGACGCGCTGAAATTTCTAGCGAGCTAGATTTCCTTGTAGTGCAGGCTCAGCACTCGATGGGAGCTCCCGGTTTTTTCCGAGGTGAATAAAAACAGCCGCAGGGACATGTATCCCTGAGTCCATTGGTATCCAATGAGCGTATGGAGAATGTCGGAATCGGGGTCGCGGTTTTTCTCGCGAACAATGATTTTTCCAGTCCCGTATTTTAAATCCACATTGCGTCGGACATCGTCAAAAAAGAGGCCGTATTGCTTGGAGTCCCACGAGGAGTCGCCGTATTGGAGTTCGATTTCGTTGAGTGAATCGTTTGAGAAATAAAACAGTGTGCGCTGGAGGTATTTCTGGGGGATGCCCTCCGCGGCCAAGACTTGGCGGTTCTGGACGGCTTTGCGTTCGATGACACGGGCCTTGCTGCCCACAATGTTTTTTTCGACCCGTGCTTCGGACTCGCCCCATTGGAAATTAAAGGGAACCTTCATCTGCGCGGCATCGACGACCGGGGCGAAATATCCCAGGATCAACGACAGCACAAACGCTCGAAAAACTCTCATGCGCGACCAATCTCCAAGTTCACCGCGCCGCCGTCAACCATCGCGTCGGGGGGAGGCCAATTAAGGTTTTTTGCCTGCGGGCTGGGGGACTTTGACAATTCGCGAAATATCGTAGCCTTGCACCTTCGCGGACTCCAAAGCGCGCGCGTAGTCGGATTCCGACATCTCCGGAGTGCGGCTCATGATCCAGATCAAGTCTCGGTTCGGGTAGCCGATCGTGGTGAAGCGGTAGTCTGGCGAGAGGTCGATCACGAGAAAGGGGGCTTCGAATGGCCAGAGGAATTGCACGCGCCATTCCGCGTTGGTTTTTGTGTTCACCACACGGGCGACGGCCTTCATTTCCTTTCGGGGTGCCTCGAGGGATTTTTTGTGGAACGCGTAGGTGACCTCGATTTTTCCGTCCGTCCGGAGTTTGTAGATATCCATCGTGCCGACATTGTTTTTTTCGACGAACCACGGAATCGTGCCGATGACATACCAATCGCCCATGAAGCGGGGGAGGTCGATTTGATCAACGGTGCGAAGCGGCGGGAGCTTCGGCGCGGTGGAGCAAGCGGCAAGGGCGAGGGTGGCGAGAAGGAGTGTGGTTTTCATGGAGATTCCTGCTTCACAAACAAAGCGGTCTCACTGAATTTGCGCCGTGGATGAGTCCTTGGCTATACCTATTACAACCCGCCATTTTGTTTTTCCTGCTGGGAATGGTGGCTGCGTTGGTTAAGTCCGATTTGGAAATTCCCGGCTCGGTTTTGAAAATTCTGTCGCTCTACTTGCTTTTCGTGGCCTACACCTTCATCCACAAGCTCTGGTAACACCCTCTTACACCTATGAAAAAAACCGCACTCCTCTTCTCCGGCCAAGGTGCCCAATCCGTCGGAATGGGCAAAGACCTCGCTGCCGAATTTCCTGCCGCCGCCGCGCTTTTTGAAAAAGCCGACTCGATCCTTGGATATCCACTCAGCCGGATTGCGTTCGAGGGGCCGAGTGAGGAGTTGACCAAAACCTCGGTGTGCCAGCCCGCGCTCTATGTTCACGGCCTCGCCTGCCTCGCGGTGCTGAAGGAAAAGCTCCCCGCCCTCGAGTTTCATGCTACGGCCGGCCTGTCACTCGGCGAATTCACGGCTCATGCCGCCGCGGGGACTTTTGATTTCGAAACCGGACTTCGCCTCGTGGACAAACGCGCCCGCGCGATGCAGGAAGCCTGCGAGGCCTCCACGGGCGGAATGGCCGCCATCATCGGTGGGGAGGAGGACCGCGTGCGCGAACTCGCCGCCGCGGCCGATGTCGATGTTGCCAACATCAACGCTCCCGGCCAGATCGTGCTCTCAGGTGAGGCTTCGAAGATCATCATGGCCGTTTCTCTCGCGAAGGAATACAGCGCCCGCAAGGCGGTGGAACTCACCGTCGCCGGAGCCTTCCACTCGCGCTTGATGGAACCCGCCTACCAATCTCTTTCCGTCGCTTTGGCGGAAACCCAAATGCTCGCGCCTCGAGTGCCGGTCGTTTGCAATGTCGATGCCATCGAGGTGCGCGATCCCCAAACCATCCGCCGCACGCTCGCCGATCAAGTCACAGGCAGTGTCTGCTGGTCGCAGAGCGTCGAGTATTTGATCGACCGACTCCACATCGAGCAATTCATAGAACTCGGGCCCGGCGGCGTCATCGCCGGTCTCGTCGGCCGCATCCGAAAAGGCACGCCGATCACCTCGGTCTCCAATGTCGCCAGCCTCGAGGAGGCTGTGGCGTTTCTCTCGGCTTAACGCTTCGGGTGGTGCTTGAAGCCCACCACCGCGAGCGGCGGGAGGTTCACGAGGATCGAGTGGGGCTTGCCCTGCCATCTCCAGTCTTGATGAGCGGGCGTGCCGCCGTAGTTGCCGATGTTGCTGCCATTGTAGGTTTCGGCATCGGTGTTGAGGATTTCCTCGTAGAAGCCGGGCTCTGAAACGCCGACGCGATAGCCTTCGCGAACGACCGGCGTGGCGTTGACCACAAAAATCAGCGTGGCGCCGGTGCGGGATTTGCGCATGAACGACCACACGGTGTTGTCGGCATCGTTGAAATCAATCCACTCGAAGCCGTCGTAACTGTCGTCGAGTTCGGAGAGGGAGGGTTCGTTTTGATAGAGCCAGTTCAGGTGCTGGATGAGGCGGCGCAGGCCGTCGTGTGCGGGCATCTCCATGAGGTGCCAGTCGAGGCTTTGATTGTGCTTCCACTCGATGAATTGCCCAAACTCGATGCCTTGAAAGATGAGCTTCTTTCCTGGGTGCGCCCACATCCAGGCGAGGAACATCCGGCAGTTCGCGAATTTCTGCCAATAATCTCCGGGCATTTTGTCGATCAGTGAGCCTTTGCCATGAACGACCTCGTCGTGGCTGAGCACGAGAATGAAATGCTCGTGGAAGGCATAGAGCATCGAGAAAGTGATCTCGCTCTGGTGGAATCGGCGGTGAATCGGATCCTTGCTGATGTAGCGCAGGCTGTCGTTCATCCAGCCCATGTTCCATTTGAAGCCGAAGCCAAGCCCGCCGGTGTAGGTGGGACGCGAGACTCCCGGCCAGGATGTGGACTCCTCGGCGACCATGGCCACGCCAGGGAATCGCTCATAGCAAATCTCGTTGCAGCGTTTCAGAAAACTGATCGCGTCGAGGTTTTCCCGCCCGCCGAAGCAGTTCGGAAGCCACTCGCCGGCTTTGCGCGAGTAGTCGAGGTAAAGCATCGAAGCGACGGCATCCACGCGCAGGCCGTCGATGTGGTATTCATCGAGCCAGAAAAGCGCGTTGCCGATCAGGAAATTTTTCACCTCGTTGCGGCCGTAGTTGAAAATGAGCGTGCCCCAATCTTGATGCTCGCCGAGGCGGGGATCCTCGTGTTCGTAAAGCGCACTGCCGTCGAATCGAGCAAGTCCGTGGGCATCCTTCGGAAAATGTCCGGGCACCCAATCAAGAATCACGCCGATGTTGGCTTGGTGACAGCGGTCCACGAAATTTCGAAACTCGTCGGGATTTCCAAACCGGCTCGTTGGCGCGTAGTAGTTCACCACCTGATAGCCCCAAGACCCGTCGAAGGGATGCTCCATCACGGGCATTAATTCGATGTGGGTAAATCCCATTTCCTTCACATACGGGATGAGTCGGTCGCCAAGTTCCCGGTAACTCAAATGACGGTTTCCGTCGTCCAAGATTCGTTGCCACGAGCCGATATGGACTTCGTAAATGCTCATCGGGCTATTGAAGTGATCGATGCGCGGGCGGCGGTGCATCCAGTCTTGGTCACTCCACTGGTAGCGATCGAGATCGAAAACCATGCACCCGGTCTGCGTGCCGTGCTGGGCGAAGAAGGCGTAGGGATCGGTCTTTAAATGCGAGTCGCCGTGCTCGCCCCGGATCTCGAATTTGTAATGCGCGCCTTCATGCACGCCGGGGAGAAAAATTTCCCAGACGCCCGAGGGAACGAGCTTGCGCATCGGGTGGGTGCGTCCATCCCAGTTGTTGAAATCTCCGACCACGCTTACGCGCTGGGCCGACGGCGCCCACACCGAAAAATGCACGCCCGGCACCTCGTCGATCACTTTCACATGCGCGCCGAGTTTTTTGTAGATGTCGTAATGCGTGCCTTCGTTGAAAAGATAGATATCCATCTCGCCCAGCACGGGCCCGAACGAGTAGGGATCGCGCTGGCGCCATTTGGCACCTTCATGGTTGGTGAGCTCGAGCGAGTAACCTGTGCCAGTCTGGAATCCTTCGATTTCCCCTTCGAACATCCCTTCCTGATCGAGTCGTTTGAGCGCCTG
This sequence comes from uncultured Spartobacteria bacterium, assembly GCA_937919825.1. Lineage (GTDB taxonomy): Bacteria > Verrucomicrobiota > Verrucomicrobiia > Chthoniobacterales > Terrimicrobiaceae > UBA967. Next base: position 15,978 of record CALFPA010000049.1, on the reverse strand, counting down.
AGATTTCGCCTTTTTGCCGTCGAGAACGATCTCAACCTTGGCGACATCCGGGCGAAAAACCCGCGCGATCCATTTTCCATCCTGTTCGCGGATTCCCAGAATGCGGAAAGGATCGCAGTGGCGGGCTTCAATAAGCGGGAAGTAGTCGTCGTCCGGGAGCAGGGAAGGATTCATGAGGCATGGATTAAATCAAAGCCAACCGCCTGAACAGATTTTCCTAACGGGTGAATCTCCGTAGCAGTCTTAATCCCCGCTGGCGCAACTGGAGACGATCCAGTCGGCGTAGGCGTGGCAGACGGCGGCGGGGTCGAAGGCCACAATCTCGGGGACTTCGTAGGGGTGAATCTCGCGGAGCTCTTTCTCGAACGAGCTGAAATTCGCCTTCGGGATTTTGAAAATCACGACGACTTCCTTGGCCTCCTCGATCGAGTTTTTCCAATTATAGATCGAGCGGGCGCCAGGGATAATCGTGCCGCAAGCGGCGACTTTTTCGGCAACGAGTTGATGGACGATGTCGGCAGCGGTGGCCTCGTCCGGCAGGGTGGTGAGAACGAATCGTGTCATGCGGGGACTGGTGCGGGTTGGCGAACGATCCAGCCGCCGCCGACCACGGCGTCGCCATCGTAAAAAACGGCGGCTTGGCCGGGAGTGACGGCGCGCTGGGGCGTGTCGAGTTGGATTTTGGCCTTGTGGCCGGGAAGGGCTTGGATGGTTGCTTCGGTGCCAGGGTGGGCGTAGCGGATTTTCACGCTGATGCGCTCGGTGCCCTCGGGTTCACCGCGCAGCCAATTCACACGGTCGACTTCGAATTCCTCGCGAACCAAATCCTCCTCGTCGCCGACGATCACGCTGCTGGTCTCGGGGTCGATATCCACGACATAGCGGGGTTTGGGTGAGCCGCCCGGGAGGCCCTTGCGTTGGCCGATCGTGAACATTTCGATGCCCTCGTGCTTGGCGATGAAATTCCCCTGCGTGTCGTAAATCGATCCGGGATGAAATTCCCCCTCGTCGAGATGGCCTTTGAGGAATGCCTTGTAGTCGTTGCCGGGCACAAAACAAATTTCCTGGCTATCGACCTTGTCGGCGACCTTCAGGCCGATGCCCCGCGCGATCTCGCGGATTTCGGATTTTTCCATGCCGCCGAGCGGGGTGAGGGCGTGTTGGAGTTGATCCTGGCTGAGGCTGAAAAGAAAATACGACTGGTCCTTGCGCGAGTCGCGGCCTTTGCGCAGGACGGCATGATCGGCGTGGTGCTCGATAATCGCGTAGTGCCCTGTGGCGATGAAGTCGGCTCCGAGCGCCTGGGCCTTCGTGCGGAGTTTGCCGAATTTCAAATGCTCGTTGCACATCACGCAGGGATTCGGAGTCCGGCCGAGGCGGTATTCGCTGGCGAAATAATCGATGACGATTTTTTCGAAGTTATCGGCTTCGTCCACGACATAGTGGGGGATGCCGAGCTTGTGGGCGACGCCGCGGGCATCGGCGATCGCGGAGGGACCACAGCATTTGTCCTCGGCTCGCGAGATGCAGTCCTGCGGCCACACTTTCATCGTCACGCCGATGACCTCCCATCCGTCGCGTTGCAGCAACGCCGCCGCGACGCTGGAATCCACGCCGCCGCTCATTCCGAGAAGAACCCTCCTGCCGTTGCCATTCATGGGTTCGAATTTATAGATGTCTGGCCAGCGGCGTCAAACCGCGCTTCAAGCGGAGAACTTCGCGGCTTGCGGATGGGGGAGGCGGGGCGGTAGAAGAAGCGGCATGAAATCACTCACCGTTTTTTCGGGTGGAAAAACCCGCGCCGCCTTGGCTGTCGGGCTGTGCATTGTGTTACTCGCTGGCTTCCGCGTTCTGCGTGCCTCGCTGTTGCCGGACTTGCCAAACTTCTCGCCGGTAACTGCGGTGGCGGTTTGCGGGGCATTTCTTTTGCCGGGGGCACTGGGATGGATTTTGCCGCTCGGGGCTCTGATGGTTTCGGATTTTCTGTTGGCGCTGGTGCTCGGATACCCCGCGCTCAGTTCTGCTCAACTGGTCGTGTGGGGAACGATTCTCGGACTGGTCGGCTTCGCCCGTTTGGTCGCTCGCGGGGGATTTTCGCCGATGCGGTATTTCGGATCGGTCCTCGGCGGCGGTGTGTTTTTTTATCTCATTACGAACACCGCTTCATGGCTCGCCAATCCCGCCTACCCGCGTGGCCTTGGTGGACTGTGGATGTCGCTGACCACTGGCTTGCCCGGTTTCCCGCCGACTTGGATGTTTTTCCGCAATTCACTCGTCTCGGATTTTCTCTTCGCCGGAGTTCTCCTTGCCGTCTGGGCACTTGCCTCCCGCTCCCGGGAATCAGCCCTCCAGCGCGCCGCCTGACACTTTTTTCAATTCATGACCGTTCGCACACGTTTCGCACCATCACCCACCGGCTTTCTTCATGTCGGTGGCGCTCGCACCGCCCTTTTTAACTGGCTCTTCGCCCGCAAACACGGCGGCCAATTCATCCTCCGAATCGAGGACACGGATGAAAAACGAAACACCGCCGAGGCCAATCAAGTCATCTTCGACGGCCTGAACTGGCTGGGACTCGACTGGGACGAGGGCCCAGACAAGGGCGGCGACTACGGTCCGTATCGCCAGAGCGAGAGGAATGCCATTTACGAAAAACACCTGGCCGTTCTCGAGGCCGGTGGCCATGTCTACGAGGACGAAGGCTCGATCCGCTTCCGCTCGCCGCGCAAAACGGTCCTCGTCGAGGACATGGTTTGCGGCCGCATCGAATTCGACATGTCGAATCCTGCCACGCATCCCGACATGACGATTCGCCGCCCCGACGGCTCTTGGATTTTCCATTTCGTGAATGTGGTGGACGACATCGAAATGAAGCTCACTCATGTGATTCGCGGCGAGGATCACCTCTCGAACACGCCGAAACACATCGAACTCTACAACGCTCTTGGAGCGACCCCGCCGAAGTTCGGCCACATTCCGCTCATCTTAAATCACGAAGGGAAGAAACTCAGTAAGCGCGACGGCGGTTCGAGCATCACCTACTTCATGGATCTCGGCTACACGCCAGAGGCCGTGATCAACTACCTCTGCCTGCTTGGCTGGTCGCCCGGCGAGAACCGCGAGCGCCTCGATGTCGCGGAGATCCGTGAGCTTTTCGATCTGGAGCACATCAACCGCCGCAACGCGATTTTCGACCTCGACAAATGTTTTTGGCTGAATGGCCAGCACATCCTCGCGATGTCGCTCGAGCGATTCGTTCAACTCGCCAAGCCGTTTGTAGACAAGGCGGGCATTCCCTATGGCACCGAGGTCGCGCTTCTGCCTGCCCTCGCCATTGTGAAGCCGAAAGTGAAACACCTCAGCGATGTGCCCGATTGGATCGGATTCCTCTTCACCGAGGATTTTGCGATGGACGCCGAGGCCGTGGAGAAAAGCTTGAAAAAACCCGGCGCCACGGCCCGTCTCAGGGCGCTTTCGGAGGCGTTCGCCACCGTGACGGATTGGACTCATGCCTCCCTCGAAACCACCCTCAAAGCAACCGCCACGGTGCTTGGAATCAAGACCGGCGAGATGGTTCACCCCGCCCGCGTGGCCCTGAGCGGGCGTTCGGTTGGTCCCGGCCTTTATGAGATGATCGAGGTCCTCGGAAAAGACCGCACGCTCGCCCGGTTGGAACGGGCCAAATCCCTCGCTGCCGAATGAGCGCCGAGCGCATCCCTGTCGCCATCGTCGGTGCCAACGGCTACTCCGGCGAGGAACTCTGCTCGATCCTTGCGCGCCATCCGGGCGTTCGCGTTGTCGCCATCACCTCCCGCCAGCACGCTGGCAAACAAGCCGGGGAGGTTTTGCCGAGGCTTGCCGGGGTGGGGGATTTCTCGAAATTGATTTTCACCGAACCCACGATCGACGCCTTGCTCCAGTGCGGGGCTGAGTTTTTCTTCCTCGCGCTTCCGCATGGTCTCGCCGCCGAGTTTGCTGTTCCGGTCCACCGTGCTGGAAAGCGGGTGATCGACCTCAGCGCGGATTTTCGCCTCCACGACGCGGCGACTTATCAGGATTTCTACAACGAGGCGCACCCGGCTCCGCAGTTGCTCTCCGAGGCGGTCTACGGCTTGCCCGAGCTGCACCGTGAAGAAGTCCGGACTGCGAAACTTGTCGGTTCCGCGGGATGCTATCCCACCACGATTCTTCTGCCGCTCGTGCCATTGCTTCGCCAAAAATTGATCGATCCCGCCGAGATCATCGTTTCCAGCGCCAGCGGAGTGAGCGGGGCGGGGCGCAAAGCCGAGACCGCGCTCCTTTACGGTGAATGCAACGAAAGCCTCCGCTCTTACGGCCTGCCGAAACACCGCCATCTTTCCGAGATTGAACAGGAGCTCTCACTCGCCGCCGGTAGCCCGGTCGTTATTTCGTTCACGCCGCACCTCGCGCCGATGAATCGCGGCCTCCACTCGACGATTTTTACCAAACCCGCGCCCGGCGTTTCGCCCGAGGCAATCCTCCCTGCGCTCGAGGCCGCCTATGCGAACGAACCCTTTGTTCGCGTTTCAAAAAATCTTCCTGATACCAAAAACACAACCGGCACGAACTTTTGCGATATCTCGGCACGGTTCGACGCCCGCACGGGCCGACTTATTTTGCTCTCGGTCGAGGACAATCTCGTGAAAGGCGCGGCGGGCCAAGCGGTGCAGAATTTCAATCTCATGGCAGGTTTGCCGGAGACGACAGGTTTGTTATGAGCCAAATTAAAAAAATCGCCGGCGGGGTTTGCGCCCCGGAGGGATTCGCGGCTGGTGCCACCGGTTGCGGTATTAAAACGGGAAAAGTGCTGCGCGATGACATCGCCGTCGTCTGGTCGGAGTCGCCAAGCGTTTCTGCCGCCACTTTCACCACGAACAAGGTCAAGGCGGCGCCCGTCCTCGTTTCTGCCGAGCATCTCAAAGCTGGACGCAATCGCGCGGTCGTTTTGAACAGCGGGAATGCCAACGCCTGCACCGGCGCCCAGGGCCTCAAGGATGCCCGCACCATGGCCGCCGCCGCTGCAAAAATGCTCGATCTCAATTCCAAGGAGGTTCTCGTCTGCTCGACCGGCCGCATTGGAGTTTCGATGCCGATGGACCTCGTGAGCCAAGGCATCGCCGCGCTTCGGCCTTCCGCTTCGGGTAGCAAAGCCACCGCTGCTGCGATCATGACGAGTGACACTTTCGCCAAGGAATTCGCGGTCGAGGTGAAAACCTCAAAGGGCAACTTTCGCATCGGCGGCATCGCCAAGGGGGCCGGCATGATCGACCCGAACATGGCCACGATGCTCTGTGTGGTTTCCACCGATGCTGCGCTCCCACAGCCCATCCTCCGCAAGGAACTCCGCCGCTCGGTCGCGAATTCCTTCAACCGGATCACGATCGATGGCGACATGAGCACGAATGACACGGTCATCCTCCTCGCCAACGGCCTAAGCGGCACCACGCCCGCTCTCGTGGATTTTTCCGAAGCTCTCGATGAAGTCACCCGCGCTCTGGCCCGCATGATTGTCTCCGATGGCGAAGGTGTTTCGCGTTTCGTTGAGGTCGAGGTTTTGGGTGCGGCGAACGACAAGGAGGCCCGCACGGCCGCCGAGGCGATTGCGAATTCCACTTTAGTCAAATGCGCCTGGGCCGGTGGCGACCCGAATTGGGGCCGAATCCTCGATGCGGTCGGCTACTGCGGCGTTCGCATGAACGAAGCGAAGACCGATATTTTTTACGACAAGCTCGCCGCCGTGAAAAACGGCATCGCCACCAAAACCTCGTCGGAAAAACTCCGCGCCATCACCAAGAAGAAGGCCTTCAAGGTCAGCGTGGACCTCCACATCGGCAAGGGCTCCTACTATGTATGGACCACCGACCTCACTGAGGAGTATGTGCGTCTGAACCTCGGCGAATAATGGCAAAAATGACTCCCGAAGCCCGTAGCGAGACGCTGATTGAGGCGCTTCCCTACATTCAGCAATACCGCGGCCATACTTTTGTCATCAAATACGGCGGCTCCGCGATGGAGGACGAGCAGGTGGTGGACAAATTCCTGTGCGATGTCGTGTTTCTCGAGGCGGTCGGCATCAATCCGGTCCTCGTCCACGGCGGTGGCAAGGCGATCACCGCAAAAATGAAAGCCGCCGGTCTCGCCGCGCATTTCATCAACGGGCTCCGTGCGACGAACGGATCCGCGATCCACATTGTCGAGGAAACGCTCGACCGCGAGATCAACCCCTCGATTGTTAAAAAGATTCATGAGTTCGGCGGACGCGCCCGAGGTTTTTCCGGCAAGGATGTTTTCGTAGCCCGAAAGCTCGAACGCCAAGCGGTGATCGATGGCGAGACGATTGATATCGGCTTCGTCGGTGAGGCGGAGGGAGTGAATGCTTCTGCCGTTGCCGAGGCGGTTCACGCGGAAATTGTTCCCGTCATCAGCCCGATCGGTTCGACCTGCGAGGGAGTGGTTTTGAACATCAACGCCGACATCGCCGCCGCCTCGCTCGCCGCCGAGTTGAAGGCCAGCAAGTTGATCTATGTCACCGATGTGGCCGGCATCATGCGCGACCCCGCGCAACACGACTCCCTGATTTCCAGTGTCACGATTGCCCAGATCGAAGAACTCATCGAACGGAAGGTCATCGCCGGCGGGATGATTCCCAAGGTCCGCTCGGCCACAGATGCCATTCGCAAAGGCGTTGGAAAAATCCACATGATCGGTGGCCACATCCAGCACTGCCTGTTGCTCGAAATCTTCACCGACGCTGGCATCGGAACAGAAATTATTCACTAACAAGATGTCCGCGTTTCGGCGCAAAAATATTCTGGACGCCGGATGCGATTTTGAAATTATTGCTGACGCATGAGTGCCCCCTCGCCAAAAGCCGTTGATGGCGGACTTGTCAGCTTCAACGGACTCCGCGTCAAAAAAACAACTGTTACCAACTTGGTGGATTCCCTGGTGAAATCCGACCCCCTCAGAGCTCCGACGGGTGAGAATTTGTCCGACAATCGTCGCCGCGACATCGGTCTTCTCCTCGAAGGTCGTCTCGATCGGGAGAGTTCGCTCCGCCTTCTTTCCACATTGGAAGCCGACGAAGTCGCCTTGCGATACCTGACCGGCTTGATGGCCTCCCGAGCCTGAGGCTCTGATTGATCCCCGATCAGGCAAAATCCCCACATTGACAGGTTTTGCGTTCATCGTAGCCTCACGCCACATTTCATGTCGGACTTTCATTTTGCGTCCACCGAACGCTTCATTTCCCACGCTCCCGGGCACTGGCCAGATGTCACTCCTGAATCGTGGAATGATTGGCGTTGGCAGCAGAAAAACCGTGTCACCACTTTAGCCGGCTTGGAGAGTCGTTTGCTTCTCACCACCGAGGAGCGGGCCGGGGTTCTTCTGGCTGGCAGCAAGCTCGCGCTGGCTGTGACGCCTCACTATTTCAATCTCATCGAGCCCGAGAACCCGGATTGCCCGATCCGTCGGCAGGTCGTTCCGCGCATGGAAGAGGGATGGGATTCGCCCCACGACATGGCAGACCCCTGCGGAGAAGACGCCGCCATGCCAGTCCCTGGTTTGGTCCACCGCTACCCGGACCGTGTGCTGTTTTTGGTGACCGATCGCTGTGCCTCGTATTGCCGGTATTGCACTCGCAGTCGGGTCGTGAGCGGGGTGGGGGAGCAGGAGCTCCACACCGACTTCGAGGAGGCCTTCCGCTACTTGGAAAAACACACCGAGATTCGGGATGTCCTACTCTCCGGTGGCGACGCACTTTTGCTCTCAGACTCGAAATTGGAGGGAATCCTGAAACGCCTGCGTAGAATCCGCCACATCGAGTTTTTGCGGATTGGATCGCGTGTTCCGATTTTTATGCCCCAGCGCATCACCCCCGAGCTTTGCGCGATGCTCCGCCAATACCACCCGCTTTGGATGAGTGTGCATGTGAACCACCCCCGCGAATTGACTGTCGAGGTGCGCGATGCCCTCGGTCGCCTGGCTGACGCGGGAATTCCGCTGGGGAACCAAAGCGTGTTGCTCGCCGGGGTGAATGACAACGCCGCCATCATGCGGGAACTCGTTCAGAAGCTTCTACTCTGCCGCGTGCGCCCTTATTATCTTTACCAGTGCGATCTCATCCGCGGCTCCTCGCACCTGCGGACCTCGGTTTCAAAAGGCATAGAAATCATCGAGTCCCTCCGAGGCCACACCAGCGGCTACGCAATTCCCCAGTTCGTCATCGATGCCCCTGGAGGTGGCGGGAAGGTGCCGGTGAATCCGAGCTATGTGGTTTACCACGACAAGGAAAAAATCGTCCTCCGCAATTTTGAAGGCCGCATTTTCGAATACCCGGAATTGCCCGCACAACCCGTCTCAAGCCATCACGAGAGCGAATTAGTAACGGCCTAACTTCAGAAAAAGTGAGCATGACCCGGCCGCCAAGCTGAGGTTCATCCCAGCGCTGATTGGAAGCGGGAGAGGAGTTCGTGGATCGGCTCGGCACCGACAGCGACTCGGAGAAGGTGGGGGTCGATCCCGCAGGAGCGGGCCCAGTCCAATTCGTGATAGTGCGCCAGTTGCACATACGGGCAGACCAGTGTGTAGGAGGTTCCGAGGCTGATTCCGTGATTCACCGCGAGGCGCTCAAAAACCTCTGGAGTATGCTTTTCGGCGTTTCTCGGAAGGACGGAAAGAACGGCACCATAACCGCCCTGGGGCTTGCGAAGGGCCTTGTAGGCGGGCGAGGGGTCGAGGCTTGGATGCCAGACGGATTCCACAGCGGGATGGTTGGAAAGAAAACGCGCCAACTCGAGAGCGTTGGCGTTGCAAATCTGCATCCTCTCGGGAAAGTCGCGGGAGTTTTTTTCCAACACCTCCAAGTCGCGGGAATAAATCCCATGCGTTGTCGGCAGGAAGGATTGGAGGTCGGGGCTTTTGGAGCAACAGAGCAGCGCGCCAGCCATCACATCGCCTTCGCCGGATATGGCCTTTGTGAGACTTGTGGCAACGAAGTCGCAGTGGGGAAGGACATCGACATTGAAGCTCGAGCCGATCGTGTCATCCACGACGACAGGGATATCAAAGCGCCGCCCCAACTCCGCCAATGCGGGAAGGTCAGGCGTGTGGAGGAGGGGGTTGCTCGGAACCTCGCAGAAAATTCCGGCGATTGTTTCTTTCTGCAAAAGCTCTGCGAGGCGCTGGAGATCGGCTTCATCTCCGTGAGGAAAAAATTCCACGCCCGGCCCAAACTTTTGCAGGATTTTCAGCGTGTCGGTGTAGGGAAAACCAAACATGACCATTCGCTTTCCAGGTCGGCGGGAAAGCAACGCCTGAAAGGCCGCATAAATGGCCGCCATGCCGCTCGGGTGGAGGCTGTTTTTTTCGACTTCGGCACCGCTCCATCCGGCGAGACGGGTGCGGAGTTCCAGCTCCAGGCGAGGATTTGCTGGGGCGAGGGTTTGGTTTTTCAGCCAATCCTCGGCCGCACGGGAAGAGAGGATTCGTCCGGCGTGCTGCCAATAGGCTCGAGCGGTGGCATGGGCGTTGGATGGAAAAAAGGCTGCCGGTATGCCAGCCACCATCTTCGCTGCTCCTCCGGTGAGCGCCGCGCATTCATGGGCGGCGATTTCATCGGAGAAGGGAAGGACCCCAAATCCCTCGGCAGGCGCAAGAACCTCGCAAACCTTTTTGATGAGAGGATGCAGGAAAAACCGAGGATAACCGGTCTTCATGCGGTCAATCACTCGGGACTCCTTCTCTTCATATCCAATCACATCGGCCCAAGTCGGCAGACACACCGAAACGGCATGAAGCGAGTCCGGGATCGGGAAACCCAAATCCTCGCTCCGGCAGAGTGGATGCGAATGAAGCGGATGGATCATCGGCTTGCCAAGGCCCTCGCCATGCGGGCGAGTGCCTCGTCGAGTTGGGAGCGGGGACACCCGAAGTTGAGCCGCAGAAATCCTTGTGGGGCTCCGAAGGGCACGCCGTCCGAGAGGCCCACGCCGTGGTCTTCGAAAAATTTTACTGCATTGGGGAGTTTCAATTCCTGTGCATCGAGCCAAGCCAGATAGGTTGCCTCAAGATGCCAGGTGCGAATCCCCGGCAACGAGGTGGCGACAAAATCCTCCACCCGGTCCCGGTTCGCCCGCAGCGTCTGGATCATCTCCCGGTGCCAAGGCCAACCATGCCTCAGCGCAGCCTCGCACCCGGCATAGCCGAGAGCATTGATTTCAGTAATCAGGCCCCGCGCTGATTTTTGAAAAACGCGTCGGGTGTTGGCGTCAGGAATGACGACAAAAGCGCACGCCAGGCCGGCCAGGTTGAAGGTTTTGCTGGGAGCGAACATGGAAAGAACCGGCGGGCCGGAGGGGCCCGCGAGTTTCAGCCCGCTCGTGTGAGGCAAATCGTCGAGCACCAAATCGCAGTGGATTTCATCCGAGATGAGCACGAGTCCGTGACGGCTGCAGAACTCGGCAAGCCGCTCCAGCGTGGCGCGCGGAAAAACTCGGCCAACGGGATTGTGGGGATTGCAAAGAATGAAAAGTTTGGTGTTTGGCGTGACGGCTCCCTCCAACCCATCGAAATCGATCTCCCAGACGCCGTTGTTATCCACCAAATCCACGGTTTTCAGACCCACTCCCGCAAACTCCGGAGAGGACAAAAACGGGGGATACACCGGCGTGCAGGTCAGGACTTCACCGCCGGCTGGAACGAAGGCCCGACACGCGACATTCAGTGCAGGGACCAATCCCGGAAACCACACGATCTGTTCCGGCGTGACCTCCGCCCCGTGGCGTTCGCGCAGATACGCCCTCGCGGCCTCGACCGTTGACGCTGGAGGCACTGTGTAGCCAAAGACTCCGTGGGTCACACGCTCGTGCAGCGCCTCGATGATCTCCGGGGCCGAAGTGAAATCCATATCGGCGACCCACATCGGAATCACATCCCGCCCGGCGTAACGCTCCCACTTGAGCGAACCGCTGCCGGCGCGGTCTGGGCAGGTATTGAAATCGTAGTTCACAGAAATTCAGAAAACATCATCACTCCCGTGGCGACAAGGCTGAGGCTTGTCATTCTAAAAAATCTCGGTGCCCGACCTTGACTTTGGATTCCCTCTGACGAGATTTTTTCCCAACCCCCTTTGTTCTTTACCATCTCTCACCAAATTTCAGCGGCTTCGGCCGCAAAGGATTTGCCCTTCTGTGTTCGCGATTAAACGAAACAAACTCCCGGGCCGATGTTTCATTAAACCCGGAGGCTAAGCTCTCGGTCGAAATGACAGGCCTTTATTGGAAGTCAGATTAACCGCGGGCGGTCATCCACCCTAAACTTAGGGAACGGGAACTGATTCGAAACGGCACAAGAGGGGCAATTTTTTTGTCTTCGAATCGGATGCTCTTCAGCAGCAGAATGTTTTTTTAAAGGGAGGCTTCCAGATGATCCAAAACCCGGGCGAACGGGATGGCTTCCAGGCAGCCAAAGGCGTCATGGCGGGTGAGGCGGTCGCGGGTTGTGGCGGGGCTGCTGATGCCGCAGAGAAACCGTGCGAGAGCGCGTTTGCTTCGCAGGGCTGCGTGGCTTTCGTTGCGGAGGGATTGAATGGTTGCGATGTCCTCCGAGGAGATTTCTGGAATGGCGGAGGCCGGCAGGGCCGTGGAGATGTGGCCTGCGCATGCTCCGCAATGACCGCAGGGTTTTGGGAGTTTCTCTCCGAAGTAGGCGAGTAGGCGCGCGGTCAGACAGCCTGGTCCCGTGGCGAAGGCAATGATGCCTTCCAATCTCTCAAGGTCGCGTGCCTCGCGGTTGGTGAAGAGTTCGAAAAGCCAGGAGGCCACTTCGTGGGGAGTTCGATTTTTCGAATCGGGCAGGAGATGGAAACGATGCCGGAGTCCGGCGGGCTTCATTTCGATATCGCCGGCTTCCTCGAGGTATCGGAGGGCTTTGATGATTCGGTCTCTCGACTCGCCGATGGCGGCGGCTGAGTTTTCGATATCGAGTGTCAGGAGCCGGTATCCGCGTTTACCCGAGTCGAAGATGGACTTGAGGAAACGCTGCCGGGCGGGCGTGTGACCTGCGATGACGCGATCCTCAGGATGGCGAAAGGCGAGTTGATAGCGCGAGTGGAACATTCCTGCAGGTTCGAGGAGGCGCTCTTTTTCGAGATGGGCGATGACCGTTTCGAGAACGAGCTGTCGGATGTCCGTGGTGCGCGAGAGATCGTATCGGCTGATGTCGAACTCCTCGCCTTGGCGGAGCAGGTGGTCCACCAAGCGGCGGAGTGAGGGTTCGTCCGGAGTGTCGCCCAAGATGAAGTTGCGAAGAACGGTGAGATCGTCCGCACAGGCCAGCAGTTCGCATCGGGATGGCAATCCGTCACGGCCAGCGCGGCCGATTTCCTGCTGATAGTTTTCGAGGGTTTTCGGCAGGTTGAAATGGATCACCGAGCGGATGTCGGCCTTGTCGATTCCCATGCCGAAAGCGATCGTGGCGACGATAATGTCGCATCGCCCCTGCATGAAATCCTCCTGCGCCGAGGCGCGAACCTCGTCCGCCATGCCGGCGTGGTAGGCCCTCGCGGAGAGACCGCTCGATTTCAAATGCGCGGCGACTTGCTCGGCCGTGCGCTGGAGAGTCACATAAACAATGGCTGGGTGGCGTGAGGAGTCCTGGAGCCGTTCCACCAAAATCCCCAAGCGCTCGGCGTCTGAGGTGGGGGTGACATGGATCGAGAGGTTCCTCCGATGAAACGATGTGGTCGTGCAGTCCTCCTTGCGGATGCGGAAGCTTTTTCGAATTTCTTCTGCCACGGGAGGTGTCGCCGTGGCGGTGAGTGCCAGCACACGAGGAATGCGGAGTTTTTTTGCCAGAGCGGCGAGGCGGAGATAGTCGGGTCGGAAATTGTGTCCCCACTCGGAGATGCAATGGGCCTCGTCAATCGCAAGCAGGGTGGGAGGATTTTTGCGGAGACGAGAGAGAAATGCCTCACTGGAGAAGCGCTCTGGAGCGACATAGAGCAACTTGAGCGTTCCAGAGGAAATGGCTGAAAGGACATCTGCTGTCTCCTCCGCGTTGAGAGTCGAATCCAAGCGCGCAGCGGCGATGCCACGCTTTCGCAGGGCATCGACTTGGTCCTTCATCAGCGCAATGAGTGGCGAAACCACAATGGAAAACCCGTCCAGAAGAACAGCCGGGAGTTGGTAGCAAAGCGACTTCCCCGCGCCGGTCGGAAAGATGGCCAAGGCGTGGCGACCCTCGAGAAGGATTTCGATCACACGGCGCTGGCCTTCGCGAAATCCTGCGTGACCGAAGTGTTTCTCCAAAGCCCTCTCCAAATCCCAGTCGTTCAGCATGAGACTGGATTAAATCCGAATGTCACATGTGCTGCAAACTCGACTCCGCAAATTGAGGGCACGGATTATTTAGTTGGGGCTCCCAAAATTAAAGGCTCACCCCTGGCAGGACTGAATTTTATGCAGTTATTGAAGAAGAGAGGAGGGGGCTTGGGTTGGGTGGGACTCGAACCCACAACCAACGCCTTAAAAGGGCGCTGCTCTACCATTGAGCTACCAACCCGAAGGAGTCGGAAAATTTAGTGGCTTGAGGGTCTGTTGCAATACTGAAATCTGAAATTTGTCATTGCTCGGGGCTCATGAGTGCTGCGGCGCGGCATTTTAATCGAAAGAATAAATCGCCATCTTCAAATTTCCGGAGGTCCTCAGGGGCGCTTCGGTCGAAGTCCGCCAAGAACATGGTCTCGATCTGCTCGGCGAAGTTTTTATCCTGAATCGCGGCGGAGAGCTCGAAGTTCAGCACGAACGATCGGTAGTCCACATTGATCGATCCGACGATGGCGATGTCGTCGTCGGCGAGTAGGACTTTCTGGTGCATGAATCCGGGTTGGTAGCGCCAGAGTTTCACACCGGCTTCGCGGAGTTTCGGGTAGTAGCTGAAGGACGAGAGCCAGGGCAGAAGGTGGTCTGCCATTTGAGGGAGAATGATCCGAACATCGACGCCACGAATGGCTGCATGGCAAATGGCGAAAAACAGCGGGCTTCCTGGAACGAAGTAGGGGCTCGCAATCCAGAGTCGGCGTGTGGCGGAATTGATGATCGAGAGGTAAACCGCCGGGCAGATGCTCCAACTTTCTGCGGGGCCGGAGGCGATGGGGAAGACCACGGGGGAGGGGATGGCTCTCACGGTAGGTTTGGGAAGTCGGAAAGGCGGAACTTCGCCGGTGATGTAGTTCCAATCCTCGAGGAATGAGAGTTGAAATCCTGGAACGCATGGGCCTTCAAGTCGAATGTGGGTGTCGCGCCAGGGGCCGAATCGACGATTGCGTCCCAAGTATTCATCGCCGACATTGAGCCCGCCGAGAAACGCTACGAGGGCATCGACGATCACGAGTTTGCGGTGGTTTCGGAAATTGATTTGGAAGCGGCGGCCAAATTGGCGATTGGTGACGAAGCTTTGAACCAGGATGCCTTCTTGGCGGAGACGGGCGGACCAGGAGGGGGAGAGGCTCTTGGACCCCACTTGATCGAACATCACACGGCATTCCACGCCGCGACGAGCGGCGACCACGAGGCGGTCGGCGAGTTCTCTGCCAATGCGGTCGTCGTGAATGATGAAAAACTGAACCCAGATGGATTCCTTGGCGGCATCGATGGCGGCGAAGATCGACTGGAAGGTTTCGGTGCCATCAATCAGGAGGTCAATTTTGGATCCACTCGTGGCTGGAATTCTCGAGAGGCTGTTTGCCATTTTGGAGGCTTCGCGGAACTCGCCGGTGAAGTCGGCTTGGTAACCCTCCATGTGCCGAATGATGGAGTGAAAGGCCTCGTCGAGTTTTTGGGAGCCTTTGCGGCCAGCGAGGGTGTATCCGGCAAATCGGGACTCCCCAAAAATCAGAAATAGCGGAATAGCGACAATGGGCAGAACGATCAGGCCGCAGGACCAAGCAATGGCGGATTGCGGAGTCCTGGCGATCAGGATAGCCCGCATGGCTAGAAGGATTCCAGTGATCTCGAGTGCAAGAGAGATCGTGGCAATAAGTGGATTCAGAAACGACATGCGTCGCCCGATCTACAGGTCGGCGGGGTTTTCGCCGGGGGTGGGGGCTGGGTGGTCCGGTTGGTGATGGGCCTGTTCGCCACGCAAGCGGGTGAGATCATCGTTTAAGCGCCGGACTTGGCTTTTGTGGGAATGATGAACGCGGGCCTCGTGATCGTTGAGGAAAATGCCAAGCCAGATGGTTGTCGGAGCCAGCACGATGAGGGTGAAAAGCGCGAGAATGAAAAAGAACCGACCGTCGTCGGCATCGGCTTTGAGCAGTGTGAGGATTCGCAAATCGATGGCCGACTGCATGGCGGAAAAGTCATCGTTCAATCGAATGCGGCGGGCTTCGTAGGATTGCTCCGTGAGAATGGCGAGAGCGGCTTCGGATTTGGTTTGTTCGACACCATCATGAGTTCGCGCGTTGCCATTCAAGGCGGCGAGGGCTTTTTCGTCGATGCTACGGAGTTTGGAGAATTCATCGGCCACACGATCGAAGCGAAGCCACTCGGTTTCGCCAAATGCGATGGAATCGTTGCGGAGTTTCAAGTTGGATGGGGTCACATCCACCAGAGTATTTAAAATCGTGTCCGCAGTGGTCGGAGTTTCGAGAACGGGCGCCAATTTTTTCCTCACCAAAGCCTCGTAGGACTTGATGTTTTCTTGGGTGGGTGAGGCGATTGCTAAATTCAATATGCGGCCTAACTGGAGAGAGTCCTGGCGTGACTCGGAGATGATTTCATTGGCTCGAAAAAGAATCCGCTGGTCCTCGAGGACGAGGGTTTGCTGACGCCAGTATCGAAACGCTGCCACAGCGATCACCAACTCCAAAAAAAGCAAAATGGTGAAGAACGGAAGAATCTTTTTGCGGATATCCGGGATGTCCTTCGGAACCTTTGGGAGCTTTCCGTAAAA
>CALFPA010000048.1 GCA_937919825.1 uncultured Spartobacteria bacterium | reverse complement strand
TCGAAGCCATGGCTGCGGGCTTGCCCGTTATAGCCTGCAACGACGGCGGAATCGCGGAAGTGATTGCGGGAGTCGAACTCCCGGAAAATCTGAAAATCGGAAATGCTGAAATACTGCAACCATCAGACGCAAACGGGCTGTTGGTCCCGCCGAGGGATATTCCGGCGGCGGCGAGAGCGCTGGAGTTTTTGATTCTCAATCCAGTGGCAAGACAACAAATCGGCGAAGAGGCTCGGAAAAAAATTGAAGCCGATCTCTCGTGGGATGCTGTGGCGAAGAAGTATTTGGAGATGTTTGAGGAGGCGATCCGCCTTCGCGCTCCGAGACTCCGGCGTGACTGCGGTAGCGGGTAACGAGTAACTGGTGGCGAGTCGGGAGAAGAGTCGGGAGAAGAGTCGAGGGTCGAGGGTCGAGGGTCGAGGGTCGAGGGTCGAGGGCAGAATCATTTATGGCAGAATTATTTGGGGATGTTCGAAGAGGCGATCCGCCTACGCGGCTCCGGCGTGACGAGTCCGCCTATCTTTGCGCTGGCCCGGCTACGGCGTGATGAGTCCTCCTTCGCGCTTCGCGGCTCCGGCGTGACTGCGGTAGCGGCAGTAACGGGTTGCTGGTGGCTATCCTCCTTCGCGCTGGCGCGGCTTCGGCGTGACGAGGGTAACTGGTGGCTGGTGGAGAGACTTGAAACCTGAAACCCGAGAGCTGAAAAATCATCCAAAATCCGAAATTCCCCAGGCGTGAACTGCGAGAAAATGGTGGCGAGAGAAGAAAAAAATTGACATTTAATCACAACCGAAAATTATTCAATCATGACAATGACAATTGATTTGCCTCAGGACATTGCGGAAAAAGTTCGCTCCGAGGCTTCCTGCAGGGGAGTAAAGTTAGAAGCGATTCTCTTGGAGAAAATTAAATCCGGGTTTACAAGTAACAAGGGGACTTCCAACGACCGCCCTTGGATGAAACATTTTGGTTCACTTCGAGATCTGCACGACGAGCGTAAGTTGATCGAAGCGCGAATCGACGAGGAGTTTGAGACGAGGGCTGAAAAATAATCCAAAATCCAAAATCCACAATTCAGAATCCAAAATTACTCAACCTTGAGTAGCGGGTAGTGAGTAACCGGTAACTGGTGACGAGTCCGCCTATCTTTTCGCTGGTGCGGCTACGGCGTGACGAGTCCTCCTACGCGCTGGAGCGGCTCCGGCGTGACTGCGGTAGCGGCAGTAACGGGTTGCTGGTGGCGTGTCCTGTTCGTAATTCTGATCAAAAACTTTGAAAAAAAGAATAGATTATTCTTATTTTCATAATAAATAAGTGCGATGCTTTCTCGTGAATTTCTAAAAAAATCGGTTTCTGAGGCGCTGGGCCGGAGTCGGGTGGTTGCATTACTTGGCCCAAGGCAGTCGGGCAAGACGACGCTGGCGAGGGAATTTGTAGCATCAAATTCTCTGAATTATTTTGATTGCGAACACCCTTTGTCGCTGGCACGGTTGGATCAACCCTGGACGGCTCTTGAGTCTTTGAGCGGACTTGTGGTTTTGGATGAAATCCAGTTGCGGCCGGATCTGTTTCCGATACTGCGGGTGTTGAGCGATAGAGAAACTCGCCAAGCTCAGTTTCTCATCTTGGGATCGGCCTCTCCGGATTTGATCAAGGGAACGGCTCAAAGTTTGGCGGGGAGGATGGAGACGATCGAAGTAACACCGTTTTCTTTACCCGAAGTGCGTTCGATGCAGACGCATTGGGTGCGCGGGGGGTATCCTCTCTCGTATCTGGCCTTAACTGATGAAAATTCTGTCGCATGGAGAGATGCGTTTGTGCAGAGGTTTCTTGAGAGGGATATTCCGCAACTTGGGATCACGATTTCATCGAACCACTTGCGTCGGTTTTGGTCGATGCTGGCGCATTACCATGGCCAAACATGGAATGCGGCGGAAATCGGCGGATCGCTTGGGGTCTCTGGGCATACGATGCGGCATTATTTGGATATCCTATGCGAGACATTCATGGTGAGGCAATTGCCATCATGGTATGAAAATGTGGCAAAGCGGCAGGTCAAGGCTCCGAAGATTTTTTTCCGGGACTCCGGAATTTTTCACACGCTTCTTGGTATTCCGAATTACGATGCATTGAGTAAGCACCCTAAAATGGGCGCATCTTGGGAGGGATATGCGGTGGAAGAGGTTCTCAGAAAATTGAAGCCAAGGGAGACTTATTCTTGGGGAGTCCACAATGGGCCTTCCCTCGACTTGCTATGCATTAAGGAGGGGCGCAGGCTGGGATTTGAAGTCAAATATCAGGATGCTCCACGACTAACGCGATCCATGGCTGCGGCATTGGAGATTTTAAAACTCGACGAATTCAAGGTGATCTACCCAGGAAAGTTGAGATATTTTTTGAATGAAAAAATCGAGGTAGTTCCTCTTGAAAAATGGATTTTGGATGAGTCGCGCTGATTTCTTACCCGCATCCAGTTACCCGCTACCCGCCACATCGGCGAAGCCGATTGTTTTTGGCTGCTATGGGGCGCCCCGGTGGGAGAAGGGCTCGGACATTTTTCAAGAGGCGATTAAGCGAATCTTGAAAAATGAGGTGGCGGGTAGCGATCCTCCTTCGCGCTGGCGCGGTTCCGGCGTGACGAGGGGAAAGCGGCAGTAACGGGTTGCTGGTGGTGAGTCGGGAGAAGAGTCGAGGGTCGAGGGTCGAGGGTCGAGGGTCGAGGGCAGAA
>CALFPA010000047.1 GCA_937919825.1 uncultured Spartobacteria bacterium | reverse complement strand
CTGCGGAGGAAGGTCTGACCTCGCTTTCCTCGCTGCTCAGAAAATCGCTCGATGTGGCAAAACACCCGCTGATCCCGCTTGGCGAGGAGTTGGAGATCATCCGCGATGCCCTGCAGTTGCAAAAAATGCGCTACGAGGAGGGGCTGGAATGGAGCGTTGCCGCAGACGACGAGGCCGAGAAATTCCGTGTGCCTCCGATGCTGCTCCAACCGCTCGTGGAAAACGCCGTGAAACATGGTGTGAGCGATGGCTTCGGGCGAGTCGATGTAGCGGCGGTTATTGATCGTGGGGATTTGCTGGTGAAGGTTCGCAACACCGCGCCGGATGGATGTGATCCCGCTAACTGGGGCGAAAGTGTGGGGCTGGCAAGCGTTCGCGCCCGCATCGAGGAAGCCTGCCCGACTGGGAGTGAAGTAGAGTTCAGCAAGACACCCGATGGCTGGATTCAGGCTTTGGTTCGGATCAAGCCAGTGGTAGGAGGTGCGTTGTGAATGTTCTCATTCTCGACGATGAGCCACCAGCACGGCGCAGCTTAAAACACGCGCTCGCTGATATAGGTGTTACAGATGTTCGCGAGGCGGGTTCGATCGAGCAGGCTGTGAAAGCCATTACCGAGCAACGCCCGGATGTGATGTTTCTGGATGTCGAGCTTCGGGGTGGGAAGCAGGGTTTTGATCTTCTTGAAACGCTGCCCGCTGAGGGAATCCCGGTGATTTTTGTCACAGCCCATCCCGAGCATGCCGTTCGGGCCTTCGAGACACAGGCTGTGGATTATCTTCTCAAGCCTGTCGATCCTCATCGCCTCAAGGAGAGTCTGAAGCGAATTGGTGAGTCCTCCGATGCGGAAGAGGTCAGGATTTTCCTCAGGCACGAAACCGCGATGTTCCGCGACGGGACGCGAAATGTGCTTCTGAAGGTGGGTGACATTCATCTGCTGGAGGCTGGGGATTCCTACACGAAGCTGGTTCTCCCCGATAAAAGCGGCCCCATGGTGAATGGCACGCTCAAGAGTGTGCTGGGCCGGATCGATCCCGAAGTTTTCTTCCAAGCGAACCGGACGCAGGCGATCAATCTGGATTATGTAACCCAAGTGGAAGACGGGGAGAGTGGTCTCGTGGCGGTTCTCGCGAATGGAGTCCGAGTCGAGATGTCGCGGCGGCAGAGTTCGGAATTTCGACGCCTCAAGGCGATCTAAAAACGACTTTTTTCGCCAATCCGGCGAGCGGTCGGATTCGGGGGGTGAACGGCGATAAAACCCAGCAAGCGGTCTGTAGAGGCCCACTGGAAGCGGCTTTTAGGGGGTGTGCGATTTGCAGGGAAATAAAAAATGCCGCATAGCTGGCGGCGATGAAAACAAACGCCACATACCCGACGAAACACCCTCACTGGATCGACGAACCCGAATACCTTGATGCCATAAAAAAACGCAAACGCGTCGGCATATCGTTCGCCACAGCATTCGTCCTAGTCCTGGCAATCCACCTCGCCGGAGTTGGTGGGATCTTTGCTTTTTCCAATCTCAAGTCGGATAAAAAAACGGTGTCCGCTCCAGTAGCTCTGGTGGAAAAACAGACCGGACCGAAATCCGATTCACTCGCTCGCAATGAGTGGCCTCAACCCGAAGCGAAGCCCAAAGTCGTCGCCACCCCACCGCCTGTAAAAAAACAGGTCGCAGCAGCCAAGGTTGGGCCAAAAGCCGAGGCAAAGCCCGCGCCCGTTGTTGCAGCCAAGCCAAGCGCAAAGCCTGCGCTTGCCAATACGACGCCGAAAGCCACGCCAGCAGCCTCCAAGGTTGATGAATCCGCCGCGAGGAAGGCCTTCCTTGCCACGCGTTCTAATTCGCAACCTCTCACTGAAACTCAGCAAACCATCCCTGCTACTGCTCAAGCTCAGCCAGTCGTTGCTCCCAATCCTGAGATGAAAGTCGAGACGGTAGCTGCACAACCGCCAGCCAACACCGCCCCGAGCAAACCGCAGTCGGCCATCGCGTCCGCACCAGTTCACCATGAGCAAGCCACTCCGTCATCAAAACCGAGCGAATACACCCTCGCACCCGGCGACAACCTCTACATGGTCTCCCGGCGCCTTCATGTTTCCTACAACGACTTGATGCAAGCCAATGGCCTAACCGACCCACGCCAACTCCGCGTCGGCCAAAAACTCAAAGTCCCCACCCACATCGCCTCCCTGTGACCATCCACCTGAACCTCTCCGGCGGCGATCCCGTCGCCTTGATGCACCAACTCAAACCCGCCTTGGCCCGCGCCGGGAAGGAACTGCGCCTCGAGCTTTTCGGCCCCGGAATGCTGCTCGCAGACACCGCGCTCATTCTCTTTGAAATCCTGCGCAACCGACCACCCGGCCTCCAAGTTCATGTCCACACCTGGTCATGCCTCAGCGAAGGCGCCGTCCTTCTGTGGCTGGCCGGGGACACCCGCTCGATGCGCTCCGACACATGGATCGAAATCCCTCCCCCGCCCGAGTCGTTCAAAGAAAACCCCGCATTCTGCCGGGCAATTTCTTCCTGCGACGAAAGTCCCGCCGAGACCGACCTGCGAACCGTCCTCGCCCATGTCAGCCAATGGCTGCCGATCCAAGAAGTCGCCGGGCTGCGTTTATTCCAGCACGAGTTGAGGGAATTCGGCCTCCTCGACGATGAGAATGAAAACCAAAAGCTCGCCGGATATTTCAAGACGCCCGAAGCCGTGTGAGCTTCGAGCTTGGGAAAATCTGAAACTACCCGCTTGTCTCACCGCCATCGATCCGTTCAGATGCGCGCGATGAAAACCAAACTCCGCGATGTGCCAGGCGGTCCGCCCGCCCTTGGTCCCTACTCGCTCGGCGTTGTTGCCGAGGGAAAATTTGTCTTTGTCTCCGGCATGACGCCGTGGGATCCCGCCACGGGAAAAATCGAGCGCGGCTCGATAGCCCGTCAGACCGAACTCGTTCTGGAAAATGTGAAGAAGGTCCTCGCGGCTGCTGGCGCGGATTTTCAAAATGTCGTCAGCTCCCGCGTCTATCTCACGGAACTCACCGCCGAGAATTTCAAGGAGATGAACGAGGTTTACATCCGCTACTTCGGCGACTCCGCGCCCTCGCGCGCCACGATCGGCACCCAACTCCTCGGCTTCGATGTCGAGATCGAGTGCGTCGCGTGTTTGTAGTTGCTTGATTGGTCTCCGTGCCGATCATACTTCCCAAGGGGCGGCAGCCAACCCGGCAACCGCCTCCATTTTAAAGTCCTCATAGCTCAAATGGATAGAGCAGGGCTCTCCTAAAGCTCAGATGGTGGTTCAATTCCACCTGAGGACAAACCCCACCGCTGCCCACCCCGCCATTTTTTGAAACTCGAAATCCCGGCCCGCAAATTTGGCGGTTATATTTTTGATTGCGACGGCACGCTGGCTGACAACATGCCGCTGCACTATCGGGCTTGGGCGATGGCGATGGCAGATTTTGGCGGGCAATATCCCGAGGAGCTTTTCTACGAATGGGGCGGTCGGCCCACGGCGCATATCGTCGCGGCATTGAATGAGCGGTTCGGTCTTTCGATGGATGTCGAGACGGTCGTGCACCGGAAAGAGGATTACTATTTCCAACTCATTTCCGAGGTCGCGCCGATGGAAGAAGTCGTGGAGTTCGCCCGGAGCCTGCGCGGAAAGAGCCCGCTTGCTGTGGCGTCTGGTGGTCACCGGGCCCTCGTTGTCGCCACGCTGTGTGCTCTCGGGATCGAGGATTGGTTCGACGCGGTGGTTTGCGCGGAGGATTACGATCGAGGCAAGCCGCACCCTGATCCGTTCCTGCTTGCGGCGAAACTTCTGGGAGTTCCTCCCGGGGATTGTGTGGTTTTCGAGGACAGCCCGACGGGCATCGAGGCAGCCAAATCAGCAGGCATGGCATGGGTGTTTGTGACCTCCCCGAATCACCATGGAAAAACTAGCGACCAGGCCTGAGAGGATTTGGGAGGGAGCGGATGGGTGGGCCGCATCGATCTCCGCGGTCCTTGCGGGTGCGGTGTATTTTTGGACTGCTGCGCCTAATGTCACTCTGCTCGACTCGGGGGAATTTCTCGTCGCCGCGCAGTATCTTGGAGTCCCCCACCCTACGGGATACCCGCTCTGGACCTTGCTGGCGTGGATTTTTCAACTTCTGCCACTCGGCAATGCGGCTTGGGAGATCAATCTCTTCAGCGGCGTCTGCGGAGCCGCAGCCACGGGCCTCGCGGCGGCGCTTTTTTCGAGTTCCACCCGATGGATGCTCGGCGAGCGGATCACTCGCTGGCGCGGGCTGAATTTCACGGCCTCGGTGAGCATGGCGCTGCTCTTCGCATTCAGCGCCTCGATGTGGTCGCAGGCCGTGATCGCGGAAGTTTACACGCTTCATGCTCTGCTGATCGGGATGTTTCTGGCCTCGCTCTACGCTTGGCTCCGGCGACCGGAGAGTCTGGCGCTGCTGATGACGCCTTTTTTCCTGTTGGCGCTGTCCTTCAGCAACCACCAACTCAGCGTGGCACTGGCGCCGCTCCCGCTTCTGGCAGTGTTGCTGGTGCGCCGCGAGATTTTCTGGGATCTCGTCATCGCGTCGGCCATCACTTTGTTGATCGTCTTTTTAGGGTTCGCGATCCTGTCCGAGGAATTGCCGGTGCTGAAAACGGGGATCCGACTATTCTATTGCGTGGCAGCGGGGTTCGTAGCGCTCGTGGTTTTAAAAAAATTCCGGGTCGAGTGGCGCTTGGTTGCGTATTTGCCATTTGTCGTCGTTCTCGGCCTTCTCCCCTACGCCTACATGCCGCTGGCCTCCTCGACGAACCCGCCGATGAATTGGGCCTACACAAGGACTCCGGAGGGGTTTTACTTTTCCTTCAACCGATCGCAATACGGCGGGAGTCTCTCGGAACAAAGCCTCCGCTCACTCGGGAAACTCATGGGCACTTCGGGCCATGCCAAAACGCCCGGCGAGGAACCCGACAGCCTTCCCAAAAGGGGCCTTCTCGAGCGCCTTCAAGAGTGGGTTGGATTTTTTTGGTCGAAGCTGGGGATGAGTTTTACGCCTCTCGGTGTGGTGGCCTACTTCGTGGCGCTGGTGGTGGTGCTGCGGCTGCGCGATGTGGCGGCGAGGACTTGGATTTACCTCCTCGAGATCGCGTTCGTTCTTGCGGCGATCCTGCAGCCCGTGGCGGATGGGGCCTCGATCGACAATGCCGGTTGGTGGCTGCAAATGCCCTACCACACTTACACGAATCTCGTCTTTGCATTGCTGGCCGGGCTCGGATTTGTCGCGGGTGCCCTCTGGCTTTTTGCTCGCGCGCCGAGATTGGCGTGGATGCGCTACGGGCTTCTCGCGTTGCCGATGTGGCCGTTGTTTTTCAACTACGAATTCTGCAACCAGCGCGGGCATTGGTTCGGGTGGGAATATGGCCACGATATGTTGAAGGACCTGCCGAAGGGTAGCGTGGTGCTGGGCGGCACGGATCCCGGCCGCTTCGTCCCGACCTACATGATCCTCGGCGAGAGTTCCCAGGCCGCAGGCGTGAAGCGCGACCCGAACTTCGACCGGCGCGATCTCTACATCATCACCCAAAACGGCGTGGGCGAGCCGCTCTACCGAAAATATCTCGCCGACCACTACGGGCCTGAGAGGCCAAAGCCCGCGAATGCTTTTGAGCGCTGGCTGGGCCGGGGAACGATGTATCCGAAGAAGCCGCTCATTTTTCCCACCGAGGCCGAAATTAATACCGCTGTGCAAAAAGAAATGAACGAGGCGGCGAAGATCGGATCACCCGATCCGTCGATCCCGCACAGCGTCGTCACGCGGTTGATCTGGGAGAAGAACCGCGACGTGCACGAGTTTTTCGTCGAGGAAAGTTTTCCGCTGGAGTGGTCCTACGATCACGCCGAGCCGCAGGGTTTGGTCTATAAAATCCACCGCGAACCGCTCAAAGAAATCCCCTCCGAATCGGTGCGCGCGGATTTTGAATTCTGGAACGCGTATTCCCAAAAGCTTCTCTCAAATCCCAACTACGGGCGGGACTACGACGCCCAGCGTTCGTTCTCCAAGCTCCGCGCGACGGCAGGCAATCTCTACCGGCACCGCAAACTCGATGCCGAGGCCGAGCGCGCCTACTGTCAGTCCCTCGCCCTCTGGCCGGGAAATGGGGAAAGCCTGAATGGTCTCAGCCAAATCCTCTGGGATCGCAGGGACTTCGATGGCGTCTTGGAAATGTTCAATGCCGCGATCGAGAAGGACCCGAACAACATCCCTCTCTGGCGGATGTTTTTCATCGCTGAGAATCGAAAGAAACTTCAGGGCCAAATCGCCGAGCGCGAGGAGGCCTTGCGCCAAAAGCCCGACGCGCGCGAGGACGCACTCGCCTTGCTCGAGCTCCACTTCGCCACGGGAGACACCAAGGGGCTTCAGTCCTTTCTTGATCCCTCGATCACGGCCTTTTCCAATGACCCCAAATTTCTCCGCGCCGCCGTGGATTGCTCCATCGAAGCCCGCCTCGTTCCCCAACAACTCGCCGCCGCCCGGGCCTTGGTGGCGGCGGAACCCGATGTGGCCGAAAACCAATATCGCCTCGCCAAAGCCGCTGCGGAAAACGACGACCAAGCCCTCTGTGTGCAAGCCGCCCGCCGGGCGATCGAGCTGGGAGGGCTCCCGATGCGCGAGGGTTTGGGTAATGCCGAGGAGTTTAAAAAATACCGGTCGAACGAGGAGTTCCAAGCACTCTTGAGGTCACACCACGGCGGAGTTTTGAAGTAGCCGCTTGGCCTCCAAGCAGACGGTGGACGGATCGCCGCAGAGAGTTTATTTTTCGCGCCTCCACGATTTCAATCCATGCCCATTTACGAATTTTACTCGCCGGAAACACACAAGATTTATTCGTTCTTTGCCCGCAGTCTCGCCCACGCCTCCAAAATCCCACGCTGTCCCGACAAACCGGGAGCAGCGATGGAGCGGATGGTTTCCAAATTCGCCGTCACGGGTCGTGCAAAGGAGAAATCCGATATGCCCGCCGGGGATGACATGGACCCCCGCATGGAGCGGGTGATGGCCGAAATGGAGCGCGACATGGCCGGGATGGATGAAAACAATCCCGACCCGCGTGCGTTGGGCCAGATGATGCGCAAGATGACCGAGGCGACGGGCCAGAAAATGCCAGCGGAAATGGAACACATGATCCGTCGACTCGAAGCAGGCGAGGATCCCGAGAAGCTCGAGGAGGAATTTGGCGATGCCTTCGAAAATATGGATTTTCCGGACGGTATGGGCGGCGAGGGAGCCGAGGGCGGTGGCAGCTCTGGCGGCGTGAAAGCCCGTCGGAAACCCGCCGAGCGCGATCCCGCGCTTTACGAGATCACCGATTACATCTGACCCGCAACAAACTCGCTGATCGATGCCGCTGCGGCTGCGGTGAAGGTTCGCTCCGGCAAGGGCGCGGCGGCGAGGTTTTGGCGACGAATTTCCCCGCCTTGCCAGATCCACGCTGTCTCGGAATAGGGACCGACCAGTCGCGGATCGCTCCAGGTGTGGATTGAGAGCAGCGGCACATCCAGAGCCGCCGCGAGATGCATCGGCCCGCTATCCACGCTCACCACGAAACTCGCGCCGCGAAGAAGGAAGATGAGTTCTGACAGGGTCGTTTTTCCAAGCAAATTGACGACTCGATTTCCCAAATCCTCCCCGCACGATCCGGCGCCCACGAGGAGAATTTGACTGCGGCCTGAATAGGCCTCCACGAACGCGCGGATCGATGCGGCATCCATCGACTTCCCTTCGCCGCGTGAGAATGGGTGCAGGATCAGGTAAGGCCCCGTTGGCGAAAATGCACGGCAGGGTTCGCCCGCCGGGAGGCTCCACTGCCAAGGCGTCAGCGGATCGATGCCGAGAGCTAGAACGGTTCGCAAATACCGTGTGACGGCGTGTTCATCGCGGCGGACGGGGATTTTATTCGTGTAAAAAAATCCGGCCCCCTCGCGGGCGTCGTCCAACCCGAAAATGGTTTGGGCTCCGCTACAGGAAGCCATCACCCCACTTCGCAGGAGGCATTGCAGATCGAGTGCCATGTCGGGCCTGAGCGCCTTCAGGTTGCGATACCAAGGGATCGATCGCACAAAGCCTGCAACTCCACGGAAATTCTCTCGCGGAAAACGATGGATTCGATCGATGGCGGGATTCCCTTTTAGGATCGGCTCCCAGCGGGGATCGACGATCCAGGTGATTTTCGTTTCAGGCCAGGCGTTGTGGATGGATGACGCCACGGGTAGGGCGTGGATCACATCGCCCATCGAGCCGGGCTTGATGAAAAGGAGGGAGGAGGGCCTCACGGGTCATCGCCCGTTCGCCAGGCGCAGCGCGAGCTTTTCGGGAAGTTTGGCTTCGAGAATGGCGCGCTGGGCTCCCTCGAGATCGTAGGGAATCCGGCGCAGGGTCAGCTCGTTTTTATCGGTATCGTAAATGCAATACGCCGAACGCCAGTCGCCATCGCGCGGTTGGCCGACGCTTCCGACATTGACGAGATATTTTTTGTTTTTCTCGATCTGAAAGGTTTCGAAAGGCTGCAAGGTCACCGATCCATCACGCACATAGACGACGGGCCGGTGGGTGTGGCCGATGAAGCAAAGCGTGGTGTGCTGGTAGGTGAAGCTCGCCGCGGCATCGAGTGCGGTCGTGACATAACCCCACTTGTGCGGGGTATCGAGCGTGGCATGCACGATGGTGAAATCCCTCACGAGGCGCTGAAAACGGAGGCCGCTCAGCCATTTTTTTTCGGAATCATCGAGGTGGTTGCGTGTCCAATCGAGCGCTTCCTCTGCCAGGGGATTCAGGCCCTCCTGCGTGGAGTCCATGGAGACCTGTTCGTCGTGGTTGCCCATGACGGTCGGGCAATCGAGTTCCCGAACGATGGCGAGGCATTCCTTCGGGAAGGCGTTGTAGCCGACGATGTCGCCCATGCAGATCGAATGGGTGCACCCCTGGTCGCGAGTGTCTTCCAATACGGCTTGTAGCGCGTGAAGGTTGGCGTGGATGTCTCCGAAAATGGCGAAACGCATGGAAATTCAGTTCTGCCGAAAAGCAGGCGTGGAATCTATTCTCTCGGCGGCAGGAATATCCAGCCTGATTTCCATATCGCGGAGGAGATTAATCAACGAGGGGAGGCGCTGTTTTTCACCCTGCACCCAGAGGGCGCGGAGTTTTTCATAAGCGTCTCGTTCGCGGCCCGGGCATTTGGCGAGCTCGTAACCCGCGAATCGCGCCGCGTAGGACGGGGCGTCCGGGAACGAGGCGGCTTTCGCAAAAGCCTCCGCCGCCGCGCAGTGGTCCTCGAGTTTGTCACGCAGCAGGACGGCGAGCTGGAGATAAAGTTGGTAGCGGTCTGGATTGTTTTTGATTCCTCGCTCTAAAAAATCGCGGCCTAGGTGGATGTATTCTCGCTGGGCCTTGATTCGAAGCGCCTCGCTGGGCTGCTTTTCGTTTTGAAGCGCGGCAATCGAGGCGTTCCACGCCATGTGCCACGACGCCATGTCCCAGTAGGTGAGCGAGCGCGGCTGAAGGGTGGTGACGGTATCGAACAAGCCGGCCATCCGGCCCCACTCGGTATTTTCCCATGCGGCGTGGGCCTCAATCCAAAGAATCGCCGCGAGGGGGGAGCGGAATCCACTGAGCGCGGCAAGGAATCCCGCCTGGCCGACGCGCTCGCGGAGGCCGATATCCAGCGAGGTTTTCCGAAAATGAGCAGCCTGCGCCTCGCTGGCGAGTCGGCCTTGCAGGGGCAACATTGCCGCGCCGCAAAGCGCCAACAGCAAAACCGCCGCAACTTGGCGCCATTTCATAGTTCGCGGCCGGAGAACACGAACGCGGAGAGCGCAAAATACACGGCGATATAAATCCCGCCTAGCGCCGCCGTGCCGAGGAAGAGCTTCAACGAAATCGCCGTGCCCGCGATGATGTCATCGGTGAGGTTGAAGGCCTGCAGGTCGGGAAAGAGCAGAGCCACAATCGCCGTGAGCAAACGCGACCACCACTCGACATCCACGCCCGAGAGCCAATATTCGCGGGCTGTGGCTTGCAGGTGGCCGATGAAATAGAGAGCCACAGCCATCAGGATCGTGAAGATCGAGGAGGTGGCGAATGTGGAAATAAAAAGCGTTAGCGAGGCCAGCAGGGCGGCCTTGATGAAAATGACGAGGATGCCCGGGAGGAGGTTGGCATTGAAAGTCGAGGCGGTGACCTCCTTGATGGCGAGCGCCAAATCCTCCGGCGAGGCCGAGGCGAA
Organism: uncultured Spartobacteria bacterium; assembly: GCA_937919825.1. GTDB lineage: Bacteria > Verrucomicrobiota > Verrucomicrobiia > Chthoniobacterales > Terrimicrobiaceae > UBA967. Next base: position 102 of record CALFPA010000047.1, on the reverse strand, counting down.
TTGCGCCCGCGTCTCGGCCAGAGCGGCGCTTTCACCAAGCCAAAGGACGCCGAGAAACAAACCGCTCATCAACAAAATCGCGATGGCGAGCAGGGCGAGGAT
>CALFPA010000046.1 GCA_937919825.1 uncultured Spartobacteria bacterium | reverse complement strand
ATCGAGCCTCCCCACTAAGGGTCTGCCTCCGCCGGACCTCATTATTCAGGACGAACTCCACCTCATCTCGGGTCCGCTTGGCACCGTGGCCGGCATTTACGAAACGGTGATCGAGCAGCTTTGCCAAAGACCCCTGCCAAACGGAAAAACCCAGGTGCCGAAAATCGTGGCTTCCACGGCGACGGTGCGGCAAGCCCAGCGGCAAATCCGTGCCCTGTTCGGGCGGGCGGACACAGCCATCTTCCCGCCACAAGGGCCGGACCGCCACGATTCCTTCTTCGCTAAAACAATTCCGGTTTCCTCGGAGAATCCCGGTCGGCTCTACCTCGGAGTTGCGGGGCAGGGCCGGAGCATGAAGGTTGCTTTCCTGCGGGCTTCCCTGGCGCTTCTCTCCGGATGCGGAGTCCTGCACAAAGCCGCCGGGGGGCATGTCGCTGATAATCCCGCAGACCCCTACATGACTTTGCTGGCCTATTTCAACAGTCTGCGCGAACTGGGCGGCAGTCGCCGCATTGTCGAGGACGAGATCACCGCCCGCCTGCTTGTTTACTGGAGGCGCAAGCGGCGGGAACCAGCAGATGGGCTTTTCGAAAGTCGTCTCATCAAACGCACTCCTCTGGAACTCACCTCCCGCGTTGAAACCGACCGCATCGCCCAAGCCCGGCGGGAACTGGCCTTGGGATTCGAATTGGAGAACCACACGGATGTCGCGCTCGCGACCAACATGATCTCGGTGGGTCTGGATATCGTGCGGCTCGGCCTGATGGTTGTCTTTGGCCAGCCGAAGACAACTTCCGAATATATTCAGGCCACCAGCCGCGTCGGACGAAGCAAGGACAAGCCGGGGTTGGTCGTCACGCTCCTCAATCCCCACAAGCCCCGCGACAGATCGCACTACGAGCGCTTCTCACAATACCACCGCACATTTTACCGCAGCGTCGAATCGACCAGCGTGACTCCGTTTTCACCCCGAGCCCTGGAGCGGGCCTTGGCAGGTGCGATGGTGGGCCTCTGTCGCCACATGCTCGGCGAAATGGAGCCATATCTCGCGGCGGGGTCCGTGCAAGCCCACCATGCAAAGTTGCAGGAGCTGGTGAGAATTTTCTCGGAACGCGCGCGCACCCACGATCTGGAGTTGAATTCCGTGGAATGCGAGGAACTGGCCCGGGCGGTGGATGATCGTGCTCAGGCCTTACTGGCGGACTGGTGTGAAATCGCAAGGGAGCAAGCCAAGCAAGGGGTAGGTTTGAACTACCAGAAATACGAGGACCGCGTCAGCTCCGGCGTCCTGCTCCGGGACTTTCTCGACCCCGATTTGAAATCCCTTCCCGTAGTGAACCACCGCTTTCGTGCGAACCGCTCGATGCGCGAAGTGGAAACCCCCGTTGACATCCTTGTCGAACAATCCGCTGGAGGAACAAACTGATGGCTCGCCAACAACTGCGCTCGAATCAACTCATCACCACCTTCGGCCCCGGGGCCATGGTCGATCTTCCCTACCAGTCGATCATCATCGGCGGGCTGGAGCACTGGAGCTACCAAAAGGACAAACCGTGCACCTGCGAGGAGCCGAGACTCTCAGTAAAACTCGGGCGGCTCTTGGGAAAAAAATCGGTGGAATTGAAAACGCCGCCGCCAGCTTCGGAAACTCAGTTCGCTGCGGGAACCATCACGCCCGGGGTCGGCGGCTTCATTTTTCCTCATTGGTTCATCGTTCAAAAAGTCGAACTCTCGCCGAAGAAACACAAGCGCCGCCGACTCGTTCAAAAATCGGAACTCACTCCGCAGTCCAAATTCGAAATCGAGGGGAAAAACCACTCCGTCGTCCCGGTGCGCTTCGTCCGCGCCTGCCGCAAAGGCCATGTCGGCGACATCCAATGGCGGGGCTTTGTCCACCGGGGCGAGGATTTGTGCCACATGTCGATCTGGATGGAGGAACGCGGAACGACGGGTGACCTCTCGGACATCTGGATTGTCTGCGAATGTGGGGCCGCGCGCTGTGTGAGGGATGCCACGCACGAAAAAGCCCTTGGAACCTGCAACGGCAGCCGCCCTTGGCTTGGCGACCTCGATGAAAAGGGCTGTGGTGACCCGAATCGCCTGCTGATCCGCACGGCGAGCAACGCCTATTTTCCCCAAGTCATGTCGGTGATCTCGATCCCCGACAGCATGTCGAAGGTCGAGGAGGTGGTCCTCGCGAACTGGGATGGCTTACTGAAGAAAATCCCAAGCCTCGAAAAACTGCGGGAGCTTCGCGATTTGATGGAGGACATCCAACAGCGCCTCGATGGGTTCACGAATGAAGAAGTCTTTTCCACCATGGAGGATGTGCGCAGCGGCGCTAAGCCGAACGCACTGGCCAAGCCGGTGAAGGAGGTGGAGTTCGAAAAGCTGGCCAAGGCACGCCTGGAGGCTGTCGGCGACGACCCCGAGGGCGACTTCTTCGCCCGCGAACTTCCCAAAGCGAAATGGGAGGACCCCCGCTTGGACTCCATCGAGAAGATCGTTCTGGTCCACAAACTCCGCGAGGTGGCGGCTCTCATCGGCTTCACACGCTTCGAGCCGATCACGGCGGATACCCAAGGCGAACTCGAAATCAATGTCGAACGAGCCGCCATCGGCAAAAAGCTGAATTTCCTTCCGGTCTCCGAGAATCGCGGAGAAGGGGTCTTCCTCAAGTTCGACAAGGAGAAAATCGACGCTTGGGTGGCGACGCCGAAGGTGCAGGCGCGGCTTTTGGAATTGGAGCGATCTTTCAACGCCTGGAGGGAAAACCACCCGGGAACGAAGGCCGTTTTTCCAGGAGCGCCCTTCATCATGCTCCACACTCTCTCCCACCTTCTGATCTGCGCGATATCGCTGGAATGCGGCTATCCGCTCTCCTCCTTGCGTGAGCGCATTTACTCCCCGATTCCCGAAGATGCCGCCATGCAGGGCAACTACGGCATCCTCATCTTTACTTCATCGAGCGGTTCCGAAGGCACTCTCGGGAGTCTCGTTCACGCGAGCCGTAACATTCGTAAGCACCTCCTCCGCGCCTTGCAGCTCGGCACCCTTTGTTCGAACGATCCGGTCTGCTCCTCAAGCGGGGCCAGCGACCATGAGTTTGGAAAAATCTCCGGCTGCGCCTGCCATGGTTGCGTCTTTATCGCCGAGACATCCTGCGAGCGTTTTAACGAGTTCCTCGATCGAGCACTGGTGGTTCCGACCATCGAGCAACCCGGCTGCGAGCTTTTCACGATTTGATCCCAATGGAGTCCCCGAAACTCGAAGAGCTTCTCGACCTGCCGCCCAAATCCCTGCGGGCGCTGGCCGAGGCTTTCGCCGACGGCCCTCTTCGTTCCAGCCTCTCCGCCGGTCTGCTGGCTCCATTTGTGGGCGGCAAAGCGGATCGTGCCGCAGCCGTCCTCAAAAGTCTTCGGGATCGGGGTTGCTCGCCATTGGTGCTTTCCGAACTTTGCGAGGCGCTCCACAAGGCAAAGGCTCGGATGACCGATTCGGAAAGAAATCTCTTTCTCGTCCTCAGTGGACCCGATGTGCCAGGCATTCCCGTCGTGGACACTGCCACGGTCGCACGCTCCCTGTTCGTGGAGGCGCGCAAGGAGGTGCTTGTATGCAGCTTCGTGGTTTACCCGATCGCTGATTTTTTCACCCCTCTCGTTGAAAAAATGAAGGCTCAACCCGACTTTAAGGTCCGCTTCATTGTCGATGTCTCTCACGAAAAGAAAACACCCGACGAACCCCTTCCCGTGGTGGCAAACCGTTTCAGAAAGCGGTTTCTCGAAACCTGCTGGACGGGCCCCGCTGCTCCGGAACTCCTGCACGACCCGAGACCCTTCGCCGAAGACCAATCCCTCCGCGGTGTCCAGCATTCCAAAATCGTCCTGATCGACAGATGCGCCGCGCTGGTGACCTCAGCCAATTTCACCCAAGCCGCCCAATCCCAAAACATCGAGGCCGGTTTTCTCACGCGCGACCGACATCAGGTGGAACGCATCGCCGACTATTTCGACGCCCTTCAACAAACCAAGCATCTCGTTCCGATCGAATAAACTGGTCCCCCAGTATTTGTCCTACCAGTTTTGAGAGACTCTCCCCATGAACAATGAAAAAACCGAAGCAAGTGATCCGAATCCAGCACCGAAGCGGCGGGGATTTGAATTAGACCTCCATGGCGGAGTGCCAGGCGAGCGGGTCTGGCTGGATTACGAGAATGAAAATGGCGGCGACTGCAAACTGGTTCTGCATCTTCGCGGCCGCCAGATCATCGCTCAGGATTGGAGCTTTTGGCATGCGCTGATTGCGATTCGCAAAGAGATCGAGCAGGAGGGTCTGATTCCGATTTGCTATGGCACAAGCCTGGATGTCTGGCCCTCTGGCATGTGCTGTGATGCAGGGGGCTGGCTTGCCTACTACATGCATGAAGACAAGGAGCGGCGCAAAGTTAGCATCTTTGAAACCGGGCCTGAGGTGATCCCATCTACGATTCAAGATCAGCAGGCTTACTGCATGGATATGCTTGAACATTGCTCGGAGGACTCAAGCGGCATTCTCCGGAGAAAAAGAAAGCG
>CALFPA010000045.1 GCA_937919825.1 uncultured Spartobacteria bacterium | reverse complement strand
ACGCTCTTAGCCTCCCGCTCTATCCAGCCATGACCGACTCCGATGTGGAAAAAGTCATCGTCGCCGTCCAAAGCATTGGGAAAGTGATTTGACAAATCCATTCTGATATGCTCATAAAAATGTATGCGAACAACATTGGAACTCCCTGACCCTCTTTTTCGTGAGGTGAAGGCCCTCGCCGCGAATCGCGGAATTTCACTGAAAGAATTTTTTACGGAAGCTACCCGTAGTTTTTTAAGGGTTCCCTGCGATGCTCGAAAGATGACTGCGCCGCCTGTGGACCGGAGATTTGCGCCTATACCTTCTAGGAGCAATTTGGAAATTCATACAATTCTTGAAGGCGAAGATATTAGGAAAGCGTGAGATATCTTGCCGATATCAATGTCGTCTTTTCCCTTTTGGTTGCAGGGCATTCTCATAATCCAGTGGCTTGGGAGTGGTGGGATCAAAGAGAACCGGAGTGCGTTGGATGGGTTCTACCTGTTAAATTGGGCGTTCTCCGTTTGCTTACCAACAATGTCGCTATGGTCGGCAACCCGTTAGCTCCGGTCGAGGCTCTTGGAGCGTGGGACGCCTTCAATCGGGATCCACGCACATTGGAATTGGAATTTCCCTCGACTGCCCAAGAGCAGAAACTCAAACAGTTCGTCGAAGGGCGTAGGCCATCACCGAACCTATGGACAGACGCATGGTTGGCCGCGGTTGCTGAGTCTTTGGAATGCACCCTCATTTCATTCGATTCTGGATTCCAAGCCTTTGGTCTTAGCTCTTTTGAACTTCTAAAGGATGTAGGTTAGTAGTTGTCTTTCATTTCCCTTGCCACCAGTTGCCCGCCACCAAACAGCGAATAAGAAAGAAATTTTGGTTTTCAAAAAGTTTGGAATCCGCTGGAAGAAAGCGAAGGACTAAAGGCAGATTCTTAATTCTCTGTAATCAGACATCAAATTCATACAAACCATCGCCATCATTCCAGCCTGCGGGGGCAGTTAGCGAATTCAGCGATTCACCATCACAAAATGAATCAGTTAATTCAAGAAACTCTCGAGCAAAAAAAGAGACTCATTTATAAACTTTGCGATGAAGTGAAGGTGCGGGAACTTAGGCTTTTCGGATCAGCCCTTTCAGATCGCTTCGATCCAAAAACCAGTGACTTGGATTTTGTCGCGGATTTTCACCAACCGGATGCCCCCGGGATTGCTGACCGCTTCATGGCCTTGGCTACGGGATTAGAAGCCATCTTCGAGCGACATGCAGACCTCATCACGCGACCTGCCATTAAAAATCCCGTTTTTCGGCGAATCATCGAAGAATCAAGCATTCCGCTCTATGCAGCCTGAAATCCACAAGCTTCTTCTTGATATTCAGTTTGCGCTTTTGGAAATCCAAGAATTTACCGCTGGGATGAATCTTTCTTCGTATCAATCGGATTCCAAAAGCAAAGCCGCCGTGGAGCGGAAGTTTGAAATTATTGGAGAAGCATGCTCACGAATCAGAAACGATTTCCCTGAGGAATTTGAGAAAATTCGCAATGGCCACCAAATTATCGGGTTTCGAAACCGTCTTATCCATGGTTATGATAGTGTGGATGATGCGATTGTATGGGATGTTCTCCAAACAAAAATGCCCGATTTACTCAAAGATGTGGAAGAGTTGCTCTCAATAGGGGGTTGAGGAAAGGGCTCAGAAATCATGCAAACCATCGCCATTATCCCAGCCCGAGGCGGCAGCAAGCGGATTCCCCGCAAAAACATACGCCCGTTTTGCGGCAAACCGATGATCGCGCGCTCGATCGAGGCCGCTTTGGAATCAGGAGTCTTTGATTCCGTAGTTGTTTCCACCGATGATGACGAGGTAGTCGGTGCGGTCGAGATCGGGAACCGTGAA